>JBCCBB010000075.1:0-13515 GCA_039814545.1 Pseudomonadota bacterium
ACGGCGTCGATGAGCACGAAGCCGGGCTCGGCGAAGTCGTAGGTGGACGACATGATCATGTCCCACATGCGACGCGCCTTGAGCGTCTTGTATACCTTGCAGGCGACGAGGCCTTCGCCGTCCGCGATGAAGTCGCCCTCGCCCGGCCATTCACGCCAGACGTAGTCGTCGCCGTAGCCTTCACCGCGCGCTGCGATGAACGCTGTCACGTCCACGCCGTCCTGCTCGAACTCGCGACGGATGACGGGGAATGCAAGGTTCCAGTCGTCGTCGTTCTTCACGGCTTTCATGAAGTCGTCAGTGATGAGCAGCGACAGGTTGAACTGACGCAGGCGGCCGTCTTCACGCTTCGCCTTAATAAAGTCTTCGGCGTCGGGATGGCCGATGTCGAAGGTACCCATCTGCGCACCGCGGCGGCCCCCGGCCGACGACACGGTGAAGCACATCTTGTCGTAGATATCCATGAAGGACAGCGGGCCCGAGGTATAGGCACCCGCGCCGGAGACGTAAGCGCCTTTAGGACGCAGCGTCGAGAATTCGTAACCGATGCCACAGCCGGCCTTCAGCGTCAGGCCGGCTTCGTGGACCTTGCCCAAGATGTTGTCCATCGAATCGGCGATGGTGCCCGACACGGTGCAGTTGATTGTCGAGGTCGCGGGCTTGTGTGCCTGCGCGCCTGCGTTCGACGTAATGCGACCGGCGGGAATGGCGCCTGAGCGCAGCGCCCAAAGGAATCGGTCGTACCAAGCCTCTGGGTCGATCTCGACGTTGGCCAGTGCGCGTGCGACGCGTTTGTGGGTGTCGTCGACGTTCCTGTCAATGACGTCACCCGATTTTGAAGTGAGGCGATACTTCGTTTCCCAAATGTCGTGCGATGTCGACTGCAGCGGAATGTCCGTGACATCGTTGATGACCGCCATCTCATTAGACCCTGAATCAGTGGCTACGCTCATGCCGTGACTTACCCCCAAAAATGTGGCTGTTTACTTGTCTTCTTTTTCACCGCACGGGGCGGTTGGTCTTCTTTTTCGCCGCACAGGGCGACGATGGTCTTCTTTTTCGCCGCACAGGGCGGCTCTGGGCTGCACGAAGCAACCAGATTGTCGGCGCAACATTCCCTGCAGGTGGTTTGGCGCGTGGGGTCTGACCCGCGCGTTCCCGTCCGAACACACTCGCTGCTACACACACCCACAGTTTTCGCGGGCAAAGGCTCCCCGGGGTCAATCAGTTGGGTACTCCCTGACCGACCGCTAACCCGGTTGTCGTTATTAGCCAGCGACACAAGATGTTGTGCGCTGGAAGACGTAGATTATGCCTCGTCCGGGTTGCTGTCAAGAGAAAATCCGTACTTCTTACTAGAGCTATTAGTATTATTTTTCAATGGCTTACAAAATTATCGTAACTAAGTTACTGAAGATAACGTTAAATTTTTGCTACATACGACATAACTGCATAACCACTATATCTTGTGTCTCGATAATGTGATGTCCAAGTTATTGACCACAAAGCCGAATTCTTTCGAATCGGCACTTTTTGCCTTGAAATCGAGAAACCGACCGCATCTTTTTACCGAATGACAGTGATAAGGAACCGGAGACCCGTCGCACCGGTCCCAGTTGGGGTACGCTGGCCCATTCGAGCCCGCCTACGTCACCGCAGGAACTCAACCCCCCCCCCAGGATTTCGCAAGATGAAGAAACTGACGCTCGCTCTGACCCTCATTGCCGCCGCCCTTGCCGCCGCGCCGGTCCCCGCCGCGCTACCCGCTGCGGTCGATGGCGAGGCACTGCCCAGCCTCGCGCCGCTGGTTGAAGAGGTCTCGCCCGCGGTGGTCAACATCCAGGTCTCTGGATCTTCATCGCGCGCTCGCAATGGTGACCCGCTCGGTGACTTTTTCGGGCGCCGGCAAAACTCGCGGCCGATGCGCTCCGCGGGCTCGGGCGTCATCATTGACGCCGACAACGGTTACATCCTGACCAACCACCACGTCATCGCGAACGCCGAAGAAATCATCGTGACGCTCGTCGATGAGCGCACGATCAACGCGACGGTGGTCGGCTCTGATGAGGGCACCGACGTCGCTGTGCTCAAAGTGGCCGAAGAAGACTTAACCAACCTGACCGACATCACGTTTGGCGATTCCGATGCCACGCGCGTGGGCGACTTCGTGATCGCCATCGGCAACCCGTTTGGCCTGAGTCACACGGTGACCTCGGGCATCGTCAGCGCACTGGGCCGCAGCGGCATCAGCCGCGACGGCTACGAAGACTTCATTCAGACGGACGCCTCGATCAACCCGGGCAACTCGGGTGGCGCGCTCGTCAACCTCAACGGTGAGCTCGTTGGTATCAACTCGGCCATCATCTCGAGTAACGGCGGCAACGTCGGTATTGGTTTCGCGATCCCCTCGAACATGGCGCGCAGCATCATGCGCCAGCTGCTCGACTACGGCGAAGTGCGGCGCGGCCTGCTAGGGGTGGTCATCGACACCGTCAACCCGACCAACGCCGACGCGCTGGGGCTGAAGAACGTCACGGGCGCGCTCGTGCAGTCCATCAGCCCGGGCTCGGCCGCGGAACGCGCGGGCATCGAGATCAACGACATCATCACTGCCGTCAATGGCGACAAGGTCGACTCAGCCGCCGAGCTCAGAAACTCAATCGGCCTCATGCGCAGCGGCGACGCGGTAACGATCACGGCACTGCGCGAAGGCAAAGTACAGACCTTCAACGCCACGCTCGACGAAATGAGCAGCGGCCGCATCGCCAACGCCGGCGAGATTCGCCCTGGCCTGCGCGGCGCGACGTTTGCCGACGCCGACGACGGCGCGGGCGTGATTGTCACAGCAGTGACCAGCGATTCGCCAGCGGCAGAGGCCGATGGCTCGGGCGGCCTGCGTGAGCGCGACCTCATCACGCATGTGAATCGCGAGGCCATCTCGGGTGTCGAGGACCTGCGCCGCGAAGTCGGCGATGCGGGCAGCCGCCCCATGTACCTCGAGATCCGTCGCAACGGCCGCCGCCTGCTGCTCAAGTTCTCGCGCTGATGCCACGCGCGCGGCGCTCGCAGCGACGCGCCGCCTGGGCTGCGCTCGTGGTCATTGCGACCACGGGCGCACTCCCTAAGAACGCGCCGGCTGACACGGCCCCGCCGGGCCGCGCCATCTTCGAGCGCGCCTGGCCCGAGGCACTCGACGGGCGTTGGCCGCTCACGGCCAACGAGGAACGCACGCTGCAAACCTACCCGCTGGCGGCCGACCTGCGCGCGGCCTGGTTCTCGGCGCGGCTCGACCTAACGGCGCCTGAGGCACTCGAGCAATTCATGACGGCGCACGACGGGCTGCCACCCATTCGTCGCTTGCGCTACCGCTATGCCATTCACCTGGCCACGACGAAGCAATGGTCGGCCTACCGGAGACTCTACGCGCAGCACTACGCAGCGGCCGGCGTCGCCGCACTTGACTGCCTGGAGCTCAAAGCCTTGCTCGCCGGCCAGGGTCGCCAACGCGACCGGGCGACGATCGCGCTCGCCGAGAAACTCTGGCGCGTGGCATCGAGCCAGCACCGCTACTGCGACGCTTCGTTCGACGCACTGCTCGACGACGGTACGTTGGGCGCACGGGCGCGCCGCGACCGACTTGAGCTTGCGATCGAGGCGCACAATTTTTCTCTGGCCGCCTACGTCGCCGACCTGCTCGGCCCGGGGCCGCAGGGCGCCGTGGCGCGCTGGCGCCGTATGCAACGCGACCCGGCCACTGTGCTTGGGGCCGGTGCAAAGAACTACTCTGCCGAGCAGATCGAATACGGCTTGCGACGCCTGGCGCTTCGTGACCCGTTGCGGGCGGGCGAGCTCTGGCAACAACTGCGCGCAGGCAGCGGGCTCGAAGCGGAGGCCGCAGCACAACTCGAACGCCATATCGCACTGGCCACAGCGCAGGACTACCACGTCGAGGCGCGAAACCTGCTCGCGAACCTGCCCGACAGCGTGGCCGACACGCGTGCGCTGGAGTGGCGCGCGCGTGCCGCGATGCGTGTGGGCGACTGGGCCGATGTCGTGCGCACGGTCGCGCGTATGTCGGCCGAGGACCAGGCCAGCGAGCGCTGGCGCTACTGGGAAGCTGTCGCACTCATCGAGATCGGCCAGGTGGACGCGGGACGCGGCTTGCTCGAACCGCTGGCGCAGGAGCGCTCGTATCACGGGTTCCTCGCCGCTGATCGCTTGGCGCAGACCTACGCGCTGCAACCACAATCACTCGATGTGAGTGCTGATGCGATCGCCGCTATCGGCGCGCGCTTCGAAGTGCAACGCGCCGTCGAACTTGATGCCGTCAATCAACGCACACGCGCGCAGAGCGAATGGCAGCGGGTCGTGCGCAGCATGGGCGTCGCCGACTACCCCGCTGCGGCGGCATTCGCCCACGAGCAAGGTTGGCACGCCGCCGCCATTCGGCAGCTCGCGGCACTTGAGGCCTGGGACGACCTGGATCGGCGTTACCCGCTGCCGCATGCGGCTGAGATCGCGGCCGGCGCACGAGGCGCCGGCATCGACACCAGCTGGGCGCTGGCCATCGCACGCAGCGAAAGCCTGTTTGATCCCGATGCGCGTTCGGGTGCGGGTGCGATCGGACTCATGCAGCTTCTGCCGGGAACCGCGAAACGCGTGGCCAAGCGCACGTCACGACGCTGGCGTGGCCAACAGTCGCTGCGCGAACCCGCCGTGAACATCGCGTTGGGCACGCACTATCTTGGTGAACTCGCACAAGACTTCGACCATCCCGCGCTGGCCACGGCCGCCTACAACGCGGGCCCAGAGCGTATCCCGGGTTGGCTTCCCGCCCAGGACCCCATGCCGGCCGACCTCTGGATCGAGACGATCGCCTACGACGAGACGCGGGCGTATGTGCAGCGCGTGCTCGCCGCCGAGGTCATTTACCGCCACCGGCTCGGACTCGAGACCGTGCGGCTCAGCGAGCGCCTGCCGCCCGTCGCCCCCGAAAGCAACCGACGCGTCGCCACTCGACTATAATGCGCGACCGTTCCTGCCAAGAAGGGTCTTCATGACTCGCAAAAGAACTTGCGTCATCTTCGGCGGCTCCGGCTTCGTGGGCCGCGCCATCATCGGCCAGCTGCGCGAGATGGGCTTTCGAATTGTTGTGCCGACGCGCAACCGCGAGCTTGTCCGTGGCCTGACCGTGGTGCCCGAAGTGCGGGTCGTCACGGCCGACATTTACGACCCGGCCACGTTGCGCAAGCTGCTCGATGACGCCGATGTCGCGATCAACCTCGTTGGCATCCTCAACGAGAAAGGCCACCACCGCGGCCGCGGGTTCTACACCGCACACCGGGATCTCACGGGCGCCATTGTCGACGCCTGCGCCGACGCCGGCGTGCCCCGCTTCTTGCAGATGTCAGCGCTCAAGGCCAATGCCAAGGTCGGGCCCTCGGATTACCTGAAGAGCAAGGGTGAGGCCGAGGCTTTGGTGCGCAAGGCGCCTGACGGCGTCGCGTGGACCATCTTCCAGCCGTCCGTGGTGTTCGGGCCCGAAGACTCGTTCATCAACCGCTTCGCGCAGCTGCTCAAGCTCTCGCCCGTCCTGCCGCTCGCGCGACCCATTGCGCGCTTTGCGCCGGTGTACGTGGGCGATGTTGCAGATGCGTTCTGCACCGCGATCGACAAGGCGGAGACGCACGGCCAGACCTACCAGCTCTGCGGCCCGCGTGTGTACTCGCTGCGTGAGCTCGTGACCTACGTGCGCGACCAGCTCGGCCTCAAGCGCATGATCGTGGGTCTGCCCGATCCGCTCGCCAAGCTGCAGGCACGGATCTTTGACTTCGTCCCAGGCAAACCGCTCTCCACGGACAACCTGCGCTCACTCATGGTGCACAGCATCTGCGAGAGCGACGGTCTCGCTGAGCTCGGCATTGACGCCACGCCCATGGAAGGCATTGTGCCGATGTACCTGTCCCGCGAAGGACGCGCCGCCGGTTACGACCGGATGCGCAAGTCGGCGCGGCTCGGCGACTAGACCTCAGTCGGCCGCCAGCGCATCCAGGCGCGCATCGCGCGCCGGCTTCTCAAGCGCACCCATCTCTTTCACGGCGGCGTAGAACCGCGCCAGGTCGCCTTCCGATTCCCGCAGCAGTCCCGCGAAGCCCACGGTGCGGTCCGCATAAAGCGCAATAGGCGCCAGCGCGGCATTGTTGTGCGGCGCAGGCAAGCGTCCGCCCAGCGCCGTCCACTCCGTCGCGAAAGCCTCGAATAACGCCGCCTTGCGCGTGCGCTTCTCCTCGTCGGTCCATTCGCCGTCGTAGACGGCCTCGAGCGCCTCGCGCAAACGCGCGATGGCCGCGCGCAGCGCCGCGCGTCGTTGCGCAAGCGATGCCGGCGCCTCGCGCCCATCCTGCGCGCGCCAACGGCGTAGACCCTCGCTGGCCACAAACGTCGCAAATGACTCGTTGAAGGCCGTGTCGCCGCGAACATAGATGACCTGGTGTGCGAGCTCGTGGAACACGAGCGACACCGTGGCGTCCTCACTGCCCGCGATCATCGTGCTCAACACCGGGTCGCGGAATCGGCCCAGCGTGGAATAGGCGCGCACCTTGCTCGTGGTCGTATCCCAGCCCGCGCGCGCGAGCCGCTCGGCATAGCGGGTGGCGTCGTCGGCCGCGTAGTACCCCCGGTAGGCCATACAGCCCACGAACGGGTGGCACCAGCGCTTGGGCGCCAGTGAAAACTCGGGCGCGGCGAACACGTTGACGACGACGTAGTCGCGGCCCAGATCGACATAGCTCGTGTAGCTGCCATTGTCGGGCAGGCCCAGCGCGTCAATCGCAAATTGCCGTGCTTCCGTGACCACATTGAGCCGCTCGCGCACCGCATCAGGCGTCTGGGCATCGGCCACGACCGTTTCAATAGGCTCGCGCGCGCTCATGAGCTTGAAGTGCCCTTGCGCAGCCTGAACGTAGTAGCAGCCCTGCAGCGGCAGCAGGAACGCGAGCAGTGCCACCATGCGCTTGGGTACACTGCGCACCATGGACGCGGCAACAGACAAGCTGGAGGTGTACCTGGTCGGCGGCGCCGTGCGTGACGCGCTGCTCGGGCTCGAGGTACACGAACGCGACTGGGTGGTCGTCGGCGTTACGCCCGACGAGCTCACCGCGCGCGGCTTTCGCCAGGTGGGCAATGATTTCCCGGTGTTTTTGCACCCCGACACGAGTGAAGAATATGCACTCGCGAGAACCGAGCGCAAGACAGCGCCCGGTCACGGCGGCTTCGAGTTCGATACCGAAGCGCGCGTCACGCTTGAGGAGGACCTCGAACGCCGCGACCTGACCATCAACGCCATTGCGCAACGTCCCGACGGCACGCTCGTCGATCCCTATGGTGGCCGTGACGACCTGGAGCAGCGCGTGCTGCGCCACGTCAGCGACGCGTTTATTGAGGACCCGCTCCGTGTACTGCGCGTTGCGCGGTTCGCGACACGACTCGCGCCGCTGGGCTTCGACATCGATGTCGCCACCATGCGGCTCATGGCCGCGATCTCGGCCTCAGGCGAGCTCGAAACGCTGTCGCCCGAGCGCGTACTCTCAGAAACCGAGCGCGCACTGAGTCACGACCAGCCTTCCGTGTACATCCGCATCCTGCGTGCCTGCGGCGCGCTCAGCGTGCTGTTCCCCGAGGTCGACGCGCTGTTCGGCGTACCGCAGCCCACCCAATGGCATCCCGAGGTGGACTCAGGTCTGCACACGCTCATGGTGATCGATTCGGCAGCCGCGATGGGCGCCGGCACCGACGTGCGCTTCGCGGCGCTTGTGCACGACCTCGGCAAGGCCGTAACGCCCGAATCGGAATGGCCGAAACACCACGGCCACGAAGGGCGCAGCGTGCCGCTCGTCAAAGCGCTCTGCCAGCGGCTGCGCGTGCCCAAGCGCTGGCAGCGTCTGGCCGAGCACGTCGCCGAGTTCCACACGCACTGCCACCGTGCGCTCGAGCTACGCCCCAAGACGGTGGTGAAAGTACTCGAGGCCGTGGGCGCCTTCCGCGACCGCGAACACTTCGAGCGCGTGCTGCAAACCTGCGAGGCCGACGCGCGCGGTCGCCTGGGTCTCGAGGATCGGCCCTACCCGCAGGTGGACTACTTGCGGGGTGCCTGCGACGCGGCCGCAGCCGTCGACACGGCCGCGATTGCCGCCGAGGGGCACGAAGGCAAAGCGTTTGGGGAGGCGTTGCGCCGCGAGCGTGTCACGGCCGTCGCGAACTACAAACGCCGCTACACCGAGAGCAGCAGCAAATAGATGATCACAGCCGCGAGCGCGAGCCGGTAAAGCATGAACGGCAGCATGCCGATGCGCGCGATAAAGCGCAGGAAGAAGGCGATCGTCAGGTAAGCGACGACAGCCGATAGCACCGTACCCACGACCAGGGCCCGCCAATCAACGGCGCCCGGCGTCTGCAACAAGTCGAGCGTGGTCAGACCACCCGCGAGTACGATCACAGGGATCGACAGCAGGAACGAGAACCGCGCCGCGGCTTGCGGTGTGAAATTGAGTGCAAAGCCCGCCGTCATGGTGATACCACTGCGCGACGTCCCGGGCACGAGCGCCAGGATCTGGGCCACACCGATAATGATCGCGTCGCGCAGATTCATGCCGTCGAGCGCCCGCTTGCGCGTGTTGAGCGCGTAAGTCAGCCAGAGCAACACTCCGAAAAACGCCGTCGCGATGGCGATAACCAGCGGGTCGCGCAGGCTACCCTCAATGAAGTCCTTGCCGACCAGACCCGCAATACCCACGGGAATCGTGCCGATGATGATGTACCAGGCGATGCGCGCGTCCTGGCGTTGCGCCTCGGGCGCACCCGGCGACCACTGCTTGAAAAACGCGAGGCTCATGCGCAGCAGGTCGTCGCGGAAGTACCAGACGACGGCGATTAGCGTGCCGACATGAACCGCGACATCAAATGCCAGCCCCTGGTCTTCCCAACTGAGCAACGAGGGCGCAAGCACGAGGTGGCCGCTCGAAGAAATGGGCAAAAACTCGGTGATGCCCTGCACGATGGCCAGCACAATGATCTGCAGCAGCGTCACAGGCGGCCCCCAAAGTCCCGGCCCGAAAAGCCCGTGAGCTTGGTGCCCAGACCGCGCGCGAAACCCATAACGCGGAAGCGTTCGCCCATGCCTCCCGGCAGTGTCAGCTCGCGCGCCTCGGCCGCGATGCGCCGATCGCGTCCGCGTTCCTCGAGCATCTCTACGAGTCCGCCACCCAGCAGGAATTGCGACTGCGTGGTGTAGCCGATGTAGTCGAGCCCCGCGGCATCGAGTGCCTCGGCCGTGCGGCTGAAGTCGACCCAGGCCGTGATGTCCTGGATGCCGACATTGATGAACGCGTCATCGTGCACGTGGTGACGGAAGTGGCAGGTCAGCGTGCCGCGCGTGCGCTCGGCGCCGTAGTAGTCGTTGCGGCCGTAGCCGTAGTCTGAAAATAACACCGCGCCGCGCTTGAGCCGGCCGGCCGCCGCGCGAAGCCAGGCTTCGAGCATCATGCAGTATTCGCTTTCGTAGCCTTCGGGCAATCGCTGGCCAAGCTGACGCTGTAACTGCTCGATATTTCCGGCCAAGGCAGTGCTTGCCGGCGCCCAACGCGGCTTCATATCGAGGTCATCGCAGCCCACCACGAGTTGCTGCACGCCGTCCGCCGCGATGCGGAACCGCTCGACGGGCAAGGCATCGAGCACCTCATTGCCGATCGCGACACCGGCCCACGATGCCGTAGGCGGCGTATCGTCCCAGCGCACGCGATCGACGAGCTCGGGCACACGTCGCATCAGCAGCGAGCGTTGCCGGTCGCGAAGATCGGCCGAGACTTCCACGATGCGATAGGTCTCGGGCAGCGCATCACGTTTCTCGAGTGCCGCGAGCACGCCGGCCGCGAGCCGACCACTACCGGCGCCAAACTCGATGATGTCGCCACCCGTCTCGCTGATCACGGCCGCACACTGGCGCGCGAGCACCTTGGCAAACAGGTTGCCGCGCTCAGGGGCTGTGATGAAGTCGCCTACAGCGCCAAATTTGGTGCTGCCCGCCGTGTAGTAACCGATGCCGGGCGCATAGAGCGCGAGCGCCATGTACTCGGAGAACGGCACGTTGCCGCCCGAGGCCAGGATCTTCTCAGCGATGTGCTCTCGCACGACATCCTCGTGCGCAGCGCTGAGTGCGTCCGGCTCAGGCAAGCTGTGGCGGGCAGAATCGGGCACGTACGACAGGCCCCCGAGGGCGGGTGTAGCGGGGTCGCGATTGTCGCACAGCCACCGCGCGGCTGCTGCCGCGCGGTGGCCTGCAATCAGAAGACGTAAGCGTTGGCTTCGGCCGCGTTCCGCGCGGCGGGCGGGCGGAACTTCGAGGCCGTGGGGCTCGGCTTATTAATGTCCTGCGCGCTAACGACAGGGCAGGCGCCCGTGGACAGCAACTCCAGCGCTGCGGCGGTCGACGGGTCGGCCTGGCTGCCAACTTCAGTCGTGAAGTCATCGTCGGCCTGGCAGTCGACGGGCAACCCGTCGAAGTACTGACCCTGGCCGAGACTGTTGACAGTCTCAAAGGCCGTCGGGCGCAGGATCTTGGTGTCGTTGCAGAACGTGGCACCAATCTGGCCCACAGGCTTACCGAACGTGTCAGAGCCCACGAGATCGACCGAGGCCACGGGTTCGAGGCTGTTGATCACGAGCTCACTGGCCGAAGCCGAACCGCCGGTCGTGATGAAGACCAAGCGCGAGGTACTCAGCGAGTTGGCGCGCTGCTGGAACAGATCTGTGCGGTTGTTGATCTCGTTGTCTTCATTGAAGCGCGTCTCCGAGAACACCTGGCCGCTGGCGATGAAGCCGCCAAGCAGATCGCCGAAAAATTCTGCGGTGTCGACGCGGCCGCCACCGTTGTAGCGCAAGTCGATGATCAGATCCGTGATGCCCGCGGTGTTGAAGTCCGCGAATGCCGCATCAAGCTGGTCGTTGGCCGTGCTGATGAACGTCGAGAACTCGAGGTAGCCGTAGGTGGAGCCGCCAATCGTGTAAGTGCGGGTCTGCGGCACCGGGTCGATCGTGAACGTCGTCTTGGTCAGGACGGCATCAAACTCGCTGTTATCGAGGTTGCGGATGCGAAGCGTGCGCACAACACCCTCTTCCGAGGGACCAAAAGCCGCACCGAGACCGTCGCCGGCAAGCAGTGTGGCGACGTCAACACCGTCCACCTGCAGCAAGCGCTGTCCGCGCGAGAGGCCGCCGGCAGCGGCAGGGCTTCCCGAGAAGACACGGAGAAACCGGACATCGTTGGTGGCTTCGTCAACGAGTGAGCTCGTGAATCCGAATCCGACGAATTCGCCTTCATTGAAAAATGCCGCGTCGGCTGCCGCGCTGTCGATGAAGCTGAACCGGTCCAGCGGCTCAAACGAGGTCAGGAAGACGAGCAGCTCTTCCGCCGTTGCGTAGGCCGACAGATCGACATCCGCGGGCAACTGCGTGTTCCAGAACCAGATGTCACGCATGGTGTTGAGGACAAACGTCTTCTCGTCATCAACGGTACAGCTGCCGCCGCCGACACCACCGCCCGCAAACCCACCGCCGTCGCTGCCGCCACCGCAGCCCACGGCCAGCGCCGAGAGGGTTACCACCAATATTTGTCGAAACTTCATGGACACGCCCCGATATTCGTTCATTGCCAAATTCTAGCGTCATTTGCCCGGGCGTCGGCCCGGACCGTGTGACGTCAATCACATAATGAGACCGCAGATGCGGTGTTTTATTGCGCCTGGCGCTCTATTTCGATGGCCACGGTTCTCGCAGCGCGGACAGCCCCCGGCTTGGCCACGCGCACCGAGACGCGCGAGACGCCAAATTCCGCGAGCACGAGCTGCGCGATGCCCTCAGCCAGGCGCTCGATGAGCACGGCCTGCGTATCAACGACATAGGCCTCGACGCGTTCCGCGACGGCCGCGTAATTTACCGCGTCCTCGAGCCCATCGCTGGCGGCAGCTTTGCTGATGTCCGTATCCATGGCGAGGTCCACAACCAGCTTCTGCGTGATGTGGCGTTCCCACTCCCAGGCGCCGATGACGCAGGTGATCTCAAGACCTTCAATAACGACGCGATCCATCAGGCCACTCGCTTGCGACGTTCGGGCAGCGGGGTGCCCAGTGGCCAACGCGGTGCCGCACCAATGGGCAAGCCTTTGCCGCCGGCTTCGGCCCGCAGCACACCGGCGAGCGCAATCATGGCGCCATTGTCCGTACAGTACTCAGGCCTAGGGTAATAGACGCGCGCGCCGCAGGTATCACAGGCCTCAGCCAGTGCGGCGCGCAAGGCGCGATTGGCGCCAACCCCGCCGGCCACCACGAGCCTTTCGCATCCGGTTTGCGCCAACGCCCGTTCACACTTCTTCGTCAGCGTCTCGACGATTGCGGCCTGGAACGACGCGGCCACATCGGCCCGATCTGCGTCCGACAACGTGCTGCCGGGCTGCGGTGGCTGATCACCGGCCACGCCCTGCAGCTCGCGAACCACCATCAGCACGGCCGTCTTGAGCCCAGAAAAACTGAAGTCGAGCCCCGGGCGGTTGAGCATGGGCCGCGGCAGCTTGAAGCGCGTGGCGCAGCCCGCCTCGGCCAGCGCCGACAGCGCCGGGCCACCCGGGTACGCCAGCCCCAGCAGTTTGGCCGTCTTGTCGAAAGCTTCGCCCGCAGCATCATCAAGCGTGGTGCCAATCACCTCGTATTGGCCCACCGCAGCAACATCCACGAGCATCGAGTGCCCGCCTGAAACCAGCAGCGCGACGAAGGGGTATTGCGGTGCATCGGCCTCGAGCATGGGTGCCAGCAGATGCGCCTCCATGTGATGCACTGGGATCGTGGGCTTGCCGAGCGCCCGTGCAAGCCCCGTGGCGTAGCAGGCCCCGACAAGCAGAGCACCAACGAGGCCCGGCCCGGCCGTGTAGGCAATGGCGTCCAGCGCCTCGGCGGGCGTGTCCGCGGCCTCAAGCACCTGCTCGACCATCGGGGCGAGCTTGGCCAGGTGGTCGCGCGAGGCCAGCTCGGGCACGACACCGCCGTACTCGGCGTGCCGCGCGATCTGGCTGTGCAGCGCCTGCGCCAGCAAGCCCTGGTCGCTGTCGTAGACGGCGACCCCGGTTTCGTCGCAGCTCGTTTCGATTCCCAATACCCGCATTTGACGTCCATTTTGGCCGTTCGAGGCGCTTTACAGGCCCCGTCCGGCGTTTGTATACTTAGCGGTCTTTGCCCCCGCATGCGGGTGGCCACCCTGCGCCTGGCACCAACTTGGTCACCATGTTGGCCGCCGCCAGGGTCAACCGAATACCACTGACCGAGCCCTGCGGGGCCCGTCACCGACTACGAAGGATAGGCGATCACATGCCGAGCGTTAAAGTCAGAGACAACGAGTACTTCGATGCCGCCCTGCGGCGCTTCAAGCGTGCCTGCGAAAAAGCGGGTGTGCTGACGGAGCTGCGCCGTCGCG
>JBCCBB010000024.1:0-35128 GCA_039814545.1 Pseudomonadota bacterium
ATCAAAGACGCCGCCGCCGCCGACCACAGAGCGACTGCAGACCAAGGAAGAACAGGAACGCATCGACGAGCCGTCGGCCTGCATCCTCTGCGCCTGTTGCTCGACGAGTTGTCCGAGCTATTGGTGGAACAGCGACCGCTACCTGGGCCCTGCTGCGCTCATGGCCGCCTACCGCTGGCTCGTGGATAGCCGCGATGACGCCACGGGCGAGCGACTTGATGAGCTCGAAGACCCCTTCAAGCTCTACCGTTGCCACACGATCATGAACTGCACGCAGACCTGCCCGAAAGGTCTGAACCCTGCGAAGGCCATTGCTGAGACCAAGAAGCTCATGGCCAAGCGCCGACACTAGGGCGCGCGTGACGGACGCATCGACAGCGGGCGCTGACAACCGCGCCCACCTGCGGGCCCTGGCGTGGCGCTGCCGTCGCGGCATGCGCGAGCTCGACCAGTTGCTGCTTGGCTTCCTGCAAGACCGTTATCCCGGTGCCGATGCCGGGCTTCAGCACCAGTTTGAACAGCTGCTGGAGCTGCAGGACCCAGTTATCTTCGGTTATCTGGTCCGCGGTGAGCAGCCCGAAGATGCCGGGATTCGCGATATTGTCGGCGCCGTGCTCGGCGCTGCTGAAACCGTCACGGTTCGAACCTGAGTGGCGGGTGGGTTTCGCCACGCTCTGCCTGAGTGTGTCGGGTCTATTGACTACAGTGCTCGTGCCTTGGCCGGCACGCGCGCTGCCACTGGCCATCCTGACCGTTGTCGCCGTACTCGAGTTTCTTCGTATTTGGCGCTTGCCGCCCCCACCCGACGCCCTGCGACTGCGATCGGACGGCAGCTTCTGGGTTCAGCGGGACGGGAGCGAGCGGCCCGCTCGGTTGCATGGGGCCAGCCTTTTGGGCCGCGATTGGGCGCTTCTGGTCTGGCGCGAGGCAGGATTTCCGGGGTATTTGTGCCAGGTGGCCTGCACACGCAGCGACAACGCGAGGGCGTGGTCCAGGGCGCTTTTGATCTGGCGCTGGGCACCCCGGCGGGACCGGTGTCACATTCGTGTAGACTTGCCGGGATTTTTACAGAACTTTCCCCGAATCCGCAGGTCTATGGTGGTGACCCCGGGCGGGCTGGTGACGAGTAAAGGGGCACGCCCGCATGGGCTCGACATCCGATGACGCGCTGTTAGTTAAGCGCGTCCAGAAAGGGGACAAGAGTGCTTTCGACCTGTTGGTTCTCAAATACCAGCACAAGATCGTCAATCTGGTGTCCCGGTATGTGCGCGATGCCGACGAGGCGCTCGACGTCGCTCAGGAAGCCTTCATCAAGGCGTACCGGGCGTTGCCGCGCTTTCGAGGCGACAGTGCGTTTTACACCTGGCTTTACCGAATCGCCGTGAACACCGCCAAAAACTATCTTGTGGCCGCCAAGCGCCGGCCCATGGACTACGACCTGGACCTCCAGGACCCCGACCAGTACGAGATGCACGCGCGGCTCAAGACGACGGATACGCCAGAGGCGGTTGCGCTTAAGGACGAGACGCAGCAACAGATCAACCGCTCGATCAACGAGCTGCCAGCCGATTTGCGCACAGCGATCATTCTGCGTGAGATCGATGGCATGAGTTACGAGGAGATCGCACAGACGATGGAGTGCCCTGTGGGCACCGTGCGATCACGAATTTTCAGGGCGCGCGAAGCCATATCCAAAGGCATCGCATCGCTGGCCGACAAGAACAATTAGAGCCACGGGGGCTGGCAGGAACACAGGTCATGACTGAGGAAATCCAGGAACAAATTTCGGCGTTCATCGACGGTGAATTGCCCGAAGCGGAAGCCGAGTTGCTTGTGCGGCGTCTGGCTACAGACGCGGCATTGCGCGCCGAAGCCGAACGCCAGATGCGGTTGAGCCAGGCCATTCGTGGCGAGGCCAGCGTGGCGGACGCAGGCTTCTCTGCGCGTGTGCTCGCGGCCATCCACGATGAGCCGACGCTCGACGAAGCCGCCGAGGCACCACCGGCAGCCCCCGCGCACCGAGGCAGCTGGATGCGCATGGCGGCAGGCGGCGGCATCGTTGCCGGCGTCGCGGCCATAGCTTTGCTCGCGCTGCCCGACGCCGTGCAATCGCCCACGATCGAGGCGCAGACGGCCGATACCGTCTCGGAGCCCGCGGCGGGGTTGCCTGACACCGCCGAGTCGTGTGAATACACCGTGCCCGAGCAAATCAACGACTCGGGTCTCGTCAGCGCTAATCCGGAATTGGCCGCCTATTACCTGAGCCACAGTGTGAACTCGCCGTCGATAGCGCCCGGCAGCGGTCGTGCACGTATCCTGTCGACCGAAGGTAATTCCGACACAGCCGAATCGGAGACAGACGACGCTGCTGATGACGCCCAGGAGGCATCACGCTAATGCGAGCGCGGGCCTTGCCGTCGCGCCCCGTATTTGGGTTGCTGTTGTCCGCGGTGTCCGGCATGGCGCTGGCCCAGCAGACTCCCGACGCCTTGCTCGAACGCATCAGCTCGGCGGTTAGCGATATCACCTACAGCGGCACGATGATCCGCTCGGTGGACAATAACATCAGCACGCTGCGCGTGATGCACAGCAACCGCGACGGCGTTATTCGCGAGAAGCTCGTGGCCCAGGACGGCGAAGGCCGAGAGGTGATTCGCAACGGCGATCAGCTCATTTGTCTGTTCCCCGAACAACGGATCAAGCTCATTGAGTCGGACACCGGCCCGGCCAGTTCTCTGGTTCGTTTGCCGCTCGCCTCGAGCGACCTGCAGCGCTATTACGTTCTCGAGGACCACGGTCCGGCGCGCGTCGCGGGCCGCAACGTGCAGCGCTATTTCATCAAGCCCCGCGATGGGCTGCGGTACGGCCATCGACTCTGGGTTGATCGGGAAACAATGCTGCCGTTGCGGATGCAGATGATGGGCCGCGGCAACGTCGTTGAGGAAATCCGATTTACGAACATCGATATCGGGATCGACATTCCCGATGCCGAGTTCGAGAGCGATATCGATAGCAGCGATTTCAAGGTGATTCGTGCGAGCGCGGGCCCGAGCCCGCAGACGACGAGTACATCCGTTGCTGCGGACACCGTTGCGCGCTCCCAGGGCTGGCCAGCCGAAGCATCACCAGGTTTCCGGTTCCGTGCCACGATGACGCAAACGGTTCGCGTCAACGGGCAAGTCGCACAGCGGGTCGTGTTCTCCGACGGGCTTGCCACCGTGTCGGTGTTCATTGCGGCACGCCGTACTGATTCCCAGTCCAGCAAGCCGCAATCTCAAATGGCACGAATTGGGGCGGTACACAGCTATCAGCGCGACATGGGCGACAAGACGGTGACGCTCATGGGCGAAGTGCCCGAAGCCACGCTGCGCCAGGTCGCCGACCTCGCCGAGAAGCAACTCATGGGCGCCTCAGCGCCCATCGCCGAGGACTGATTTTGATCACGGCCCGGGTGACGGGGTATCGCGATGACCAGCTCATCGCGACCGTGCCACGACGGGTTGCCTGCCATCGTTGTCTCGAGGGCAAGGGCTGCGGCATGGGGCTCATCGGTGGCCGTCGGTCTGACACGGTCACCGTCGCATTGCGGGCGCCGCGGACACGCCCGGAGCCTGGTAGTGACATCACGTTGTTTGGCGCACCCGGCGTTGTGGGGGCGGCGATGCTCGGCTACGGATTGCCGCTCGCGGGTGTTCTTGCCGGGGCTGCGTTCGGGCCCGTCGCGGCATTTGCGGGCTTACTGGCGGGTGTTACCGTGTCTCGCGTCATGCTCAGGGGCCGCGTCGGTTGGCGCATTGTCGATGGGTGTGCCGTGCGTTGAGGGCGCTGACGCTCTATTCGCGCCAGGGCTGCCACCTCTGCGAGGACTTTCTGGAGGCACTGTCACCCTTGATTCGTGGCCGTGCGCGCGTCGACGTAACGGATATCGATACCGACCCTGAGCTCGTGGCCGCCTACAGTGTGCGTGTGCCTGTACTCTGTGACGGCGAGATGCTCATCTGTGAAGCCTTTGTCGATGCCCGTGCAGTTCGGGAACACCTGGATGCGACCGACTAGGCGGTTCTTGGCGACGGCACCGTCTATAATGTGCCTTTGCCGCACCGGCAACGAATCCCCCCAATGCAGAACATTCGCAACTTTTCGATCATCGCGCACATCGATCATGGCAAGTCGACGCTTGCCGATCGGTTCATTCAGCTATGCGGTGGCTTAAGCGAACGCGAGATGGCCGAGCAGGTCCTCGACTCGATGGATATCGAGCGTGAGCGCGGCATCACGATCAAGGCGCAGAGCGTGACGCTCCACTACGACGCCGAAGATGGTGAGCGTTACCAATTGAACCTCATCGATACGCCCGGGCACGTCGACTTCTCGTACGAAGTGTCGCGATCACTGTCGGCGTGCGAGGGGGCGTTGCTCGTGGTCGATGCCGCGCAGGGCGTTGAGGCGCAGAGCGTGGCCAATTGCTACACGGCCATCGACCAGGGCCTCGAAGTGCTGCCCGTGCTCAATAAGCTCGATTTGCCCGCGGCCGATCCGGATCGCGTTTGCCAGGAAATCGAGGAGATCATCGGGATCGATGCGACGGACGCCTCGCGTGTGAGCGCCAAGACGGGCGACGGCGTTAAGGCCTTACTCGAGCGTATCGTGCGCGACGTCCCGCCGCCCAAGGGCGATGCCGACGATCCACTTCAGGCCTTGATCATCGACAGCTGGTTCGACAATTACGTCGGCGTGGTATCGCTCGTGCGCATCGTCAATGGCTCGCTGCGCAAGGGTGAGAAAGTGCGCATCATGTCGACCGCGACGGCACACATCGTGGACCGGTTGGGGTGCTTCACGCCCAAGATGCTTGACCAGGACGCCCTGCACACGGGCGAGGTCGGCTTTGTGATTACGGGTATCAAGGAAATCGAGGGCGCACCCGTTGGTGACACGATCACCCACGAGCAGCGCCAAGCACCCGAACCGCTTGCGGGTTTCAAGCAACTGCAGCCCAAAGTGTTCGCGGGCATGTTCCCGATTAGCTCGGACGACTACGAGTCGTTTCGCGAGGCGCTGCAGAAACTGCGTCTTAACGACGCCGCGCTCCACTTTGAGCCCGAGACATCGGCGGCACTGGGTTTTGGGTTTCGGTGCGGCTTCCTGGGGATGCTGCACATGGAGATCGTGCAGGAGCGACTCGAGCGCGAGTACGAGCTGGAACTCATCACGACGGCGCCGACCGTGATTTACGAGATCCTGACAACGCGCGGTGAGACCGAGTACGTCGACAACCCCGCGAACCTGCCTGCCGTGAATCTCATCGACGAGTTTCGCGAGCCCATTATCAGCGCGTCGATTCTCGTGCCCGAGGCGCACGTGGGCGCTGTCATCAAACTCTGTATCGAGAAGCGCGGGGTGCAGACGCGCATGCAGTACCTCGGTGGCCAGGTGTCGATCGAGTATGACCTGCCGCTGGCCGAAGTGGTGCTCGACTTCTTTGACCGGCTTAAGTCGGTCAGTCGCGGCTTTGCGTCGTTTGACTACCACTTCGCCCGCTACGAGGCCGCAAAGCTCGTGCGGCTCGACTTGCTGATTAACGGCGATCGCGTCGATGCGCTGTCGGTCATCGTACATCGCGACCGCGCCCAGGGGCGGGGCCGCGAGCTTGCAGATCGCATGCGCGAGCTCATTCCACGACAGATGTTCGATGTCGCCATTCAGGCGGCGATTGGCAACCAGATTATTTCGCGCACGACCGTCAAGGCGCTGCGTAAAAACGTCACCGCAAAGTGCTACGGCGGCGATGTCTCCCGCAAACGCAAACTGCTTGAGAAGCAGAAGGCCGGTAAGCGGCGTATGAAGCAGGTCGGTTCTGTGGAGATTCCGCAGGAGGCCTTCCTCGCCGTTCTCAAGGTCGACAGCTGAGGATCACACCATGGTGCCGGACTGGGTCAATCTGCCATTAGTGTTCGTCATCATCACGGCCGCAACAGGTGCCGTGGTGCTGCTGGATCGCTTCTACCTGCGCCCGCAGCGAGCGGCGAGCAACATCACGGAGGTGCCGGCGTACGTCGATTTCTCGCGCGGCTTCTTTCCGATCTTCGCGGTCATCCTCGTGTTGCGCTCGTTTGTGTTCGAGCCTTACCGCATCCCGTCCGAGTCGATGGTACCGACTCTGTTGATTGGTGATTTTGTTGTAGTCAACAAGTACTCCTACGGTTTGCGTTTGCCGGTGACCAATACGCTGATCTGGGAGACGGGCGCGCCCAAGCGGGGCGACGTGGCGGTGTTTCGCAAGCCAGACGAGCCCAGCGTCAATTTCATCAAGCGTGTCGTTGGCTTGCCGGGTGACCGTCTGGACTACGGGTCTGACCACATTCTCCGGGTGAACGGGGAGCCCGTGGCCATCGTGCGGACCGGGGCGTTCAGAAACGCCGACAATGAAGGGCTCTTGTTCCATGAAACGCTGGGTGATGTCGTTCACCCGATCCTGATTCAGACGACGTGGACCAAACCGTTCACGCGCATCGTTGGGCCCGACTGCTACTTCATGATGGGCGACAATCGGGACCGCAGCCACGACAGCCGCTTTTCCGATATAGGCTGTATCCCGACCGAAAACCTTGTGGGGCGCGCCACTCGGATCTGGATGAGTTGGCAATTATGGGACATGCCTCGCTGGGGCCGGATCGGCAATAAGATACAATAGCGCCGTTTTCGAGCTTGCGAGGCGATTCACATGACGCGCATGCAAACCAATCCGACCCGTCAAACGGGGATGACGACGCTGGGTCTTTTGATCCTGCTCGTGTTCATTGGCATCTTCCTGTACGCCGGCGTACGGCTTTTGCCTGTCTATCTTGAAGATCTCAAGATCGCGGGTACCTTCAAGAGCCTGGAGCAAGAGTTTTCGGGCGGCGCCAACAGCAAGGTCGCCATCGAGAAATCGATCGGCAAGCGGTTTGACGTTGAGAGCGTCAATGTCATCGCTTCCAAGGACATCAAGATCCGCAAGACCAGTCGTGGCTATGACGTGAGCATCGACTACACGAACAAGCAGCCGTTCCTGTTCAACATCTACTTCGCGGTCGATTTCTCCCACCGGGTCTCGCTAGAGCGATGAGCCGTGTCGGCTGAAGCCCGGGAGAGTCGGCTCGCCGGGTTTCTTGACGCCATCGACTACCGGCCTGAAGACCCCGAGCTCATCGAGCGCGCGCTGCGCCACCGCAGTGCCCAGGGGCGCAGCAACGAACGCTTGGAGTTCCTCGGCGACGCCGTACTCGACACGGTCGTATCCCGCGTCCTCTTCGATCGCTTCCCCCACGCGACCGAAGGCGTGCTCAGCCGTTTGCGCGCGTCGGTCGTCAAGGATGAGTCACTGGCGGAGATGAGCGCCGGCCTTGGACTTGGCGACCTTATCGCATTGGGGCCCGGTGAGCTCAAGTCGGGCGGTGCACGACGAGACTCGATCATGGCCGACGCACTCGAGGCCGTGTTTGGCGCCGTGTTCATCGATGGCGGCTATGCCGCCGCCGAGCATGTCATTCTGGCTGTAATGCGCGACCGGCTCGAAACGCTCGAGCTCGATGCGGCGCGCAAGGACGCAAAGACAGAACTGCAGGAGCGCCTGCAGCGCGATGGCCTGGCATTACCGGAGTACGCGTTGACGGATACCAGCGGACCGC
Source organism: Pseudomonadota bacterium (assembly GCA_039814545.1). Taxonomy (GTDB): domain Bacteria; phylum Pseudomonadota; class Gammaproteobacteria; order Steroidobacterales; family Woeseiaceae; genus CALBPI01. The sequence goes on from JBCCBB010000024.1 coordinate 7,671, forward strand.
CACACCGGCAACGCTTTCGCGTGAGTTGCCGCGTCGTCGCGATTGATGCGGTCACGGAGGGCGAGGGCTCAAGTCGTCGCCGCGCTGAGCAACGCGCTGCGCAGGCGATGCTGGCCCGACTTAAGGGTGCGACAACGGATGCCTGAGGGTTTTCGCGATAGCGCCGACTACCGCTGCGGCTTCGTCGCTGTGGTGGGGCGGCCGAATGTCGGCAAGTCGACGCTGATCAATCACTACGTCGGTAGCAAGGTGTCGATCGTTAGTCCGCGCCCACAAACGACACGGCACCGAATACTGGGTGTGGCCACGGCCGACGATGCGCAGCTCGTGTTCATAGACACACCGGGCCTGCATCTGGGCCAGAAGAAAGCCATCAACCGGATGATGAACCGTGCGGCGCTCAGTGCGCTCGGGGACGCCGACGCCATTCTTTGGCTGGTTGAAGCCGGGCAGTGGACCGCCTCGGACGAGAATGTGCTTGCGCGGCTCAGGGACAGCACAGTGCCCGTGCTGTGCGCCATCAATAAGGTTGACCTCATGGCCGACAAGCAGCAACTGCTGCCGTTTATCGAGTCCATGGGTAAGCGGCGTGAGCTGCGTGCGATCGTGCCGGTGTCAGCGCGAACCGGAGCGCAGACCGACGTGCTGCGCGAGTCGCTGCTGGCGCTCATGCCACTGTCGCCGGCCATGTTCCCCGATGAGATGCTCACGGATCGCGGCCAGGGCTTTCGTTTTGCCGAGATTGTTCGCGAGAAGCTCACGCTCCGGCTTCGCCAGGAGCTGCCCTATGGTCTGACGGTGCAGACCGAGCGCATCGAGCGCGACGGCGAGCGACTCGTCGTGCATTGCACGATTTTTGTCGAGCGCGATTCACAGAAGGGCATTGTCGTCGGCAAGGGCGGTCGCCAGCTGCGCGACGTCGGCAGTGCGGCGCGTCGCGACATGATTCGCGTCGTTGACGGTCCCGTGCACCTCGAGCTCTGGGTCAAGGTGCGCGACAACTGGGCCGACAGCGAGCAGGAGCTGCAGCGACTCGGCTACGGCGACGAGTAGCCCGTGGAATCAGGGCAACGCATCCATCTGCAGCCCTGCTGGGTGCTGCACCGCCGAGACTTTCGCGATTCGAGCCAGATCATTGAAGTACTGAGCCGCGAGCACGGTCGGCTGGGCCTAGTGGCGCGAGGCGTCAAACGCCCCAAGAGCCGTCTGCGTGGCATTCTGCAGCCCTTTGCGCCCCTGTTGCTCTCGTGGGTTGCGGGTCGCGAGCTTGCTACAATGAGCGGCGCAGAACCCGGGCAGGGCGCGCCGCACCATTTGCAGAACACGCGTCTCATGTCGGGGTTCTACATCAACGAACTGATCTTGAGATTGACGCACCGTTTCGACCCGCAGCCCGATGTGTTTGATCGGTATGCGCACTGTCTGCAACGCCTGTCCGGAGACGATCCGGTTGCGGCAACCCTGCGTGATTTCGAGCTCGATCTGCTCGAGGCGCTGGGTTTCGCACCGAACCTCACGCACGACGTCGTGAGCGGCGCGCCCGTCGAGGCAGGTCGCGCCTATGATTTCGTGGTCGATGAGGGGCCGCACGCGACAGGGTCGGGTGCCGGGGTAGACGCTGTCGATGGCGCCGTGTTGCTGGCCATGGCGGCCCGCGACTGGCGTGAGCCCGAGGTATTGCGCACGGCCCGGCGGCTGCTGGGGCGCGCGATCGATCTGCAGCTCGACGGCAAGCCGTTGCACACGCGGCGGGTGCTGCGCGACCTGCGTCAGCGCGACTATGGGACGGGAGCCCAGTAATGCACAGCCCAATCTTTCTTGGCGTCAACGTCGATCACGTGGCCACGCTGCGCCAGGCGCGCGGCGAGCGCTACCCGGACCCGGTGGCGGCGGCGCTCGTCGCGGAACGTTCAGGTGCGGACTCGATTACGGTCCACCTGCGCGAAGACCGCCGACATATCCAGGACCACGACGTCGTGCGATTGCAGGCGAGCACGCAGACGCGCGTAAACCTGGAGATGGCCGTTACCGATGCCATGCTTGAATTCGCGCGCGAGGTGGGGCCTGCCGATTGCTGCCTCGTGCCCGAAAAGCGTGAGGAGTTAACCACGGAGGGCGGCCTCGATGTGGCGGGTACGCAGGCGCGGATCAAGGACGCCGTGGATGCCCTGCCTGGGATTCGCGTGTCGTTGTTTATCGATGCAGACCGCGCGCAGATCGACGCCGCGGCGGCATCAGGCGCGCCGGTGATTGAATTGCACACCGGTCACTACGCGTTGGCGCGCGGTGGCGAGGTCGGCAATGAGCTGGCTCGTATCCGCGAAGCGTCGCGTTACGCGGCGTCGCTGGGGCTGACCGTGCATGCGGGCCACGGCCTGACGCGGCACAACGTGCAGCCCATCGCGGCGATTCCCGAAATCGTAGAACTCAACATCGGCCACGCGCTTATCGCTGACAGCGTGTTCGAGGGCTTGCCGGCCGCCGTAGCGGAAATGAGGCGCCTCATGGTGGAGGCGCGGATATGATCTACGGCGTCGGCACCGACGTTGTGGAAGTCAGCCGGATCGCGGCCACCTTCGAACGTTTCGGTGATCACTTTGTGAATCGGCTGTTGCTTGATGAGGAGCGCGCGCTGTTCGACCGCTACAAGCGCAAGGTGCGCTTCCTGGCCATGCGATTCGCTGCCAAGGAGGCCTGCGTCAAGGCTATGGGTACGGGCTTCTCCAATGGCATGTGGATCCGCGACGTGGGCGTGGTGAGCGACCCGCTGGGTAAGCCGCTCGTGGTGTTCAGCGAGCGCGGGCGGGCCAAGTGCGACGCGTTGGGCATCGGCGAGGCGCATGTGAGCCTGACTGATGAGGCCGGTCTCGTCGTCGCCATGGCCATCATGGAACGTAAGACCTGACAGCCATGCACTACATGACGTTCGACATTGAGACGGTGCCCGATCTTGAGTCGGGGCGCCGTCTGTACGGACTCGAGTCGCTCGACGACGAGGGCGCCCACGCAGCCATGGTCGCGTTGCGCGAGCAGAAGGCTGGTACGGATTTCATGCCGCTGCATCTGCACCGTGTTGTGGCGATCTCTGTGGCGCTGCGCAGCGGCGCCGACTTCAAGGTCTGGTCGCTGGGCGACAGCGACGCCGATGAGGCCGAGATCGTGCGCCGCTTCTTCGACGGCATTGAGCGCTTTGCTCCCGATCTGGTGACCTGGAACGGCTCGGGCTTCGACTTGCCGGTCTTACACTACCGCGGACTGCTGCACGGCATCGACGCCTCACGCTACTGGGAAGTGGGTGAGGGTGAACGCGAGTGGCGCTTCAATAATTACCTGGGACGCTTTCACTGGCGCCACATCGATCTCATGGACGTGCTGGCCGGCTACCAGGCGCGCGCGCGCGCACCGCTCGACGAGGTCGCTGTCATGCTCGGCTTTCCGGGCAAGCTGGGTATGAATGGCGATAAAGTCTGGTCCGCCTTCAACGCCGGCGAGATTGAGCGGATCCGTAACTACTGCGAGACCGATGTCGTGAACACCTGGCTTGTGTTCCTGCGCTTTGAGCACATGCGGGGCCGCATAGATGCGGCCGGCCTTGAGCGCGAGTTGGCGCTGGTTCGCGGCGCGCTGCATGAGGCCGGTGGGGCGCACTTCGAGGAGTACCTGGCCGCCTGGCCCGTGGCCGATCATGGGTAGGCGGGCCAGCAAGTTCTCGCGTGAGCCTGTGACCAGTGGGATCCGGGCGCTGACCCATGACGGTCGCGGCATTGCCGACACCGAAGGCAAGACCGTCTTCGTGGATGGCGCGCTGCCCGGCGAGACCGTCGAGTGGGTGCGCACGCGGCGCAAGCGCAACTTTGACGAGGCGCGTTGCGAGCAGGTACTCGTGGCCTCCGAGAATCGCGCGGAACCCGCGTGTCCCGTGTTCGGACAGTGTGGTGGCTGCGTGATGCAGCACATGAGCAATGAACAGCAAGTCTCTGCTAAACACAACGTTTTAGTGGATAACTTGCGCAAGATCGGCCAGGTCGCACCGGAGCGCTGGCTCGATCCCTTGGCCGCCGATTCCTGGCACTACCGGCGCCGTGCGCGGCTCGGTGTGCGTTACGTGGACGCCAAGGAGCGGCTTCTTGTCGGCTTCCGCGAGCGCTTCAAACCCTACATCACCGATATGCGTCGTTGCCCCGTACTCGTTGAGAGCGTCGATGCTCTGCTCGAGCCTTTGGCCGAATGTATCGCCGGGCTGTCCATCGTGCGGCGCCTGCCGCAGGTTGAAGTCGCCGTGGGCGACGGGGATGCAGGACCCGTCACCACACTCACGATGCGTGTGCTCGACCCGCCGTCAGCCGCCGACTGCGAACGGCTCGCGGCATTCAGCGCGGCACACGATTGCTGGATCACGTTTCAGCACGGCGGGCCCGATGCGCTCGAAGCCCTGGCGCGCCCGGATGGGGCATTGCCACCGGCGCTCGAGTACCGGTTGCCTGAGCATGAGCTTACGATTGGTTTTGGGCCGACCGATTTCATCCAGGTGAACGCCGCAATGAATGCGCTCATGATCGATCAGGCGCTTGAGCTGCTGGCGCCCGAGCCGTCCGATCGGGTGCTTGACCTGTTCTGCGGCATAGGCAATTTCAGCCTCCCGATTGCGCGGCGCGTGGCGCACGTGTTGGGTGTGGAGGTTGCGGCCGGCCAGGTCGAGCGTGCGCGTGACAACGCCGCACGCAACGGCATCGACAACGCCGCGTTTCGCGTCGCCGACCTCGACGATGAGGCGGCCGTTCGCACGCTGGCGCAGGAAACGTGGGACCTCGTACTTCTCGATCCGGCCCGCGCGGGCGCTGCGCAGTTTGCGGCACAGGCCGCGGCATTCGGTGCGCGGCGTATCGTGTACGTGTCCTGCCACCCGGGGACGCTCGCGCGTGATGCAGGCGCGCTGGTGACGGAGCAGGGTTATCGACTCACTGCGGCGGGCATTATGAACATGTTCCCACACACGGCTCACGTGGAGTCTGTGGCTGTATTCGAGCGGGCGGCCTGATCCGTGGCGCTCGGCCCCCTCATGCTCGATATCGAGGGCCACACGCTCTCGCCCATTGACCGTGAACTCATCGCAAGCCCCGCCGTGGGCGGTGTGATTCTATTTAAGCGTAACTTTGAGAGTCTCTCGCAAGTCTCAGAACTTTGTTTGGAAATTCGAAAGGTCAAGTCGCCCAGCGTCTTGATTGCCGTCGACCAGGAAGGTGGGCGTGTACAGCGGTTCGGTGCGCCGTTTGCGCCTCTGCCGCCGCTGGGGTTTTTCGGTCATCTCTACGACCGAGACGCGCCGGCTGCGTTGAACCTGATCCGCGAGACGGGCTGGTTGCTGGCTGCGGAGCTGTTGTCTGCTGGGCTCGACCTCTCGTTCGCGCCCGTGCTGGATTTGTCGCGCGGCGTCAGCACGGTGATTGGCGATCGTGCCTTGCACAGAAGCCCCGAGATCGTAGCGGAGCTTGCGACGTCCATGATGCGCGGCATGGCCGAGGCTGGCATGCAGGCCACCGGTAAGCACTTTCCAGGCCACGGCGCCGTGGTGGCCGACTCGCATCATGAGTTGCCCGTGGACCGGCGCGAGTACGCAGAGATCACCGAGGACCTGCGTGCGTTCGAGCAGCTGGTTCGCGCTGGCCTGCCCGCGGTTATGACCGCACACGTGGTCTATGGCGAGCTTGATCCGTTGCCTGCGAGTTTTTCGCCCTGGTGGATCGGGTCGGAGCTGCGAGAGCGCATTGGCTTCCGCGGCACCGTGTTTTCCGACGACCTGACGATGAAGGCCACACTCGGACTCGGTGACATCATCGCGCGTGCCGACGCGGTACTGACGGCGGGCAGTGATATGTTGCTTGTGTGCAATGACCGCCCGGCGGCGGAGCGCGTTGCAGCGCACCTGGCCGACGTGGTGTTGCCGCAGTCGATGGCGCGCCTTGCGCGCATGCGCGGCACACCCCACTTTGCTACTGCGTCGCTGAAACGCGAGCCGCGCTGGCAGGCGGCACGCGAGGCGTTGGACGCCGCGCTGGAACGACCCCCGTTGGAGCTGGAATTTTGAATGTAGCAATCATAGGCGGCACGGGCGTCGAGGAGTGGCCCGGGGCAGAGGTCATCGAACGGCGAGAGATCGAAACGTCGTACGGAGAACCGAGCGCGCCGCTCGTGCATGCGCGCATCGCGGACGCTGAGGTCTGGTTCCTGTCCCGGCACGGTCTGGGCCACGAGATAGCGCCGCACCGGATTAACTACCGGGCCAATATCGATGCGATTGCCGGCCTCGGCTGCGACACGGTCGTCGCCCTCAATGCCGTCGGCATCATTGGCGATGCCACGCCGGTGGGCGGCCTCGCATTGCCCGATCAGCTGATCGACTACACCTGGGGCCGTGAGTGCACCTACCTAGACGGTGACCGCGAGTCGCTCGACCACCTCGATTTCACGGAGCCGTTTGACGGCGCGCTGCGCAGGGCGCTGGTTGCGGCCGGGGCCGCTGCCGGGATCGCCGTGGCCAGCACCGGCGTTTACGGCGTGACACAAGGCCCAAGGCTCGAGACCCGCGCTGAAGTGGACCGGCTCGAGCGTGACGGGGTCACCCTTATCGGCATGACGGCCATGCCTGAAGCCGCACTCGCCCGTGAGCGGGGACTGGCCTACGCCTGTGTGGCACTCGTGGTCAATGCGGCCGCCGGGCGCGGTGACGCGCCCATCCACGACGATCTCGTGGGGTCGATGGCGAGTGCCCGCTACCAGGCGACGGAACTGGTTCGCAGTTTCCTTCGCGCCTCGCGCTAGGGCGCGACTTTGCTCGCATTTTCAGCGTGCTAGGCTCGATTTCTGATGCCAGCGCTGATAATACTGCATGTTCCATAAGACACCCCAGATGCCCGATCACTGTGAAGAGCCCGTCCAAAAACCTGTTGCTGCAACTCGTTAACGGGACCCGCGAGCCGTTGCTCGTCGTGGACACGGCACGGGACGATTGGCGGGTGAGCTACTTCAACCCGGCGTTGCAGCGCTTACTGGGCATCTCGGCGGGCGAGATCAGCCACCAGGCGGCGGAACCGATCCTCATTAAACTGGCAGGCTCCACGGCCGTTGATGCCGTGCGCCGCTGTGGCGCCGAGCAGCCGCAAACGCAGTTCGAGAGTGTCTTTCTGAGTCCCGACAACCCGGACCGGGCCATTGACGGCCAGGTGCTCATGCTGGGCTCGGGTGGTCTTCGCGCGGTCTACCTGTCCGTCGCCGCGCCCATCGAGCACGCGTCGACCTCAACCAGTTCGGTGCAGCTGCGTGTGTTGGCCAGTGATCCGGTAACAGGTTTTCTCGAGCGCGAGCACTGGCTTGATGTACTCGGTCGCGACGCAGCCATCGCGGCGCGCGAACAGGCCTGGCTTGCGGTCATTGCGCTTCGCGTGGATGCCATGTCGGCCTACATCGACACCTTTGGGCAACACGCCGGGGACTCGGCGCTGAAGCGCATCGGTCACAGCATACGGCGGCGACTCAAACGTGCCGGTGATATCGGCGGTCGCATCGCACCCGACATGGTGGCGCTGCTCGTGCACGGCAGCAGTGCGCCGATGGCACTCGATTTTGCCGAGAGTATTGCTGAGGACATCCGCGCCCTGGCGATTCACCATCCGCGCTCACCGCGCTCGCGGCATATCTCACTGTCGGCGGGTGTCTGCGCAGAAGTGCCGACGGGCGACGTCAACGCAGCGCGTTTGTTGCAGTGGGCCGTTGCACAGATCGATGCGCCGCCCGAAAACGTGCATATCGCGGACAGCTTGCCGGCTCGCTAGCCTCCGGGCTGGCCCGCGGGTTGACCGCCAGGGCTCAGCACGTCCGTGTCGTCATAGACGGGTTCTTCTTCCACTTCGTAACGACTGATGAGCGCCAGCGCGCCAAATCGGGGGTGATCGAAGAAGTGCAATTCTGTGCTGCGCATCTTGCGCCGCTCGGCCAGCTTGTAGATCAGCGTGCCCGTTTCCGAAATGGGGGCACGCCTGTCGGCCAGCGCGAGATCCAGCGTCAGGTGCAAAAACCGGGTGACGTAGATGGAGGCCGTGCCGCCGAGCTCGGACGGCAGCTGACCCACGCGCTCGAGGTCGAGGCTGGTTTCTTCATCGGGGCCGTAGACGGGCTGGCGCCATGAGGCGTGCAGCAGGCGTTCGAACTCGTCACGACGCTCGATAGCCGCCGACGTGTCGGCGAGTCGGAACGTCTCGGGCGGCAAGGGTGTGAATTCGAGCGGGCGCTGGCCATCGACAGGAATGAGTTCACCGGTTTCGGGGTCGATGGCCAGTCCTTTGGTTACGGCCTGCTCAATGGGGTCGGTGAGGTCTTCGACGAGGTTATCGAAGGTGTCGTCGAAACCCGGTCCCTGATCGGCCAGCAGGGACTCACGCGCCAGCTGCACGGCTTCACGCCCCGTATCCTCGTAGGCGAAGTCCTCGCTGCGGCCGCTGATGCCGTCGGCATAGGCAAAAATGATGAGCTCGATGTCGTAGACAGGTGCCGCTTCCTCGATGAGGTCTTCGTCCAGCAGGGCGTCCGCGTCAGGTGTTGCAGGCGTTTGTGCGTGCATCGGCGCGGAGGCGAGCAGGCAGGCGGCCCACCAGCATCGGTGTCTTGCGTGCATGGAGCGTCTCGTGGTCGTTACGGCTGGCGTCAGTTTATCACCCGAGCGTACGCAGCTTGTCGAGCAATGCATTGACGGCTTCCACGCGCGTGGGGCCGTCGGGCATGGGTTCGCGGAAGCTCAGGCGCTCGGCGTCGGGCATGCGGTAGCGGTGCGAGTCGCGCTGTACGAGTTCGACAAGCGATAGCGGGTCGACCGCGCCGCCTGAAGCGAACTTCAGGTAACCCGACTCGGGGCCTGCATCGATCTTGGTGATGCCCAGGGCGGCCGCGCGCTGTTTGAGGCGCGTGACTTCGATGAGCAGCTTGGTGGGCTCGGGCAGCAGGCCGAAGCGGTCGATGAGTTCGACCTGCAACTCGCGCAACGCGCTGTCGTCGGCGCAGCCTGCGAGGCGCTTGTAGAGAATCAGCCGCAGGTGCACGTCGGGCACATAGTCTTCGGGCAGCAACGCCGGCTCGTGCAGGTTGATCTCGACGCCCGCGTCGAGTGGCTTGTCGAAGTCCGGCTCGTGGCCCGACTTGAGCGAGGCCACAGCCTGCGCAAGCAACTCCGAGTACAGCGAGAAGCCGATCTCCTGGATTTGGCCGCTCTGGCCGTCACCGAGTAGTTCGCCGGCGCCGCGAATTTCGAGGTCATGGCTGGCCAGCGCGAAACCGGCACCCAGGTCCTCGAGCGACTCGATGGCTTCGAGGCGCTTCTGCGCGTCGGCAGTCATCGCAGCCTTGGGCGGTGTGATCAGGTAGGCGTAGGCGCGGTGATGTGAGCGCCCGACGCGACCGCGCAATTGATGCAGCTGCGCAAGCCCAAAGCGGTCGGCGCGGTTGATGATGATCGTGTTGGCAGTCGGCACATCGATGCCGCTCTCGACAATCGTTGTGCAGACGAACAGATTGAAGTTGCGGTGGTAGAAATCGAACATCACGGACTCGAGTTCCCGCTCCGACATCTGGCCGTGGCCGATACCGATCGTTGCTTCGGGCACGAGTTTGCCGAGCTCCTGCGCGATGCGTTCGATGTCCTCAACGCGGTTGTGGACGAAGTAGACCTGGCCGCCGCGTTTGATCTCGCGCAGGCAGGCTTCGCGAACGAGCCCGTCGTTCCACCGACTGATGAACGTCTTGACCGATAGCCGGTCTGCGGGCGGTGTCGAGATCAGCGACAACTCACGCAGCCCGCCGAGCGCCATGTTGAGTGTGCGCGGAATGGGCGTTGCCGTCAGTGTGAGAACGTCGATTTCGGCGCGCAGCTTTTTGAGCGCTTCCTTGTGGCGCACACCGAAGCGGTGTTCCTCGTCGATGATCACGAGGCCCGCGTTTCTGAACGCGTCCGTATGGCTCAGCAGCTTGTGCGTGCCGATCACGATGTCGACAGTGCCGTCGGTAAGACCCGCGAGCACGTTATCCGTTTCTTTTTTCGACCGGAATCGCGAGAGTTGCTCCACGCGCACGGGCCAGTCCGCAAACCGGTCTGAAAACGTCTGGAAGTGTTGTTGCGCGAGCAGCGTCGTGGGCACAAGCACGGCAACCTGGCGGTTGTTCTGCACGGCCATGAAGGCGGCGCGCAACGCGACCTCGGTCTTGCCGAAGCCGACGTCGCCACAAACGACGCGGTCCATGGGCGTGGTTGCGTGCAGGTCGGCGAAGATGTCGTCAATGGACTGCGCCTGGTCTTCGGTGAGCTCAAACGGGAAGTCCGATTCAAACTGTCGGTACTCGGCGTCTGGCAGTCGGAACGACACGCCCTTGCGGGCGGCACGTCGGGCGTAGACGTCGAGCAGCTCGACGGCGACATCGCGCGCCTTCCGGGCGGCTTTGCGGCGCGCGCGGGCCCACTGGTCGCTGCCCAGCCGGTGCAGCGGCGCCTTGTCGGGCGCCGCACCCGTGTAGCGTGAAATCAGCTGCAGCGCGTGTACGGGCACATAGAGCTTGTCACCACCCGCGTACTCGAGCGTCAAGAATTCGTTGGTGTGGTCGCCCACGGTGAGCGTCTGTAAGCCGAGGTAGCGGCCCACGCCGTAGGCTTCGTGCACGACAGGCGCGCCGATACTCAGGTCACTGAGCTGGCGAATGACGTTTTCGGGATCCGCAGAGCCTCGGCGTCGGCGCGAGCGCGTCTTCACGCGGCGGCCGAAAACGGCCTGTTCCGTGATGACCGCCGTACCGTCGATCGCAAGGATCATGCCCTGCGCGAGCAAGCCCGTGGTGACGCCCAGCACAGCGCTGTCGTTGGCGAAGTCGTGCCAGCCATCATACCGTTTGGGCTGGATGCCGTTTGCCGCGCACACCTCGATGAGCGCCTCACGGCGGCCCGCCGATTCGGCAACGAGCAGGGTGCGGGGCCCTGACGCGCGGTCCTTTAGGAAATTCACAAACGCAGCGGCACCGTCGTCACGCTGCGCGTCGAGCGCCATGGGAGGCAGTGGCGTGGCCAGCGCGGCTGCGCCGTCGAGACGCTTCTCGCGGCTCAGCGTGAGGTTCCTGTGCTGACCGGCCTGGGCGCGCCAGTCGTCGCGCGTGAAGAACGCCTCGTCGGGTTTGAGCAGGGGCCGATCTTCGGCCACGTTGAGCACTTCGAAGCGCTCCGCGATGTCTGCCGCGGTCTGCGCAAGCAATTCGTCGAGCGCATCGCCGTGGCTCAGCACTGTGCCGCCAGGCAGGTAGTCGAGCAGGCTCGCGGTGCCTTCAAAAAACAGCGGCAGGAAATACTCGATCCCACCGTGCGCGATGCCCTCGGAGACATCGCGGTACACCTGCGACTGCTGCGCCTCGCCCGGGAAACGTTCGCGGTAGCGCTGGCGGAAGGCGCGCACAGCGTCGTTGTCGAGCGGCACTTCGCGCGCGGGCAGAATGTCGAGCTGCGGCAACGTTTCGCCGGAGCGCTGTGTGTCCGGGTCGAAGTGGCGCAGGCTGTCGATCTCGTCGTCGAAGAGATCGATGCGCAGCGGGGCGTCGCTGCCCATCGGGAACAGGTCGATGATGGCGCCGCGCACGGCGAATTCGCCGTGCTCCGTGACCTGCGGGACGCGCAGGTAACCGGCGTCTGTCAGGCGCGCTGTAAACGCATCGCGGTCGAGCGTGTCCCCGGCCGCCAGCGACAACGAGCGCGCTGCTACGTAGTCCGTCGGCGGCAAGCGGTGCAATAGACATTCCGCGGCCACGATGAGTAGGCCGTGCTCGAGCCCGGGCAGCTCCGCGAGCACGCGCAGGCGTTGCGAGATGATGTCCTGGTGCGGCGAGAAGCTGTCGTAAGGCAGCGTCTCCCAGTCTGGGAAGTGCAGCACGGGTAATGCGTCACCGGCGAAAAACCGAGCCTCACTTTCGAGTCGATCGGCGTCTTGCTGATCGTCCGCGATGTGCAGAACGGGGCGATCCAGACCGCTCGCGATTTGCACGAGCAACAGCGCGTCGGCCGCACCGGCCAGGCCGCCGATTTCGGCGGGCAGGTTGTCGGCGGTTACGGGCGTTGCGTCGCCATTGGCCAGCGCCGCGGCACCGGTCTGCATCAGTCGAGCTGCATTCATGAGTCTGGGCATGTGAGCCCGCAACCGGCGGTATCGCGTGTCGTGCGGGCCAGGCTGGCCGCCACGGTCTGCTCGACAGGCCTGCGACGCGTAGGCGTCAGAAAGGCAAAGTGCGGGACTGGGACAAAAACGCAGCAAGCGTAAACGACGACGCCCGCTGCGAAGCGGGCGCCAGTATGCCACAGATGCTCTGCCGGCGGCGGGCCGGCGGCGGCGGTCAGCCGCGGTTGAGAACCGTGTGGATCACGCGGTCGTGTTCAAAGTAAACGGTAAAGCCGTCGTACTGCCAGCGCGAAATCGGCGGCTCGCCAACGGCGGCAACGCGGCGTGCGGGCTCACCCCAACGTTCGCTCACACGCTGCATGGTCATGCCGCGCTGCGGCGCCGAAGCGTCCACGAGCGCATCGGTGTTGACGTCGAGTTCATCGGCGCCTGCGGGGGCCGACAGCAGGGCCAGCGAGAGCAGGGCGGCGGAAACTGAAATTCGGATCATGGTCGTCACCTCGACTGCCGGGCCGTTCTGCCCGGTACAGATTTGATCATAACACCGGTGTTTCCGGGGCCTGCACGCCGCATGCGTCGAAATCGTGACACAGGTCTCGTTTCCGCCCGAAACGGGGTGAGTGTGGTTTAATTCGCGCGATGTCACGCCCCGTTGAACTGCTGATTGCGCTCCGATATTTGCGCGGGCGACAGACCTCGCGATTCGCGTCGTTTATCAGTGTGGCGTCCATGCTGGGCGTCGCGATCGGTGTCGCGGCGCTGATCACCATCCTGTCCGTGATGAATGGCTTCGAGAGTGAGCTCAAGCGCCGTCTGCTCGATGTGCAGGCACACGCTGTGATCACTGGGGAAGGCGGGCGCGTCGATGACTGGCCGACGCTTGCGGCCACACTGGAACTGGACCCGCGTGTCGAGGCGGCCGCGCCGCAGGTCACGATCGAGGGTATGGCCAATGCGGCCGGGCAGCTCGTTCCCGTGCTGGCCGAGGGCATCGTGCCCGACGCGCTCGAGGAAGAGCTCGGCGACAACGTCGTTGTGGGCTCGCTCGACGTGCTTGTGGCGGGCGCGCGGCGCATCGTGCTGGGCCGGTATCTCGCGCTGGACCTGGGCGTCGTGCCTGGGGATGACATCGTGCTGCTCGTCCCGCGCAATGAGGGGGGCAATATTCGTCCTGCGTTGACACGATTTGCCGTTGCCGCGCTGTTCGAGTCGGGCGTTCCGGACTTTGATGCCAGCGTGGCCTACCTGCACTGGCGAGACGCGGCGGAGCTCGCAGGAATCGGTGACGCCGTAAACGGCATACGCCTGACGTTGGTCGATCCGTTCGACGCCCCGGCCGTGGTTGGCGATCTGGCTGCGCTCGCAGGCGAGGGCGCTGGGGCCACGGACTGGACGCGTGAGAATGCGAGTTACTTTCGCGCGATCCGCCTCGAGAAGGCCATGATGGCGCTAATCCTGTCCCTGGTCATCGGCGTTGCCGCGTTCAACATCGTTGCGAGTCTCGTCATGGTCGTGACCGACAAGGAAACGGACATCGCCATCCTGCGCACACTGGGCTTGTCGCCCTCCGGGGTTGTGCGCGTGTTTCTGACACAGGGCATCGTCATCGGTTGGCTCGGTGTCCTGATTGGGGTCACGGGCGGTGTCGCGCTCGCTTTAAACGTGACCGAAACCGCGGCATTCATTGAGGGTCTACTGGGTTTCCAGGTCATGCCCGGTGATGTCTACGTGATGAGTCGTATTCCCTCTGAAGTGCGCCCGGCCAACGTGGTGTGGATTGGCGCCGTGGCGTTGATCGTGACGGCGCTCGCCACGGTGTATCCCGCGCGCCAGGCTGCCTCTGTGCACCCTGCGCAAGCGCTGCGCTACGGCTGATCTGATGGCGTTTGAATGGGACATTGGCAAGCGCTACGTCCGGCCCCGCCGCGGCGGCGGTTTCGTGTCGTTTATCTCCGTGATCTCGATGTTGGGCGTGGCTATTGGTATCGCGGTGCTGATCGTTGTGTTGTCGGTGGTCAACGGTTTCGAGCGTGAACTCACCGATCGGCTGTTGGCGATGTCCTCGCATGCGACCGTCGAAGGGCTCGACGGCGACCTCAACGACTGGCAGGGCCGACGCGAGCAGGCACTCATGGATTCGCGCGTTGAGGCGGCGGCGCCGTTCATCGAGGCGCGGGCCCTGGCCTCGGCAGACGAGGCACTGTCGGGCATTGTCCTCCGCGGTGTGTTGCCCGAGTCGGAGCGCGATGTCGCCGACGTGCGCGCGCTGATGCAAGAAGGCGGGCTCGACGACCTCGTGCCCCGTGGTTACGGCATTGTCGTGGGCGACGCATTGGCCGAGTCGCTGGACGTCGGGCTGGGCGACAAAGTCATGGTGATGATCGCCGAGGGCAATGTGACGCCCGCTGGCATCGTGCCGCGCATGCGTCGATTCACGGTCGTCGGCATTTTCCGCGCGGGCATGTACGAGTTCGACCGGCGTTTCGGCTTCGTGCACATGGAAGACGCCGCGCGGCTGTTCCGCAAGCGCGACGTGACGGGGATCCGACTGCGTGTGGACGACTTGTTTGCGGCACCCAGCATCGCGCGCGACGTGGCCGTGGCGCAGGGCGGGGGCGTCATGATCAGCGATTGGACGCGACGTCATCGCGCGTTTTTTCGGTCCATCCAGATCACCAAGTCGATTCTCTTTGTCATCTTGTCGCTGGTGATCGCCGTGGCGGCCTTCAACATCGTGTCCACACTCGTCATGGTCGTGCGCACCAAGCGCCGCGATATCGCTATCCTGCGTACGCTGGGCGCGTCGCGCGGCAGTATCACGGGTGTGTTTGTCACGCAGGGCGCTCTCATCGGTGTGGTCGGTGCGCTTGCGGGTGTCGCGCTTGGCACGCTGCTAAGCCTCAATCTCGAAGGTATCGTGCGGTTCGTCGAGGCCACCTTTGGCATCACGGTGCTTGCGGCCGATGTCTACTTCATCAGCGACCTGCCCAGCGAATTGCGCGGAGCGGACGTCGCTCTGGTAACCGCGATCGCGCTCGTGCTTGTGTTCGCGGCCACCCTGTATCCTGCTTGGCGCGCGTCGCGCACTGAGCCCGCCGAGGAGCTTCGGTTTGACTGATACCAAAACAGACCGCGAGGTCGTCCTGTCCTGTCGCGGCGTGCGTCGTGCATTCCGCGAAGGCGAGAACGCGCTCGTCGTCCTCGACGGCGTTGACTTCGACATTTCGGCGGGTGAGACCATCGCCATTGTTGGTGCGTCAGGCAGCGGCAAGACGACGCTGCTTCAGTTGTTGGGCGGTCTCGATTCGCCCGATGACGGGGCCATCGAAGTGGTGGGCCGCGATATGGCCAGGCTGGATGACGCGGAACGCGGCCGCGTGCGCAACCAGGCGATCGGTTTCGTCTACCAGTTTCATCACTTGCTGCCCGAGTTCACGGCCTGGGAAAACGTCGCTATGCCACTGCTGATTCGCCGTGAGGCGCGGGAGTCAGCGATGTCGGTCGCGCGCGAGTTACTGGAACGGGTGGGGCTCGGTGAGCGACTGGATCACCGGCCGTCTGAGCTCTCTGGCGGCGAGCGTCAGCGCGCAGCCGTAGCGCGCGCGCTCGTCACGGGACCGCGTGTGGTGCTGGCCGACGAGCCCACGGGAAATCTCGACCGCGGCACCGGTGAACGCGTACTGGGACAGATGCTCGAGCTCAATCGGGATCTGGGTACAGCACTCGTGATCGTGACTCACGATGCCGACATCGCGGCCCGCATGGACCGCGAACTTACGCTGCAGGACGGCCGGCTGGCTCAGCTGCGCTGACGTTTGGCGAGCCGCCGCGCGCGGCGTGCCTGCAGGTATTGGCCGATACGCGTGCGCCAAGCCAGTTCCACAAATAGAAAACCGAGCGCTGCGGTGGCGAGGCCCAATAGGATGCAGCCCGCAAACAAGGGCTGCCAGATCAGTCCGATTTGCGTCATGAGCGTGTCGAGCGTCATGGGGCCCGTGATGCGCTCGGGTGTGCCCAGTACAGACTGACCGAAGCGGTAGCCTGAATAGTAGATTGGGAAGATCGTCACGGGGTTGACGATCATGGTTACGAGCATCGCCAGTGGCAGGTGCACGCGCAGCCCGATCGCACTGAGTCCGGCGGCGAGGCTGTGACCGGGGACCGGCATCCACATCCAGAACAACCCGAGCGCGACGCCGGGTGCCACGGCGCGGCGGCGTATGGCCCAGAGATCGGGGTGGTCGAGAAAGCTCCGGAGCGGCCGCAGCCACGGCTGGCCGATGACGCGATGTCGTGGCGGACTCAGTCGGCGGAACAGTCTGCGGGGCATGATGTGTTGACCGGTTGGGGGGCTGTATTGTCACACGAGCGCGCGCCCCCGGCTGTGCCCTGTGTCGCCAAATTGGCCGTATCGCTGCATAAGCCCGGATGCTGGCGCAGCCTGGCGCCTGAATGCTGTTGCGGTATGGCTCGTAACGGATGGGCGCTGTGTCTGACCGGGTTCTGTGGGTCGCTGTCGCGCTCGTGGCTGTGGCTGCTGCGCGCTACGCAATATCGCCGGCTTTGGTTGCTGTACTCTGTCTTGCGTCCGTGTGCGCGTTGCGTAGCGCGCCACCGCCGCGGCGACTGGCGATAGCCGTGATGCTGAGTCTCGCGATGCTCTGGATCGTACGCGGCGTCGACGGGGTCCAAGGGCGAGACTTGCACGTGGCCCTCAGCAAGGTCACGTTGGACCTGCGCGTGCGCGTCGTGGGCAATGTATCCCGTGAAGGCGGGTCGCTCCGGTTTACGGCAGTCACGAACGACCCGACGCTGCCGCGCCGGATCCGCGTGACCTGGCAATCACCGGGCGCATCGCGGCCGCATCAGGGTGAGTGCTGGCAGTTGCGGCTTCGTCTCAAGCGACTGACGGCGCGCGACAATCCGGGTGCGTTTGATCGGCGCCCCTGGTCACAGCGGCGTGGCATCGGCGCCGTCGCCCAAGTCCGACCGTGGCGGCGCAATGGGCCCTGCGGCTCGGATGCAACGGCGCAGTTTGCAGTCTGGCGCGCGGCGCTCGGTGCGCGCATCGGCGCGGTCATGGCGCGCGCTGACGCGGCGGCCGTGCTGCGCGCCGTGACGCTCGGCGACCGGGCCGACTTACCCGCTGGCACGCGCGACGTTCTGGCACGAACCGGCACCGCGCACCTGGTCGCAATCTCTGGCCTACACGTCGGTATGGTCGCCGGCCTGGGCTTCGTCCTCGGGCGACGTCTGGCGCCCGGGACCTTCGCGCATCGCGAGGCGTTAGCGCTTGCGGTGGGCGTAATGCTTGCGATGGGGTACGCGGCCCTTTCAGGCTTTGCGCTGCCTGCGCAGCGCGCGCTGATCATGCTGATGGGGGTTGCTATTCTGCGGCTGGCCAACCGCCGCGTGGCACCGCTGCGCCTGATCGCGCTGGCTGCGAGTGTGGTCACCCTGGTGTCGCCCGCCTTTGTCGCCGATGCCTCGTTCCAGTTTTCTTTTGCGGCGGTCACCGTGTTGGCCTTGTGCGCGCTGCGCATGCGTGCTAAGCGTTACGCCGGTCGGTCTGCACGCATCACGGTGCATCTGCAGTTTGCCGTGGGGCTGGTACTGCTGCCGCTGACCGTGTGCGCGTTCGGTTTTGCGACCGCGCTGTCGCTGCCTGCCAATCTGGTCGCCGTACCTGCGTTTGCCGTGGTCGTCGTCCCCGTGGCTTTGCTGGGTGTTGCCGTCTCGTTGCTGTCGGTGGCCGGTGCCGAGTGGCTGTGGGCTTTGTGCGGTCATGCCATAGCGGTGGTGCTCGATGCCCTCACCTGGCTTGCGTCCACTGGCCTCGGCGTGACCGAGGCGCGGTTGCCGGGTGTCGATGTGACACTCGTCGCAACGGTCCTGATGGCCGTAGTCGCGCTGGGCGCTGCATTACCGGGACGGCTGCTCGCGGCTTGCGGATTGTTGGCGGTGCTTGGCAGTGCACCCGAACCGCCTGAAGCCGGCTGTGCGCGTGTGGCGTTCCTGGCCGTTGGGCATGGGTCGGCCATCATCGTGCGCACGGCGGTCGAGACCGTGGTCTATGACACGGGCCCGGCCTGGCCCGGCGAGGCCACGGCGGCGTCCCGTTCCTTGCTGCCATTTCTGAGCCGCGCCAGTGTGGGCGCCGTTGATGTGGCTGTTCTGAGCCACGCGGACCGTGATCACACGGGTGGCGCCGCGGTTCTTGGCGCCGCCGTCCCCGTGGCGACGTGGCTGGTGGGGCCGCGAGTCGACACCGTGGCGAGGCCTGCGCGTTGTGCGGCCGGTCAACGCTGGTCGGCCGGCGGTTTGCGGTTTCACGTCGTGTGGCCCATGCCACGACTTTGGCGGGATGTGCGGGATAACAACGGCTCCTGCGTGGTCCGAGTTACCACTGGCGATACGAGTCTAGTCCTGGCCGGCGACGTAGAGGCGCGCGCGGAGCGCGAGCTTGTCGCGCTCCGCGCAGTCGGTGCGCAGGCGACGACAGTGCCGCATCACGGCAGCAACACGTCGTCGACGCCACCCTTTGTGCGGGCGTCTGGCGCCGGAATCGCGGTTGTCAGCACCGATGTCGGCGGACGCTGGTCACTGCCAGCGCCCGCCGTGGCAGCGCGTTGGCGCGACGCCGGCGCCGAGGTTGTGACCACGTCGCGCGCAGGTGTGGGCCTGGCGCTGTGCGCGCGCCGGGGCGCGCGGCTGCAAGACCCTGATCCTTGGGCCGAAAGTCGGTCTGCATTGTGGTAGTGCTGCCGCGCAGACGGTATATTCGCGGCTACTTTTTGTCGCAGGTTCAGCATGCTCGAAATCGTTCAAGCCGGTGGCTGGCTCATGGCGCCGATCATCCTGTGCGCGATCATTGCAACCGGCATCATCATCGAACGGTTCTGGACGCTGCAGCAGCAGCGTGTGATCCCCAAAGACCTGACCTCGCAGGTCTGGGCCTGGGTCAAGAACGACGAACTGACGCTTAAGCACTTGCAGTCGCTGCACCACGGCTCGCCATTGGGTCAGGTCTTGGCTGCTGGTCTCGCCAATCTCGATCGCGACCGTGCCGCTATGAAAGAGTCCATCGAGGACACGGGGCGCCATGTTGTTCACGAGCTCGAGCGCTATCTCGATACGCTGGGCACCATCGCAGCCATCACACCGCTACTGGGGCTGCTGGGCACCGTCATCGGTATGGTGAAGGTGTTCACCGCCATCACGGCCGCGGGCGTCGGCAACCCGGCCGTACTCGCCGGTGGCATCTCCGAGGCGCTTATCACGACGGCCGCCGGTCTGACCGTGGCGATTCCCGCACTCATCGGGTACCGCTACGCGCGCAACCGCGTCGACGGGCTTGTCGTGCAGATGGAGAAGGAAGCCCTCAAGCTCATCGAGGCCATCGGTCGACGTAAGGACCTGGGCGAGGCCGAGGGATGAACCTCATCACGCGCCCGCGTGAGGAGCCGCAGGTCAATCTGACCTCGCTTATCGATGTTGTCCTGTTGTTGCTTGTATTCTTCATGGTGACCACGAGTTTCGTGCGCGAGTCGAGCGTGACCGTGCAGCTGCCCGAAGCCAGTCCTGAGCCCACGGCAACCGTCGACGACAATCGCCTCGAGATCACGATTACCGCCAGCGGTGATTACTACGTCGACAACCGCCCGCTGATCAACAAGCAACGCCAGACGTTGTCGCGCGCCCTCGAACAGGTCGCTTCGGGTCGCCAGGATCTGGCGCTGACCATCGTCGCCGACGCAGATGCCAGCCACCAGTCCGTGATCACGGCCATGGATGTCGCGGGCAAGCTCGGCTTCACGGCGATCAGCATCGCCACGCTTCAGCCTTCGAATGACTGAGCAGGCCATCGCGGCCCCCGCGGCCGCCAATGAATCGGATGTCGGCGCCGTGTACCGGCGCGTGCTCGGGTACTCCGCACGCTACTGGCCGATGTTCATCATTGCTGCGTTTGGCATGGTCATCACGGCCATGGTCGAGGCGGGTCTCGCACTGATGATGAAACCGCTCACCGATGAGGCACTCGTGGGTGAGGCGGGCGGCGTCGCTGCGTGGATGGCGGCCGCTTTCGTTGGCATTTTTTTCGCGCGCGGGCTCGCGGGGTTTATGTCCGAGTACGCGCTCGGCTGGATTGGCAGAAATGTGATCACGGAGCTGCGCAGCGACGTATTCCGCAAGTACCTCCGATTACCGTCGCAGTTTTTCGACGAGCGCTCGTCGGGGCCCTTGCTCTCGCTCATGACCTACAACATCGAGATGATCGCGGAGTCGGCCACCAATGTGGTCACCATTGTCATTCGCGACACACTCAAGCTGTTTTCGCTGCTTGGCGTCATGCTCTACACGAGTTTGAAACTATCGGCGTTCGTGGCCATCGTGTTGCCGCTCATTGCCTGGCTCGTGCGCATCCTCGGGCGCACGTTCCGGCGCTATTCGTCACGCATTCAAAACTCCATTGGTGATGTCACACAGGTTACTGAAGAGGTAGTGCAGGGGCACCGCGTCGTCAAGATATTCGGTGGTCAGGATTACGAGCGCGGCCGCTTTGATCGCACCAATGCCTCCAACCGCGCCCTCAATATGAAGCTTGTGTTCGCCAAAGCCGTGGGCGTGGCGGTCACGCAGATCCTGTTTGCGTTTGGCGTCGCGGGCGTCGTCTGGATGGCCAGTCGGGAATCAGCTGCAGGCAATCTGAGCCCCGGCACGTTTGTCGCGTTTATTTCAGCACTTATTCTGCTGCTGCCGCCGATTCGCAAGCTCACCAATATCAACGCAGCGATCCAGCGTGGCATCGCCGCCGCACAAAGCGTGTTCGATATTCTTGATCGCCCCGATGAGCGTGATACGGGTACTACGACCGTCGAGCGCGCGCGCGGTGACATCACCTTTGAGAGTGTGTCGTTCTCTTATGGACAGGTCGAAGAAGACCTGCCTGTGTTGCGCGATGTGTCGGTCGGCGTGGCGCCTGGTGAAACGCTCGCCATTGTCGGGCGCAGCGGCAGCGGTAAGTCGACACTGGTCAGCCTGCTGCCTCGGTTTTACGACGACCATGAAGGACGCATTCTGCTCGACGGTGTTCCCATTGATGACTACCGCATCGACGCACTGCGCGACCAGATCAGCCTCGTGAGTCAGGATGTCGTGCTCTTCAATGACACGATTGCGCGCAATCTGGCTTATGGCGCGCTCGGTGATGTCACGGAGGCGGAGATCATCGCGGCGGCCGAAGCCGCGCATGTCATGGAATTCGCCAACGAGTTGCCTGCACGGCTCGAGACGATTGTCGGCGATCGCGGTGTGTTGTTGTCGGGCGGTCAGCGCCAACGTATTGCCATCGCGCGCGCATTGCTCAAGAACGCGCCCGTTCTGATCCTCGACGAGGCCACTTCGGCGCTCGACACCGAGTCCGAACGTCGCATCCAGGCGGCCCTCGAAGCACTCATGCACGAACGCACGACGCTCGTCATCGCGCACCGGCTCTCCACGGTCGAGCGCGCGGACCGCATCATCGTGCTCGATGAAGGCCGCATTATCGAGCAGGGCAACCACGAGAGCCTGTTGGCGGCAGGTGGTCACTATGCCTCGCTGTACCGCATGCAGTTCTCCGACAATGGCGACTGAGCATGACGGCTGGTTGCAGCGGGTCTGGTATGGCGAGGCTCCGGGTGGTTTTCTGCTGTGGCCGCTTGAGTGGCTGTTTCGCGGTCTCGCGGCGGGACGGCGCGCGGCGTTTCGGATGGGGCTCGCTGACACGCGTTGGGTATCCGCGCCCGTGATCGTTGTGGGCAACATTAGTGTCGGTGGCAGTGGCAAGACACCGATCGTGGGCTGGCTCGCGCGCGTGGCAAGCGAGGCGGGCTGGCAGCCCGCGATTGTGTCGCGCGGCTATGGCGGCTCAGAGCCCCGGGAGCCTCTGGCCGTAACCTCGGAGACGTCGGCGGCTGTGTCGGGTGATGAGCCGCTGATGCTCGCGCGCGACACGGGATTGCCCGTATTTGTGTCACGCAACCGCTACGCCGCAGCCGCGCAAGCGGTGGCCCGCGGTGCCGATCTCGTGATCGCTGATGACGGCTTGCAGCACTACGGGCTCGGCCGCGACGCCGAAGTGGTCGTTGTCGACGCGACGCGAGGGCACGGCAATGGGCATTGCTTGCCTGCCGGGCCCTTGCGGGAACCGGTGTCACGTCTGGCGCAGGCAGATCTTGTCGTGCGCTCGAATGGTGAGGGCGGGACGTCGTACCGGCTGGCGATTGCCGAGGCCGTCAATTTAGAAACCGGCGAACGCCGGCCGCTCGAATCATTTGCCGGTGCTGCCGCGCATGTGGTTGCGGGCATCGGTCACCCCGCACGGTTTTACACGGCGCTCGAGGCTTTCGGTGTCACGGTGAAGCCTATTGCCGTGCCCGACCACGGCCGACTGGAGCCGTCCGCCTTAGCGCCCGACGATGCGTCGCCCGTCTTGATGACGGCCAAAGACGCAGTGAAGTACGCGGCATTCTCGACGCGGCACTGGGTGGTGCCGGCGCGCGTCGACATGGACGACGAGGCAGCGACGGCGTTACGCGGCCTGCTGGAACTCGCGCGTACGCGTTTTAACGAACGACAGGGCGGGTCCCATGAGTGATACCTGGCACATCGTGATTCCCGCGCGGCTCGCCTCGACGCGCTTGCCCGACAAGGTGCTCGCAGATCTCGCAGGCAAGCCTGTGGTACAGCACGTCTGGGAACGCGCGAGCGCCGCGGGTGCCGACTCGGTTCGAGTTGCTACGGATAGCACGCGCATCGCCGAGGCCTGCGCGGCGTTTGGCGCGCAGGTGGTTATGACGCGCGACGATCATCCTTCAGGTAGCGACCGAATTGCTGAGGTCGCTGCGGCGGCAGGCTGGCAGCGCGAGCGCATCGTTAACGTGCAGGGAGATGAGCCGTTCATTCCCGTATCGGCGATCTGCCAGGTGGCCGATATGCTGGCCGAAGACGCGGCTGCCGATATTGCGACACTCAGTGTGCCCATCGACGACGCCGCGCAGTTTGCAGATCCCAACTGCGTCAAGGTCGTCGTGGACGGGCGGGGCGATGCGCTGCTGTTCAGTCGCGCGCCGATTCCATATCCGCGTCATGACGCAGGCGCAGTCCCGCAACGGCACATAGGCATCTATGGCTATCGCGCCGACAGTCTGGCGCGCATGGTGTCTGCACCGCCTTGTGCGCTCGAGCGAACGGAACGGCTCGAACAGTTGCGGGCGCTATGGCTCGGTATGCGGATTCGCGTGGCGCAGGCCGTTGAGGCGCCGCCGCCAGGCATCGACACGGAAGCAGACCTGGCCGCCGCGCGCGAGCGCGCGACAGCCGGCTAGATCAGCCCTCGTCGCTGTCGAGCGCTTTTTCGATGGCGCCGACGATGCTGTCATCGTAAGGCTGAGTGCGCGCACTGAAGGTCGCGATGAATTCACCGTCGCGCCCGATCAGGTACTTGTGGAAGTTCCAGCCGGGCTCAGTGCCTGCTTCTTCGGCGAGCGCCTTGTAGAACGGGTGCGCGCTGTCGCCCTTGACCACAACCTTCTCGAACATCGGGAACTGCACGCCGTAGGTGAGCCGACAAAATTCCTGGATCTCGGCTTCCGTCCCAGGTTCTTGCCCCATGAAGTCATTGGATGGGAAGCCCAGAACGACTAGGCCGCGCTCGCCGTATTCCTGGTAGAGCTTCTCGAGCCCGTCGTACTGCGGCGTGTTGCCGCACTTCGAGGCCGTATTGACGACCAGGATGACCTTGTCGTCGTAGGTGTCGCAGAGCAGCTCTGTGTCGTCTGAGGCCAGGCGCTTGAAATTCTGATCAAGCAGCGCGCCGTCGTCGCAGTCGGCTTTGGCGTCACCGCTTGCGAGTACAAGGCTCGCGGTGAGGGTCAAGAGGATCGTTGCGAGTCGCATATCTAAAGTCTCCTTGAGGCCATGACGCCTGCGGCGCTGCCCGTTTCAACGACGCGTGCCCAGGCACGGGTAATCATGCCATCGTGTTTGACGATGCGCGCTGCTGCGTCATCACGGTGATCGATTTCGTCCTGCCGAAACGCCTGCAGCTGTTCGCGTAACGGTTGCCAGTGCTGGTTGCCCTCGAGCATTTCGATTTGTGCCAGATAGTGGTCGTCCACAAAGGTCTCAACGGCGCGGATGGTCGCGAACACGGCGCGGCGGCCGAACAGTGCGGGTAGGGCGCCCAGCAGCCAGCCCGCGAGCTTCCACAGGGGCGTGAGGCGGGTATGCCAGCGCTTGGGCATCCAACGCTCGAAGAATGCGAGGTGCCTTTGCTCGGTCTCGAGGTGTTCCTCTGCGAACGCACGAACATCTTTGTCACGGCTCACGGCGAGGATCCCTTTGTAAATCCAGACGGCGCCGGTTTCGCCGGCGTGGTCGGAGCGCAATTCGCGCGCCACGCTGAGCGGCAGATTCAGTTTGTCGAAGGCGGGAACCATACGAACAGCCCTCCATCGTTTGGCTGGACGCTGGACAATACGTGGTTTTGAAGCGTTTGTCTAAGTTATACCGAGCATTAACCTAGACAAGAAGGTGATTTCCGACTGAATCTTGCTTTTTTCTTCGTCAAAAAATCAACGTGCTGGAAGTGGAACGGCGTTGGCGATTTTCTCGCGCCGGTTCTTAGACTCACGGCGTTTGCAGACCTCCTGAATGGCGATCATGCGGGCCGCAGCGGGCGTCAGGTCGTCGCGCTCGAGCTCTTGGGCGCGGCGTCGAATCCACGCGATGTCGATCTCGGTCATTTCCATTGGGAGAGCATACACCTGCGCGGCTGACGCTGGTAATGTAGACAGGGCCTGCTCGGCGGAAAAAATCGAACATAAACAAAGCGATGCTCGATGCATTCGACGCATCGTATGGGGGAGCAACGTGCCACTACATCTCGTCAATGGTGATTCGGCGCGCGGCGCGGTTACCGCAGCGACGAAATCGGCAGAAGTCATCGCCTGTCGCGACGTCCTGTCCGTCGGGCCGCTACGCACCGGCATGCCGCCGGCACGTTTCGCCGCATTGCGAAACGACTTCTGGCAGACCGTTTTTGGGGAGGCGCCCCTTTCGCACAGCACGCGACTGGCCCAAGTGCTCGATCGCTGTCGCCACGCGGCGCAAACCGATGGGCTCATTATTTGGGTCGGTGCCGCCGCCAGCGATCAGTGCATGCTGGCGTGGGTGCTCGATGCGCTCTGCAGTGATCGAGACCAGGGCAAGGTGCTGGTCGTCGATCTCGCAGCCGGCGGCAATGGGGTGCGCGGGCCGGCGGAATTCACGCCTGAGGCATTGGCCGCGTGCGCGGCACCCGAGGCCGTCCGTGAGCAGGACTGGCAGGCCTACGCCGAGGCTTGGCGCGCACTCACGTCAGAGACGCCCGAGTCCTGGCCCGCGTTGGCAGGCAAGCGCCGCACGCCGGCGGCCCTGGCGGCCGCGTTGCGCATCATGGTGCGGCGTTTCCCGGACCAGGCGCGCGGTCTGTCGCGACTCGACGAGAAGTTGCTGACGGCGCTGGCGGGTGGCCCGGCAAGCCACATTGATGTCTTGCGCTTTGCGATGCGCACGGGCGATGCGGACTGGCGCGACGTGGACTACGACACGGTCGGCGACAAGTACTTAAGCTGGCGTCTGACGCGCCTGTCGGATCCGACGCTCACCTCGCCGCTGGTTGCGGGCGATCACGACGCGTTGTCACTGACGGACGCGGGTCGCGATGTTCTTGCGGGTCGAACGAGCGCCGTTACGCTCAATGGCCTCGATGACGACGTCGGCGGCGTATCGCTTCGCAACGGCGGCCCCGTCTGGTTGCGCGATGCGGACCGCGTGCTGAAGCAGCCATAAGCGGCACGTTTCGCTGAAGCTTGCATCAAGACGACGAGCTGATCCACTCGTTTAATCTGCCTTATTCGACTATCCTTCCGTGGTGTGTCTGCTGATTCATTTGTTAACGAGGGAATCGGCATGATCAAGGAAGTGTTATCTGGTAGCTGCCGCTATGTTCACGTGTGGGCAGCTGTGATCCTGATGTCAATCAGCGCTGCGCAGGCAAGCAATACGATTGACGTCCCAAATCTGATCTACAACGACCTCATTACGCCCGGCATTGCGGGTCACTACATCACAAATGGAAGACATCAGGGCCAGGACACGGTAGTAGTTGCCACAGTTGACAATAATGGCAACGTCGTGAGGTGGATTGCGGTCAATCAGATGAGCGTGCCCGTCGCGGCTGGCGGGCAAGATGAAGACGGTGGTGTACCGTTGCAGGACTTCATTGAACAAAACCAGCTGTCGTTCTTCGGCGGCGGGTCGTGTGCGACGTTTGTTGTTTGCAACGACTTGTTTGGTCAGATGACTCAAGGTTACGGAAACCTTGGCCTGATTGAGTAACGTAGCCATACCGGCCGCATGAATCGACGTGTATTGATATCGCTGGCCTTGATCGGGGTCTTCACCCTGTTGGTTTTCATGCCAATAGGGGATCACCCTGGTCAAGGCCGGCAGGCGGAAACCGCTGCATCGGCGCGGACGGGTACAGAGTATGCTGGAGGGCAAGCGCCGTCTGTCGCGATTGCGGACGCTGAAGCGCGGGATGCCGGACAAGACATGGACGGCGTTGTGTCAGTCAATCAAGGCGACGGCGCAGTTGAGTCGCCTGAGTACGATCCGCCAGAAGCCCTGCCGTCGTCCGAGGAGCTTGAGGTCCTATTTAGGACAAATACCACAGCCTTTTACGTCGCATTTGATCACCTGATCGGCGTGGAGCCACCAGACTCAGAGGTTGGGCTTGCAAATACCCAAGCGGTCTCCGATTTGATTGAGGGCTTGGCGTCAGATGCCACAGCATTGGCGGAGTGCGGTGGTAAAGCTTGCGTAATCGATGTCTGGTTGACCGAACAGACTATCCTCGAGTACTTGGAAGAGCTGCGACAGGAATGGGTACCCGTCTCTGAGCTAAGACAAGTTGGTAGAAGCGTGGAGCTGCAGCAGAACGGCAGCTACCGCATTTACACCTACTAGGCGGTGATGCAACGTGGGAGACTAGGTCGCCTGCTAACCTCGGTCGGGATCGACGCTCTGTATCGGTGCCACAGAGAATGTCCGGTTGTCGCAAATTCTGGAGAGACTCGCGTAAGCTCTGCGGCAGCGCGGTGTGCCGAGGGAGTTTCGCAACGTGTTTGGCAGGAAGCAGAAAGACGTCGCCGACGTGGCCGTGTTGTTCGTGTGCATGGG
>JBCCBB010000118.1:0-7033 GCA_039814545.1 Pseudomonadota bacterium
ACAGGCATTCATGCAGATGATGCTGACGGCCAGCGAGACTGGCGGTGTTGCACACCTTGTTGTTGATGAATTCAACAAGGAACGCGGCTCGATGATCGTCGTGTGGGACTAGTACCGCTGCCCGGTCTGACATGTGAGCCCTCATCGCTTTTCGATCTCTGCATGACGATTGTCACTCCTTTACTCCGACTCTTTGCCTCAAGTTCGTTCAGATCAGGCCGCTTCCGGATGTAAGCGGCGCGTAAATGGGGGGCGAGTGGGTAAGTGAAACCGCATACTGGCCGATCCAAGATTGGACATAATCCCATCACCCCCTGATTATTCATTCGCTTAGCTTGTTTTCTTTAAGAACCGTGCCAGAATGCAAAGCCGATAACAGAGCAACATGGCGCCGTACCGAACGCGAGCCGGGCACAGACCATGACGAATAATTCGCCGGTTCAGGCCGGCTAGAACATGACAGGAAGGGAAGACGGCCCGAGCAGCATCTCGCCTGCTCTCGCATCTCGGACGGCGGCGCACCAGCCCGGCGTTGATGCGCTGTACACGCAAATCGCCGTTGCCTTTCTCTCACCGGATATCGCCGATCCGGCGCGCCTCGAAATCCCCATCCAGTTACTGCGCGACGCCACGGGCTGCGATGCCGCCTTTGCAGCGCTCATCGATCCCGAAGACGACACCATCGCCAGGGTGGCCGCGGCGACGGCCGGCTTTACCAAGGTGCGCCCGCAGGTGCTCGAAGGCCGGGCACTCAGCGAATGGCCCGCTATGACGGCGCGGCTTGGCGAGCTGCGGGTCGTCGAGTTCCACGACTCGGCCACCGTCACAGGCAGCCTGGCAAATGCCGCACGCGCGCTCTCGGAAATCCACTTCGGCAGCTGTCTGCTCGTCGGCATCACCACGCAGTCGGACGCGGCCTCGGAGCCCGCACCGCTCGTCGCTGTGCTCGGGCTCGTCAACGAAAACCCCTGCGAACGCTGGCCCGCGGACCTGAGCCTCTTGCTCAAGCTGCTGGCGGCCAACCTGGGCGCGGGGCTCGGGCGTGCCGGCATCGAAACGTTGCTGGCCGACATGCGCGAGCGCGATGCGCTCTACCGCGAAACGGCCAACGACGGCGTCTGGGACTTTGACGGCGACACGAAGAAGATCCGTTTCTCGCGGCGCTGGAAGGAAATGCTGGGCTACGACGTTGACGTCGACGACATCACGCCCGACTGGTACCGGCTTGTGCACCCCGAAGACATGTCCTCGGTGCAGTCCAAAATGCGTGACCACCTCGAAGGCCGCAGCCCGCTGTTCCGCAGCGTGCACCGCATGCGCCACTGCAACGGCGACTGGCACTGGGTAACGAGCCAGGCCAAGGCGATCCTCGACGACAACGGCCGCCTGCGCCGGCTGGTTGGCGTTGAGGTCGATATCAACGAACGCAAGCTCTACGAAGAGGCGCTGTTCCGCGAGAAGGAATCGGCGCAGATCACGCTGCAGTCGATTGGTGACGGTGTGATCACGACCGACGAAACCAACATCGTCGAATACATCAATCCCGTGGCTGAAGAGCTCACAGGCTGGAAGGTCGATGATGCGACGGGCCGGCCGCTCGATGAGATTTTCCGCGCGTTCCACGAGGAAACCTGCGAGCCGCTTGAGAACCCACTGGCCGTGGCCGTGCGCCGCAACAAGTCCGTCAAGTCCAACCGGCCGACATTGCTCATCCGCCGCGACGGCAACGAGCTCTACATTGAGAGCACAGCCTCGCCGATTCGCGACGGCCACTCGGTGATCACGGGTGGCGTGCTCGTCTTCCACGACGTGAGTGAGGCGCGCGAGCTCAACCGCAAGCTCTCCTACCACGCGAGCCACGACGTGCTCACGGGGCTCGTCAACCGGCGTGAGTTCGAGCGCCGCGTGGAACGCGCGCTCAAGAGTTCGGAGTCGCGAGAGACCAGCTACGTGGTCTGCCACCTAGACCTCGACCAGTTCAAGATTATCAACGACACCTGTGGTCACAGTGCCGGCGACAAGCTGCTCGAAGAGCTTGGCAAGTTGCTCAAATCAAAAATCCGCTGGCGCGACTCGCTGGCGCGGCTGGGCGGCGATGAATTCGGCATCCTGCTCGAGAGCTGCACGATCGAGGAGGCCATGACCACGGCCGACATGCTGCGAGAAGCCATCGGCGAGTTCCGCTTCCAGTGGGACGAAAGGAGCTTCCGGCTGACGGCCAGTGTCGGCATCGTACCGCTCACGGGGGGCGAGTCCGAGGACGTGGCCAGTGTGCTGTCGGCTGCCGACAGCGCCTGCGCCGCGGCCAAGGACGGTGGTCGCAACCGCGTCCACGGCTACCACGAGAACGACATCGACATGATGCGCCGTCGCCGCGAAATGCAGTGGGCCGCGCGCATCAACACGGCACTTGAGGAAGACCGCTTCGAGCTGTTTCGCCAGACCATCCTACCGCTGCAGGACGTCGACCAGGGTGCGCACTACGAGCTGCTCGTGCGCATGCGTGATGAGAACGGCGCCCTGGTCTCACCGGAGCTGTTCATCGGTGCGGCGGAACGCTATGGGATCACGCCCAACATCGATCGTTGGGTGATCCGCAATGCGTTGCGGTGGCTCGTGTCAGAAGCTGACGAACGCGCGCGCCTGTCGCTGTGCTCAATAAACCTCTCGGGCCAGAGCCTGGGCGATGAGAAATTCCTGCCCTTCGTCATCGAGCAACTGCAGACCAGCGGTATCTCACCCGACAAGATCTGCTTCGAGATTACGGAGACGGCGGCCATCGCGAGCTACTCGCAGGCCAACCGCTTCATCAACGCGCTCAAGGAGCTAGGCTGCAAGTTCGCGCTCGACGACTTCGGCACGGGCCTGTCATCGTTCGGCTACCTCAAGCACTTCCCCGTCGACTTCCTGAAAATCGACGGCAGCTTCGTGAAGGAAATCCTGCACGACCCGATCGACCGCGAGATGGTGCGCTCGATTAACGAGATCGGGCACCTTACCGGCAAGCAGACGATCGCGGAGTTTGCTGAGAACCCCGAGATCATCACGATGCTGCGCGGCATGGGTATCGACTACGCGCAGGGCTACGGTGTCGCCGAGCCGCAGAAGCTTCAGGAAGCCATCGGCCTCTAACTGCCCTTGCGCTCGAACGCGAAGCGCATGGAAAAGTCGGTCGCGCGCAGATGTTTGGTCAGCGCCCCCGTCGAGATGAAATCCACACCCGTTGCTGCGATGCCCGCCAGGTCATCGATCTCCACGCCGCCTGACGCTTCGAGCTCTGCCGGTTCATCGGCGGCGCGATTGGTGGCCACAGCCTGCTCCAGATCGGACAGCGCGAAGTTGTCGAGCAGCACGCGCTCGACGCCGGCATCCAGGGCGCGCTCGAGCTCGGCCAGAGATTCGACCTCGATCTCCACAGGCAGCGCGGGGCTCGACGCGCGCGCGGCGCGCACGGCGTTGGCAATCGAGCCGGCCGAGGCGATGTGGTTTTCCTTGATGAGGATGGCGTCGAATAAACCGATGCGGTGATTCACGGCGCCGCCGGTTCGAGCGGCGTACTTCTGAGCGAGGCGCAAGCCGGGGATCGTCTTGCGTGTATCGAGCACGCGGCATCCCGTGTCCGAGAGCGCATCGCTGTAACGTCGCGCAACGGTGGCCGTACCCGACAGCGTCTGCAGAAAATTCAACGCGGTGCGTTCGCCCGTCAGCAGCGCGCGCGCCGGACCCGATAACCGGCACACGACCTGGTCGGCCTCGAGCAAGTCACCATCGGCGGCGGCCCAGTCGATCGTGACGTCGCTGTCGAGCTCGGCGAATACGGCGTCGAACCAGTCGCGGCCGCACAGCACGGCGGCCTCGCGCACGACAACGGTTGCGCGCGCGAGCTCGGTGGCTGAGACGAGCGCGGCGGTGACGTCGCCTTTGCCGACGTCCTCCTTGAGCGCGCGATGGACCGCCTTGGTACGGTCCTTGGCCAGTCGTTCAGGGGTGATGTGGGCATTGAATCGGGAAACTCGCACGATAGGTCCTTGCGCATCAGTCAGGCCGGCATTATCGTCGCTCTCATGACGGCATCCAAACCGCAATCGCCCTGCATCTCGATCTGCACGCTCGACGAGCACGACGTGTGCATGGGTTGTTACCGTTCGCTCAACGAAATCATCGACTGGACCATGATGAGCGACGACGAGAAGCGGGTCGTGCTCGCCAACGTTGCCGAGCGTTCGGCCCAGCAGAACCAGGCCGTATGATGCGTCGACTGCTTGCCGCCGGCGTCGTCGTGGCGCTGCTCGCCGTTGGCACCAGCGGTTGTACGGCTTTGCTCACGGGGGGCAAGAAGAAGGACCCCGAGAAGGCAGGCCTTGAAACCCGCGCCCACAGCACCCAGCTCTACGTCTGAGCCCCAGACAGGACATCGACATGGAAATTAACGAACGCATCAAGGGCCAGCTCGAAGCCCACCCCGTTCTGATCTACATCAAGGGCACGCCGGACTTTCCGCAGTGCGGGTTTTCGTCGCAGGCGGTCGCCGCGCTCAAGGCCTGCGGCACCGAATTCGCCTACTTCAATATTTTCGAGGACGAAGAGGTCCGCCAGGGTCTCAAGACGTACTCGAATTGGCCCACGTTCCCGCAGCTCTACGTCAACGGCGAGCTCATTGGCGGCGCCGATATCGTGATCGATATGTACAAGAGTGGTGAACTCAAGCCGTTGCTCGAGGAAGCCACGGCGGAAGCCTAGCGGCTGCGGCCTAAAGCTCGTCTTCGGCGGGCGGCTTGTCGATCACTGCCCGGTAGACGGGCTCAAACCGATTCACGATGTTGCAGAAGAGATCTGCGGTGCGCTCAGCATCGTAGGCGGCAGAATGCGCCTGCGACTCATCCCATTCGATGGCCGCCATCTGCACGGCACGGGACAACACGGTTTGTCCGAACGCGACGCCGCCCAGTGTGGCCGTGTCAAAGCATGAGAACGGGTGAAACGGGTTACGCTTAATGCCCGCGCGAGCGACGGCGGCATTGAGGAAGCTCAGGTCAAAAAACGCGTTGTGCCCGACGAGCACGGCGCGCGTACATTCGTGCGCTTTGACAGCAGCACGGACCTCGCGAAAGACGCGCTGCAGCGCATCGCGTTCATCGATGGCGGGTCGCAGCGGATGGTCGGGGTCAATGCCATTCACAGCCAGTGATGCGGGTTCCATGTTGGCACCCGGAAACGGCTTGACGTGATAGCGCCAGGTTTCGTTGCGCGTGAGCTGGCCATCCTCGTCGAAATGCACGCTGACCGCCGCGATCTCGAGCAACGCATCGGTCGCCGCGTTGAAACCGCCTGTTTCAACGTCGACGACGACAGGCAGAAAGCCCCGGAAGCGGTCGCGCATGGCGATGGGTGTCAGAGACGCGCTCAACCTTTGGGCGCGGCTGTGACCTCCCGCAGGTGGCTTGTGAGCAGCTCGGTCGCGTAGCGCACACCGAAGCCCGTGATGTCAGTCGGCGCGGCACCCAGGCCGCCTTTGTGTTCGCAGGCCGAGAGATCCAGGTGCACCCAGGGCACGTCGGGCGGTACGAACTCATTAAGGAATGTGGCCGCGAGGATGTGGTCGCCGCCACCGCCCGGTGCGCACTGCTTGATATCGGCTGTTTCGCTCTCGAGCGATTCAACAAACGCAGCACCGATCGGGAAGGGCCACACGCGCTCGCCGCTGTCGGCGCCCGCCGTCTTGAGCGTGGGATGTAGCGATGGACGGTTCGTGAAGATGGCGCCGTAGCGCGTGGTCACGGCATTGATGGCCGCACCCGTCAGCGTCGCGAAATCGAGGATGCAGTCAGGCTTGGCGCGGCCTGCAAGTGTCAGCGTGTCGGCCAGCACCATGCGCCCCTCGGCGTCGGTGTGAATGGTCTGGATCGTCTTGCCGTTGAGCGCCGTCACGACGTCCTGCGGTTTGTAGGCCTGCGGGCCCGTTCGGTTTTCGGTGATGCCGAGCCAGGCGTCGATGTCCCAGGCCACGCCGAGCTCCGAGAGCGTCGCAAGCGTGGCGATGGCCACGGCACTGCCGCCCATGTCGACGTGCATGCCCAGCATGCCTTCGAACGGCTTCAGGTTGGTGCCGCCCGTATCGAAGATGATGCCCTTGCCGACGAGCGCCACTTTGGGGCGCTTCTTACCGGTTTTCGGGCGGTAGCGTAGCTCGACGATGCCGGCGTCGTTGGTCTCATTGCCCTGCGCCACGGCCGTGAAGGCGCCGGCGCCACGGCGTTTGAGTGTGGCCGCGGAGTGGTAGCGGTACTGCCAGCGGTGTTGTTTGGCCAGCGCTTCGGCAACGGCGCGGTAGCCCAGTGCGTCGAGCTTGTTGGGCGGCATCGCCGTGAGCCAGCGCGCGAGACAGTTGCCGCGCGCCGTGGCCTTGGTCGCGGCCAGGTTGGTCTTTTTGGGCTCGAACACGGTGATCGCCAGCGGTGCCTGACGCTTGGCCTGCTTGCCAAATTTGGGCATGCGGAAATCGGCAAGCATGAGCGCCGTCACCATGGAGGACACGGCGGCCGAGTGATCCTTGAGCGATTTGCGGTCCACGACGACAGCGACAGACCGGGCGCTGGCGGTGGCCAGGGCCTTGACGGTCTTTCGGCAGGCCGTATCGCGATCGAATGCCTCGGCATCGCGGTCAATGCGACAGGCCGCGAGCGGGGTCGCGGGCGCTCCCGGGACGGCGGCGAGGACCTGATTGGCGTTGCCCGTACGTGCAGCAACCGCCGCCAGCGCATCGGCGCCGGAAATCTCGAGATCCGCGAGTTTTCCGCGCCGCTGGTGCAGCACGATGACGGCGTCGTAGCGGGCCAGTTTGCGCGCATCGGGCTGGGCGCGCGAGCTCGTCAGTTTGGGGTCCGGAAGCTTAGGCAGCAGGGCCTTGGTATCGGACACTAGTTTCTCCCGCAACGTGACGCGCCATCGTAGCAGCAGCGCGCGCTCAGGTATAATCGCCGCTTCGTTTGGGACGGCGGAAAAAGAACAATGGCGGAACACAGCCGCTTCGATG
>JBCCBB010000166.1:0-3119 GCA_039814545.1 Pseudomonadota bacterium
ATGCGATAGCGCTAACGCCCCAGCGCCTCTTGAACAGACTCACACCACGCTTGCTCGAATTCGGCGCTGCTCACACCCAGCGTCTCCTGAAGATCACCGTTCGAGCGAATGAGATCGACGACCTTCGTAAAGCCCCAGCGCTTTTCAATGAAATCGACCAGCAGGTATCCGGTGGCGTAGATGGTACCGCCCCGATCGAAGGGGGCGT
Organism: Pseudomonadota bacterium; assembly: GCA_039814545.1. Classification (GTDB taxonomy): domain Bacteria; phylum Pseudomonadota; class Gammaproteobacteria; order Steroidobacterales; family Woeseiaceae; genus CALBPI01. The sequence goes on from JBCCBB010000166.1 coordinate 209, forward strand.
TTAGCTGCTCAAGCGTCGGGCAGGCACCGTCATCGAAGAACCCGCTCCTGGCGGGGTCTACGTATTCACCAGCGAGGTAGATCGCCACGGCTTCCCAGAGCCAGCGTGGGTTGTTGCCCAAGTCGGGATTGATGTTGAGTGACGCGACGTGGGCAAACTCGTGCACTGCTTCGCGTTGCGCTGAAAGTCGTGTGTGATAGAGCAAGCGAAGTTCACGTTGGCCAAACGCGTAACCGCGAGATCCCGGCGCCCGGGACCCGAGTGATTGCTCCATTGTGGATTGGTAGGCCTCTTCGTCGCGCCAGATCCGGACAGTTACCGTGGGGATCGACGTTAGGCCTAGGCTTGAGAGTATGCGGTCGTAGTTATCGTCGAGCGCCTTGCGTAGGTGCGCAGTTTGCTGGGGCGTCAGGCCGTCGTTGAGTACAAACTCAAACGCATCGTCAGCGGCGTACAGTGCGCCCGCGCAACTCCAGACCGCGATAAGTGCGCACGCGATACGGCGCAAATCTAAGGCGCCACGCCGTCAAACAACTTCAAATCCATCTCGCCCTCAACGCAATCAAGAATGGGCGGCACGAGCTCGTCATGGAAATCGATGCCCATGTGGTGGTCGAACGCAGCCTTGTCCTTGAATGCGCCGTAAACGACGTAGACGTTGTCGGCTTCCTGCTGTTTGAGCACGTGGTAAGACACGAGATCGGGCTCGTGTTCGTAGGCCAGGTTCGTGAGCTTGGTCTGCAGCGCTTCAAATTCTGCAACGCGGTCGGCTTTCACGTTCAGGGTGGCGACAAAGGACATCATGATGCGGCCTCCAGTTCTCGGGTGAGCTGGTCTTTGAGTTTGAATTTCTGGATCTTGCTGGTGGACATCGGCCACTCGGTGACAAAGCGCACGTAGCGCGGTACCTTGAAGCTCGCGATTTCGCCCTTGCAGAAATCCATGAGCTCCTGGCCTTCCACGCTGGCGCCAGGCTTAAGCTCGATGAAGGCGGCAGCGACTTCGCCAAGACGGGCATCGGGCACACCGACGACCTGCGCCATCTTCACGGCGTCGTGGCGTGCCAGGAAGCTCTCGATCTCTGCGGCGGCCACGTTCTCGCCGCCCACCTTGAGCATGTCCTTGGTGCGGCCGAAGAACATGATCGAGCCATCGTCGTCGAGCGAGCCCACGTCACCCGTGTGGTACCAGCCGTCGCTGTCGAGCGCCTCGGCCGTCTTTTCGGGATCTTTGTAGTAGTACTCGAACAGGCTGTAACCGCGCACGAGAATCTCGCCGCGCTCGCCGTTGGGCAGGTCTTCGCCCGTGTCGGCGTCGACGATGCGGACTTCCATGCCGGGCAGCGGCGTGCCGAGCCGGGAGATGCGCCGGTCGAGCGGTGCGTCGAGTTCACTCGTGCAAACCGTGCCCGCGGTTTCGGTCATGCCGAAGGTGCCGACCTGGATCGTGTTGGGCATCGCTTTCTGCATCGCCTCGGCAATACCCGGCGGCTGCACGGCGAAGTTGGAGTTCATCAAACGAACCGCCGAAAGGTCCGTCTTCTCGAAGTCCGGGTGGTTGATCAAGTCGGACATGATCGTGATGAAGCACGGGTAGGTGACTGACGCGCGTTCCTCTTCGAGCATCTTGAGCGCCACGCCCGCGTCGAAGTGCGACATGGTCAGATACGCGGCGCCCACATCGAACGACGCGACGATAGGCAGGATGGCCGCGATGTGGAACGTCGGCAGCGGTGACCAGAATCGGTCTTCGGCCGTGAGCTGATAGCGCTGGCGGCCGAGTGCGATCGAGTTTCGCACCATGGCCTCGTGGCTGATCACAGCGCCCTTGGGGTTGGCCGTGGTGCCCGAGGTGTAGAGCATGAGGCCCGGATCGCGCACGCTGACCTTCATGCGGCGCTCGTGCACGGCGTCTTCGCTGACGGTGTCGGCGAGTGCCAAGAATTGGTCCTGTGGCAAGAAGCCCGGTGGCGTGCTCTCGCCGAGCAACGCGAGACTGCGCAGTTTGGGCGCGGCCTTCAACGACAGGTTGGCGCCGTCGGCGGCTTCGGCGATCTCAGGCAACCCCCGTGTCATGCGCTCTACAAAGTCGACCTGTTCGGCGATCTTGTCGGTGGTCACGAGACACACGAGGTCCCCGTTCTCGATGACGTAGGCGAGTTCGTGCGCCTGGTAGCGCGCGTTGACGGGAACGGGAACACCGCCCGCAAGCGCGACACCGAAAAACAGCTCCGCAAACTCGTGGCAGGTTGGTAGCAAAATGCCGACATGCTCGCCGCGCTTCACACCCAGCGCGATGAAGCGCTGCGCGCAGCGCATGGCCGCGGCGGCCAACTCGCCGTAGGTCTGGCGGAAATCGGGGAAGACGATCGCTGGGGAGTCGGCATGCTTGTCAGCGGCGGCCAACAACAGGTCGCCGAGCGTGGTGACGCGGATGCGGTTGTCGCGGGTCAGGGCGGTGGACATGACGGTGGCCGGCTCAGGCGTCGAGCGGGTCGAGGTACTCGCGCACGTAGGGCCCGTCGAGGCATTCGACGAGGTCGGGCACGATGGCTTCGAAGTAGGGCGTCTTCATGTGCGCTTCTTCGGCAGCCTCGGTCAGGAAGCTCTCGAAGACGGCGTAGCCGTTCTCTTCGTCGCGCAGCTTGTAGAAACGGAAGTAGAGGCACTCGGGCTCGTGCGCCAGGACCTTCTCCGTGAGCTGCGTGCAGCAGTCGATAAACTGGTCTTTCTTCTCAGGATGAATCTTCATCCGGGAAAGAAACGAGATAATGGCCATGGCATTCCCCCCAGAGCGGCTGCACCGAGCATACCGACGCGCCAAGAAAAAAAACAGTCAGGGCTGTTTCTTTTTTGGGTTCGCGATGGTATCCCTGTCTCGCCACGGAGGAGCGCAGTGCCCAAACAGTTCA
>JBCCBB010000051.1:0-21667 GCA_039814545.1 Pseudomonadota bacterium
GTGCACTGGCCGATGTACCAGATGGGTCAACACAGCATTCGTTACCTGTACAAACTGCGCGAAGGCCGCAATGCGCAGCGACCCGCCGTACCGGCACCAGAGCTGCAGGTTCGAGGCTCGACAGCCCCCGTGCCGAAGTGAGTGAGTGACGCGCCGACGGTGTCGTACACCGCCGGCGCGCCAGACCTCAGTTGAAGTTGAGCCGGAAGCTCACGCCGAAGTAGCGATCCGCGTCGCGCGGAATCTGGTAACGGAAGCCGTCACCCGAGAACGTCGTCGCGTAGGACTCATCCGTCAGGTTCTTGCCAACCAGCGTGACACTCAGCCGATCATCCGCCGTGTGGTAGCCGACACTCGCATTCAGGATGCTGTAGTCGGGCAACAGGAACGGATCCTCGTCGGTCTGACCGATGTTGCCGGACAGAATCTCATCGGTGAAGACGTAGCTGCCGAAGAACCGAATGCTCGCGCCGCTATCCAGTGCGAGCTCGTACTGGCTGGCCAGCGAGATCTTCGTATCCGGTGCAAACGGCAGCGGATCACCGCGCGTCGACTCGGCATCCGAGAACGAAGCACCACCGCTGATCAACCAGTCGGCAGACACGTTCCAGATGAAATCGACCTCGAAGCCCTGCGTCTCGACGTCACCGCCGTTCGTGAAGCCCGTGATCGTCGTGCCATCCGAATCGTCAAAGTCGTTGGCCTGGAAGTTCTCGATCTCGGTCGAGTACGCGGCAAGGCTCAGGAAGCCCCAGCTTGCTGCGTGCTTGTAGCCGATCTCGATGCTGTCCGAGGTCTCCGCGTCGATCGGGTTAATGTCGTTGGCGCTCATGTTGTAGAACACGTTGAACGCCGGACCCTTGTAACCCTGCGAGTAGGTGGCGTAAGCCGTGCCCACATCGCTGAGATCCCACTGCAGACCCAGACGACCCGAGAAGTCGCTCTCATCCGTCGTGCCGTCGAAGTTGGTGTCTTCCGTGCGCGGGCGAACGCCAACGCCGCGGCGACCAAACTCGTCATTGCTCAAGCGGTTGTGGTTGAAGGAGACTTCGTCTTCTGTCCAGCGGGCACCGAAGATCAGGCGCAGCTGATCGGTGAAGTTGTAGGTACCCTGACCGAACAACGCGTAGTTCTCGAACTCGGTGTCAAAGCGACCCGTTGCCGACACGATGTCGTTGGCGTTACACGTGATGCCGTTGTCCGCGATGAACTGCGCCACGTCAGCGGGCGAGTTCGGCAGGCCGAGCGTCGTGCCCAGGTGGAACGTAATCGCCTCATCAAGCTGGCCATTGTTGTTCTGGCAGCTTGCCTCACGCGTGAAACTACGCTGTGACTCGATGTTCCAGTAGAAGAAGCCCACCTGCCACTCGAGCGCTTCACCCACCGGCGAGGTCAGACGCAGCTCCTGTGAGAACTGGCGCCATTCCTGCGGGCCGATGTCGTGCAGCTGGAACGGTACACCGAATACAGGCAGGTTGCTGTCGCCCGCGATTGAGGTGAAGTCACCTTCACGAAACTCGGTGTTGTCCCAGGAGCGGAACGCCGTAATCGAGGTAAAGGCATTCTCGCCAACTTCAGAATCGAGCTGGATAGAAACCCCCGTGAAAGAGTCGAGCGTGCGCGTTTCGAAGTCGTGATCGACGCGACGCTGATCCAGATCAAGGCCCGTGCCTGAAGGCGCCGCCTCGCTGGCCGGGTTGCGGCCGCTGGGACGTGCTTCGAGGTCTGCACAGCAGTTACTGTCGGCTTCGTAGTCTTCGAAGATCATGAGCACGCTGGTCGTGTCATTCACGTCGTAGTCGAGCATCGCGCGGATGCCCTGCCGGTCGTAACCGTTGACCGTCTCGTTGTTGAAGACGTTTTCGATGTAGCCATCAAACTGCGCGTCGAACACCGTCAGACTGGCACGAACATCATCGCCCAGCGGACCCGAGATACGGCCCTTGGTGATGATCTCGTTGTCTTCGAAGTAACTCGCCTGCACGTAGCCCTCGAACGTGTCTGTGGGCTTTTTCGTGATGATGTTCACCACGCCCGCCGACGCGTTCTTGCCAAACAGCGTGCCCTGCGGACCGCGCAACACCTCGACCCGCTCAAGGTCGTAGAGGTTGGCGAACGCCTGACCGGATCGGCCGAGCACCACGCCATCGACGACCGTCGAGACACTGGGTTCGGCACCGATGCTGAACGAGATCGTGCCGATCCCGCGCACCGTCAGCGCACTGTTACGTGTGGTGTTACCGGTTCGGAAGGACAGTGCGGGCACTAGGGCCTGCAGGTCTTCCATATTGCGCGCAAAACTCGCGTCGATCTGGTCCGCACCGAGTACCGATACCGCTACGGGTACGTCAGTGATGGACTCTTCACGCTTCTGCGCTGTTACCGTGATTTCTTCAATTGCGCCCTGCGCGCCGGCCGGCGCTGACAAGGTCCATTGCAGTGCAACCGCTACTACTGCGGCCGCGACCATGCGGTTCCTCATGGTTCGCTCTCCAGGTTCCCCCAAACCAATGAGCAGACCCGCCCTGTCTAGGCAAAGTCCACCCCCCGTCGAGCCCCGTTCTACGCCCCCTGGATGCCAAATGCAAACGTTTGCATTTTGTGGCGTGCGCGCAACGACGATGCTGCTATGCAGCAACTATCGGGGTTTAGCGAGTAGTCGCCAGCCCACGGCTGTGCCGACGGCCAAGGCCCCGGCCAGCGGCCAGAAGAGCCCGTTGCCGCCGTTGACGAGACCGACAGGCGAGAACATCAGGTAGAGCAGCACGATCGTCGCCAGCAGCAACAAGGCAACCGGCCGCGCCAGCGGCCATTCCGTCATATCCACGGCGCTCTTGGACGTGTACGCCCAGTCCGCCTCGCGCGGCTGCAGGTAGCCAATGCCGAGCATGATCGCGACCTCGATGATGAACAGCACCGCATAGAGATGCAGGAAGTGCAGCGTGAACACCTCAGGGAGGCCGAAGCGCGCAATACCGTAGGCGACCACGTGGAAGCAGATCACGATCTTGGCGCCCAACGCAGGCACGCGCCGCGTGAATAATCCGACCATGACGATAGCGACGACAGGGATGTTGTAGAAGCCCGTGAAGATGCGAATGATCTGCCAGAGCCCCTCAGGTGCATACTGCAGCAGCGGCGCCACGGTAAACGAAAACAACGCGATCACGATGCTCGCAATCTTGGCCACCTTGACCATCTGCGCGTCGGACACGGGTTCTTTCTTCATCGGCGCGTAGACGTCGAGACAGAACAACGTTGCCGCACTGTTGAGCAGCGAATTGAACGAGCTGAACACGGCGCCAAGTAACACCGCGAGGAACAAACCAGAGAGGTAGAACGGCAGCACGTCACGAATCAGCTGCGGGTACGCGAGGTCGATCGTCTCGAGCCCAGGGCCGTAAAGATGAAACGCGAGCACGCCCGGGATCATCATCATGAACGGCACCATGACCTTGAAGAAACCCGAGAGAAGCACGCCCTTCTGCCCTTCGGCCAGCGACTGTGCGCCCAGCGTGCGCTGGATGACGTACTGGTTCGTGCACCAATAAAACAGGTTGGCGAACAACATCCCCGTGAAGATGGTTGCGAAGGGCGTCGGGTCCGTCGACGAACCGATGGCGTTGAGTTTTTGCGTCTCGCTCGTCGTCAGTGTCGTGAGCCCCGCCGAAAACGATCCGTCGCCGAGTTTGATCACGCCGAGAATGGGCACAAGCAAGCCGATGAACAGCAGGCCGATGCCATTCAGCGTATCCGACACGGCCACCGCCTTGAGGCCGCCGAAGATCGCGTAAATCGCGCCGATGCTGCCGATCGTGACGATGGTGATCAGCAAACCCTGGCTGTAGGTAACACCGAGCAGCGCCGGCACGTCGAACAAGCGCAAGACCGCAATCGACCCCGCATAAAGCACGGAGGGAATCGTGACGAGGCCGTAGCCGACCATGAACAAGACCACCGACATGCGTCGCACGCCGTCATCGAAGCGATTGCTCAAAAACTCGGGCAGCGTCGTGAACGCACCTGCGAGGTAGCGTGGCAGGAACACGAGCGCCATGCAGATCGTGGCGAACGCCGCTGTGACCTCCCAGGCCATGCTGCTCATGTTGTAGCCGTAGGCCGAGCCGTTGAGGCCGATGAGCTGCTCGGCCGATAGGTTCGTGAGCAGCATCGAGCCCGCAATAAAGATGCCCGTGAGCCCGCGCCCGGCCAGGAAGTAGCCGTCACGCGTATCCACTTCGCCGCGCGTCTTGATATACGAGATGACGGCCACCGCCGCCATGAATGCGATGCACGTCGTCGCTGTCAGTAACCAGTGATCTGCAGACACCCTCGCCCCCCCAGGCCTCAGCGGTTGCCGCGCTACCTTATCAGGGTGGCGCTGTCACAGTGCCAGCAGTTGCTGCCCGACCCGATCGGACTCCCCGGCGGAATCTCGGCGGACACCGGCAAGCGCTCTGCAGGCCACTCGCCTGAATCGAGGTAGCGCTGGATCACACGCGCGAGCCAGTCGCGCTCGCCCGCCGACTGGGCAAGCCGACGGTTTCTGAGCTGCTCCCGCGCACTGACGAGCGCCTGTCGCGCAGCCGCACGCACCGGCGCATCGGCATCAGCATCCCCATCGAGCGTGGCCAGCGCCGTGACGTACTGCCATTGCACCGCGTATTGGACCTCCGGCGCTTTCGAGCCCGTCGCGAATACGACGCGCGACAGCGTCTCAAAGACCTCGTCGGGACCCAATTGCTGCGCATCGCGCGCGTGCTGCAAGGTGACACGTGCCATGCGTGTGTCGTCGAGCACCGCGCCCAACGTCAGTCTCGCGGCCGCACCTGCGGCGGCAAGCGGGTCAAACAACGGGGCACGGCGGCTCTCGATGCGCTCGCGTCCCAGGATCGGCTCGCCACGGTCAAACGGCGGCTGCATGAGTGCCAGCACGCGGTCCGAAATCGCAAGCGCCTCGGGATCGAGCGTAGCCGCCAGCGCGGCCAGTGCGCGGCGCTGGTCGGCAACCGAAACGATTTCAACGCGCGTGACATCGCCGCCCGCGAGGTCGTAGTCGAAACTCGCGCCACCGATAAACTTGGCTGCGGCTTGCACTTGGTAGCGGTGGTAAAGGTAAATCGGTGCGAACACGGTCTGCAGGTCCGAGACACTCTGCCCGGGCGCAAGCCGATCGAGGCCGAAATCGGCCAGCGCGGCTTCCCGAACACGCATGGTTTCGCCAAGAGATGCCACAGCGTCGGCGCCGTTGTCCCACAGGCTGCCGCGCGGGTGTGCTGCACCGATAGGCCTTGAATGCTGGTCGGCCACGAAGTGCAGCCCGGAGCCATAGGCGTCACCAATCACCCGCGCCAGGCCGGCCTGCTCATCAGCATCGGGTGGAAACTCCGAGTAGAGCCAGGCCACGGTGAAGTCGTCCCAGGCACCCATGCCTGTCGCGTAGGCCGCGCTGAAATCGATCGCGCCCGCGTCGTTTACGGTGATCATCGGCGCCGGGTAATCCATAACTGATGCGCGGTCATCAGCGCTCGCAGCCATGTTGTGCGCGAATCCCAGCGAGTGTCCGACCTCATGCGCAGAAAGCTGCCGAATGCGGGCAAGGGCAACCGTCTCTGCGTCCACGCTGTCTCGCCCTGCCAGACCCTCAAAGATCATGCGGTCCTGGCGCACACGCTGGCTGCCCAGAATGACGTGACCCTTGAGCATCTCGCCCGTGCGCGGGTCCGCGACGCCACCGCCGTAGGACCAACCGCGTGTCTGTCGGTGCACCCACTGGATCACGTTGTAACGCACGTCGAGCGGGTGCGCGCCTTCGGGGAGCACCTCAACGCGATAGGCGTCTTCGAAGCCCGCGGCCTCGAAGGCATCGCCCCACCACGACGCACCCTCGATCAGGGCCGAGCGAATGGGCTCGGGCGCACCGGGATCGACATAAAACACAATCGGTTTCTTGACGGGACTGCGCACCGCCATCGGATCGGTTTTCTCGAGTCGGTAACGCCTGGCAAGACGACGAACGAGCGATCCTGAAAGCGGCTGGCTGAAATCGTAGAAGTCAACGCTGATGGCCGCCGAGCGCGGGTCCCATTCGCGTTGCCGAAATCCGGGCGCAGGCAAACGAACAAAGGTGTGGTGCAGCACGAGGCTCACAGCACGTGCATCAGCGGCCGTCGCCCACACTTCGCTGCCTGGCTCCGCACTTGCGAACGTCAACGTCGCCTCGAGCTCGATGTTGTCAGGGAACGCAAGCTGCTCACCGTCGACGAAGCTCCGATTCGCATCGAGCCGAAAGCTGCCCTGCCCGGTGCGCTTGAGTTGCGCCGCGATTCCCAGGTGATCGCGCAACAGAAACCCGGACAGATCCACTAATAATCGCCCGCCAGCGTCGCGCGCAATAATCGGCGTGGTCCACAGGACAGATGACGCAAAAGACTCGCGCACGGCGCGTTGTTCTTCAGCGTTCTCCGCTGACGCGCGGTATTCGGTGTTGACTGCCTCGATGACGAGCTGTTCGCCGACCTGGCGAAACGCAACGAGAATGCCGCTGTCGCCGGCGCCGCGATCGAGACCGACCGGGTTAGAGCCTAGTCCCGCACGCAATCGCGTGGCGTAGATGTACTGGCCCACGGCACCAACGGCGTCCGGCGCAGGTAAGGTCGCCAGCACCTTGCCGCCACCCGGCTGAGCGTGGATGTCGAACAAGCCCGCCCGCGTATCCAGGTCCTCAGTCTTGTCACGGTAATCGTCTGCCCAGGCCGCAGCCGACATCAGCCCCGCGACGACCAACGCGAATCCGGCCCGATACACGCCCACGGCTACTGGCCTGACGTGGCGGCGTTGGCGAATGCGGCGAGCGCGTTATTGACGTTTTGGACGACACCAGAGCATGCACCCAGGCCGTGTCGCTCCGCGATCCAAGAGCCGGGGTTGTAAGCGAGATAGGTGTCGCCGTTTGCGTCTTGGTAGACCAACGCCTTCATGGGCAAGTCGATGCCCACACGCTGCTCACAGTTCATCAGTCGCGACCCGACCCGCGGATTGCCGAACACCACGAGCACCGTGGGGCGCAGCGACTGGTCGACCCTCGCAGCACCCGCAGCGTGATCGATCGTATTGAAAATCGTCATCCCACGTTTCGTGAGCGCGGCTTCGAGCCGCTTGACGGTTGTGGGCACGTCATAGGCACTCGGCACCGTCCTGAGACCGTCGTCGACGGTCGTCGCACACCCCGTGAGTAGTAAGACCAACCAGATCACAGCGAGTCGCATGGCATTGTCCCTGTTTGTTTACCCGGCAGACAGGGTAGCCATACGCGCGGAAAAGAAGAAGCCCCGAGTATTCACCGAGTCGTAACACTTTGGGCGCTTCCGGGTTGCGACTATCATGTCGCGGCACGGTCGCGAGCTCGCCAAAAGCCAAGGAGAGGAGAATGCCCATGAAACGATACGCGCTTTGGATTCTGTTGCTCGCCAGCTCGCTCGCAGACGCGGATGTCGCCACGGCACCCATCGGGAATCGCGAAGAGGTGCTACAACCGCCTTACCTGCTGGGCTCGTGGACGCAGATGGCCCAGATCTACCCGGCGCGCAGGGTCTCGAGGGGCGGATCCGTCCGGGAACTGCCCGCTGCGAGACGGCCAATGGGTCCAGTTCAATACGACTACAGCGATAAGCGGTTCACGCTTAATGACTACATGCAGCGTAACGACGTCACGTCGCTGTTGGTGATCAAGGAAGGCGCGATCGTGTTTGAGACGTATCGCATGGGTACATCGCCTACGACGGCATTCACGTCATGGTCGATGGGCAAGTCGCTGACCTCAACGCTGCTGGGCATCGCAATCGAACGGGGCTTCATCGATTCGGAAAAAGACCTGGCGCGGGACTACGTCCCCGAGCTCGACGCGAGCGGTTATCGAGACGTCACCCTGCGCGACCTGTTGCAAATGAGTTCTGGCGTCAAGTTTGTTGAGGACTACACGAAGCCCAACAGCAAGGAAGGTCAGTCGTGGATGCTGGGTGTCGCGGAGCAACGCATGCCTTACAATGACACCATCCTTTGGTTCGACGAGAAACTGCACCCGCCCGGCGAGGCGTTTTACTACGCCAGCATCGAGACGCAAGTGATCGGCTGGGTGGTGCGGCGAGCCACAGGTCGTCCGCTAGCCGACTTGTTGTCCGAGTGGATCTGGCAGCCCATGGGCGCAGGCAATGACGCCAGCTGGTTGCTGGACCGACCCGGCGGTATGGAGATCGCGAGTTGCTGCGTGAATGCGACGACGCGCGACTACGCGCGCCTGGGGCTTCTCATACTCGAGAACGGGCGCTACAACGGCAAAGCGATCATTCCAAGACAATGGATCGAGACGGCAACGCGCGAAGATCCGGCCCGACCCTTCCTGCACCGCGGCAACGTCGGTCGCGAATCACGATTCGGCTACCAGCACTTTTGGTGGCTCTGGCCCAACGGCCAGGCGTTCACGGCCCGGGGTTACGGAGGGCAGTGGCTCCACGTGAATCCAGAGGAAAACACGGTCATCGTCCAGACCGCCATTTACAGCGGCGACAGCGAAGGTGACGACTGGCCCGAAACCGTCGCCGCATTCGATGCGATCGTGGACGCCGCGCGTTAGTCGGCTTGCGCCGCCTGCTCACCGCGGGCGGCGAGGTGTGTGTCCAGAAACTCAACCAACGCCGTGGCATAGGCTAAGCGGTTCGACTCGCGCTCGAGCGAGTGCGTGCCTTCGGGCAGCTCGAAGTACTGCACCGCTTTGCCTTTGCGCTCCAGCGCCTTGGCCATCTTGCGCGACTGGCTCACAGAAACGACGCGATCTTTCTCGCCGTGCACGAGCAATATCGGCGTATCGACGGCTTCGACGAGATTGACGGGCGAATTGGCGCGCAGCTGCGCACGATCCTGGTACAAGCGCCCAATATGGCGCGTGCCTGCACGACCGCCGACGTAACGGTATTTGCTCTTTAGCAGCGCCGGTAGGTCGGACACACCATTGAGACTGGCGGCGCAACGGTAAAGGTCACCGTCGCGCGCGGCGCCCATAAGCGCGGCGTAGCCGCCGTAGGACCCACCGATGATGCACACGCGCTCGGCATCAGCCCAACCCTGCGCAATAGCCCAGCGCGTGCCGTCGGCCACGTCGTCCTGCATGGCCTGACCCCACTCGCGGTCACCGGCCTCTTTGAACTCGCGTCCGTAACCCGTCGAGCCACGGAAGTTGATTTGCAGCACACCGTAACCACGCGCGACCAGCATCTGGGTTTCCCAGTCGAACCGGAGGAAGTCGCGCGCGTTCGGGCCACCGTGAACGCTGACGATAAAAGGAATGCTGTCGGCGGTATCCGCCGTCAGCCCTGGGGGCAGCGTCACGTAAGCGGTGATCTCGAGATCGTCGCGCGCCTTGAATCGGTGAATGCTCGGGCGGGCCAAGTCACGTTCTACGAGCGCGGGGTACCGCGATGTTATGGGACCAATCGACTTCTTGTTGCCGTCATAGAGATAGTAGCTCGGCGCCTTATCGGCCGCGTACGACCGCATGACGATGCGCGTGCCGTCGGTCGATCGCGAGACTGGGTACAGGCTCAGGTCGGGCATCGCCTCGCGAACGCCCTTGATCGTCGCATCGAGCTGCTTGTCGACGTACTCATTGCGGACGAACTCACTGGCGTAGTGAACGGACTCGATGGCGCTGCCGTCGGCCGACAAGCGGATGTTCGAGATTTCGCTGTCATCGTGCTGCGCGACGAGCTCGACGAATTCACCTGCCACGGGGTCGAACCGGTACACGGCACCGAGCGGATATTCGTGATCGGAGTGCACAAGCGCGTGCCCGGTCCCGTCCACCAGTAACTCGGCAACTCGAAAACCGCCCTCGTTATAACGCTCGCTGTGGTCGTGCCACTCGCCTTCGGCGTCCTTGATTTTGTAGATGAAGCTCTTCTTGTCGCGTGTGACACCCCAACCCACACGGACGTTTCCCGCTGCGTCAGCACGCCACTGTGAGACATAGGTATCCTTGCTCTGGATCTTCTTGCCAAGCCTTCCTGTACGGGCGTTTGCGATGTAGACCGCTTCACCACCAGTGCCCTCCTTGTCGAACGCGATGACGAACTCCTCGTCGCGTTCGGGCAGAAAATGCAGAACGTCGTCCTGAATCTGTGGGATGAACCCGCCGTTACGCTTTATCGCGCTCATGTAACGGTCAAAAAGGAACCTGCCCTTACCCGTCTCGGAGTCAAACGAGACGAGCCGGGTTTCGACGGTCGCAACGCCACCGCGACGGTACGGCGTTTTGATACCGATGAGCACATAACGATTGTCGACCCAGTCGATCCAGCTCAGGTGCCAGCCGTCATCCCCGACCATGAGCTTTGGCGCGCTCGAACCGATCTCGAGGGCGTAGATGGCGCGCTTGCCCTGGACCGTGACGAGCGCAGCTATCCGGCTGCCGTCAGGTGAAATCTGAAGATTCGAGAACTGAGGCAGCTTCGCGAACGCCGCCACTTCGTCTGAAACCGCCGCCGTGCAAGGCACCGAAATCCATATCGCCAGTACTAAAGCAGCCAATCGAATACGCATCGTGTCCCCCGTTGCGTGTTCTCGTTGTGTCCCCTAACGGTACTACAGCGCTCATTCTCTCGGTACCGAAAAACAAGCGTCTCGGATTTGTGCAGTTTTGCTCCAGTCCCGTGTTCAGACTAGCGGCGCTGAGGGTAGCTATACACGCGGCAAAGAAGAAGCCCCGTGCGTCAGTCGCCTTGTGGCGTCTGCTCGCCCCGCGCCGCCAGGTGCGTATCGAGGAATTCTACAAGTGCCGTTGCGTACGCCAGTCGGTTTGATTCGCGCTCCAGCGAGTGCGTGCCCTCAGGCAGTTCGAGGTATTGAACAGCCTTGTCGTTGCGCTCAAGCGCCTTTGCCATCTTGCGAGACTGGCGCACGTCGACAACGCGGTCTTTTTCGCCGTGAACCAGCAGAACTGGAACATCGACGACCTCAACGAGATTGACTGGCGACATGGCGCGCAGCTGATCGCGGTCCTTGTTCAAACGTCCGATGTGACGCGTGCGCGCACGGCCACCCACGTAGCGGTAGGAACTCCTCAGCAACGCCGGTAGATCTGACACACCATTGAGACTTACCGCGCATCGGTAAAGATCGCCGTCGCGCGCAGCACCCATCAGTGCCGCGTAGCCGCCGTACGACCCGCCGATGATGCACACGCGTTCAGGATCGGCCCAGCCCCGCTCGATAGCCCAGCGCGTGCCGTCGGCAACGTCGTCTTGCATGGCCTGGCCCCACTCGCGGTCACCGGCCTCTCTGAATTCGCGTCCGTAACCCGTTGACCCGCGGAAGTTGATTTGCAACACGCCGTAGCCGCGTGCTGCAAGCATCTGCGTTTCCCAATCAAATCGCAGGAAGTCGCGCGCGTTTGGCCCGCCATGAACGCTGACGACAAAAGGAATGCTGTCTGCCGTATCCGCGGTCACACCTGCAGGCAGCGTCACGTATGCAGCGATTTCGAGACCATCGCGGGCCTCGAAACTGTGAATGCTGGGACGCGACAAGCTGCGATCCTTGAGCCCCGGGTAGCGTGACGCGATGGGACCAACGGATTTTTTGTTGGCGTCGTAGAGATAGTAGCCCGGCGGCTGATTCGACGCATAGGACCGCATGACAATGCGGGTGCCGTCGAGTGACTGCGACACGGGAAACAGGCGCAAATCGGGCAAGGCCTTTTGTACGCCTTTGATCGTGGCATCGAGCCGCGTGTCCATGTACACGTTGGGCACGAATTCGCTGGAATAGTGCACGGATTCAATCGCGCTGCCATCTGCAGACAATCGAACCCCCGAAATCTCGCTCTCATCGTGCTGCGCAACAAGCTCGACAAACGCGCCAGACTCCGGGTGGAATCGGTACAGCGCACCCAGCGGGTACTCGTGATCCGATAGCACCAGCACATGCCCCGTTCCATCTACGGGCAAATCGGCGACTCGGAAGCCGGCTGCATTGTAGCGCTCGCTATGATCGTGCCACTCGCCCTCCGCGTCTTTAATTTTGAAGGTGAAGCTCTTCCTGTCCTTTGCAATGCCCCAGCCCACGCGAACTTCGCCCGACGCATCTACCCGCCACTGTGTGACGTAGGGATCAACGCTTTGAAGTTTCTTGCCGAGACTCCCGGAACGCGCATTGGCTACATAGACCGCCTCATTTCCTGTGCCCCTCTTGTCAAACGCGATGATGAACTCTTCGTCGCGCTCGGGCAGCAAATGCAGTACGTCATCCTGGAACTGCGGAATAACGCCGCCCTTGCGTTCAATCGAATGCATGTGGCGCGTAAACAGTATCTTTCCCGAGCCGGTATTAGAATCGAAAGAAACAAGACGAGTTTCGACCGTAGCGACGCCGCCCCGGCGGAACGGCGTCTTGATACCGACAAGCACGTATCGGTTATCGACCCAGTCGACCCAGCTTAGGTGCCATTGGTCGTCGGCCGTCATCACTTTCGGCTTGCCGGTACCAATCTCGAGCGTGTAGATCGCACGTTTGCCCTCGATCGTGACAAGCCCAGCGATCCGACTGCCGTCAGGCGACATCTCCACGTTCGAGAACTGCGGCAGCTTCGCAAAAGCCGAAACGTCCTCTGTTTCCGCCGCGGCGCAAGGCACCGCTATGCGCACCGCCAGTATCAGAGCGGCCAAGCGACTACGCATCGTGTCCCCCGTGCGTGTTCTCGTTTTGTCGCTTTACCGTACTACAGCACCAACGCGCGAGGTACCGAAAAACAGGTGTCCGGGGCCTGTTCAGCTTTGCTCGTACGCGGTGTTTAACTTAACGGTGCTGGTCGACGAGAATCGGGTTGCCATCAGGATCTATCACGACGAAATGCTCCGGCCCCTCGGTCGTCTCATCGGCCTCACGGAAGAACTCGACGCCGGCCGCTTTAAGCTGCTTCTGCAGCTCGCGCACATCGGTGAACTCGTCCAGGTTTTGCGCGTTGGCATCCCAGCCCGGGTTGAACGTCAGCGTGTTCTTCTTGATGTGGCCGGCAAACAGTCCAAGCGTGAGCGTGGGGCTTCTCATCATGAGCCAGCCCTGGTCGGAATAGTCGCCCAGCGTCTCGAAACCCAGCTTCTCGTAAAACGCTTGCGATGCCTTGATGTCGGCCACGTTGAGGCTGATCGAAAATGTACCCAGTTCCATGTGTTGTCTCCTTTTTGTGTGTTTTTGGCTCAGGCGGGCAGGACGCCAGGCTTGCGCAGGATGGCCGCCGAGATCAGCGACACGACGGCACCGACCGGAAAGATCTCGGAAAAAGTAATCGGGATACGGAACCAGGGCTTGCCGTAGTTCTCTGTCATCGCGGCCATTTGCGCCTCTACTTCGGCAATCCGTGTCGCGTCGGCGCCCGCCGCACGTTCCGCTGCAATCACGCCGTCCGAGTACTCGCTGATAAACGCGTAGTCGCTCGTGTACAGAAACAACTCCCAGACAGAGACGTAGGCAACGCCGGCGACGGCGGCGATCCCCAGTCCGAGCAGAAGGGCTTGGCCGAATCGGATGACGCCACCCATCTCTTTGTCGCGGTAACGCTTGATCGCCATAAAGATCAGCGAAAAGGCCACGAGCATGAGCGTGTAACCGAACGCCTCGCCGCCGGCGAAGCTGTCCTGGCCGCCCGCGACCATGCCGATAATCATGGGCGTGATAACGAGCAGCCCCGACATCGCACCGAACTTGAGAATGTAGCCCTGCATCTGTGCCTCCCCCTGTGTGACGTGCCCCGAATGCTGGCTGCGGACCCGCCTCGACACCATCACCCAAACGGGTGATTTGGCACTAATCGCCCGAAATCACTACGGAATCAGCTTCAGCTCCCGCGATTTGTTGACGGCCTCAGTGCGCTTCGACACCGACAGCTTCGCATACAGGTGTGCCACGTGCGTCTTGACCGTATTGGGAGAAATGCCGAGCTCGCGGGCAATTTCCTTGTTGGATTGCCCGGCTGCCAGCTGCTCGAGCACGGCGTACTCGCGATCGGAGATACCGAGCGAGTCCAAGGCGCGGTCGTTGATCTCGAAAGGCCTTGGCGGGTCACGCCGCGCCACGCGCAGGCCGACCCAGATGCCCAGAACGATGAAGATCAGTGCGACGAGACCGATGACCCCGGACGTCGGTAGGCTGCGCATGAGAAACCTATACTCGAGCCACTCGAGCACAAACGCCAACGCAACAAGCGCGATCGCGTAGCCTGCAATGCTGCGTTTCACGGACGACCCGCCATCGCTATAGTGTAACGCGGCCCGACTGAGCGCTCTGCCTCTGGAAGGCGCCCGTCCTGGAATTGCAATTGTCGGTCGCGTTTTGCCATCGATTCGCAGCAACGGTCATGTCAAACCATCGATGCACGACGACTTATCACTGATTGAAGGCAACCTCCTCGTCTATGACGGAGACTGCCCTTTGTGCACGCGTTACGTGAAACTCATTCGACTGCGAGACAGCATCGGTGAAGTGGATCTTGTAAACGCACGTACGAATCACCCCGCCGTGGCGTCTCTCGCTCGCGCTGGTTACGACCTCAATGAAGGCCTCGCATTGATCGAGTCAGGCCAGGTGTACTTTGGGGCAGCCTGCATGACGCGCCTCGCGCTGCTGTCGACGCCAGTTGGGCTGTTCAATCGCATGAATGTCCGTCTGTTCCGTTCGCCGAGGGTCGCAGCGTGGCTGTATCCCTTTCTGAAGGCTGGTCGAAACGCGCTGCTATGGCTGCTCGGCCGCAAGCCCATCGTCGACCGTGAGATGCCATAAGCCAAATATCACAATTGCAAATGCGAATCATTCTCATTATTATTCGCTCCCTCGTTTGCGCTTGGCGCAGTAATCAGGGTGGGAGACCATGAATAAGAGATTCGCAGCAACGCTGCTTTTTACGAGCCTTATTGCGCTCGCAGGATGTGAAGGTGACGACGGTTCACCGGGCGCCGCAGGCGCCACGGGTGCCGCAGGCCCAGCTGGCCCCGCCGGCCCGGCAGGCACCAACGGCTCCAGTACAAGCGTCGATATCGTCGCTGACACGGTCACGACCGATGCCAATGACATGCGCGGTCTGACCTTCGCGCAGGTCGGCGACAACGCCAACAAAATCTACGTCTCGGGCCATGTGGGCATCACCGATGACACCCGCCAGGTCGTCGTTGGTCGCTTCTTTGCCGACGGCTCGCTGGACACGAGCTTCGGTGGCGACGGCTTCGTTGAGCTTGAGGCTACTGCGACGGAAGGCAGCAGCGATGAGAATTCATACGGCGTTGCCGAGCTGCTTAACGGCGACGTGGTTGCCGTTGTGAATGCCCTCGACGCGGATGGCGGCCGTTCGGTCTACATGTTCCGACTCGCGCCCGATGGCACACAGGTACCGGGCTGGGGTGATGCTGACGGCAAAGTCGAAGTCGTCTTCGGCTATGCCAATGCCGACAACGCCACGTTCCCGGGCGCTCCTGCGGCACTGCCCTCCGATCTGGCATGGGATGTACAGACCGACCGCAGCGTTATGACCGACCGAGTCGTGGTATTCGGCCAGGGTTCGGCCAGCGACGGCACGCGAACCGACCGGGATCGTTACGTGGCTCGTCTCGATGTCACCGCAACGGGTGCAACGACTGACCCGACTTTCAACAGTGGCAGCGCATTTACCTACAACGCGACCGGTGTACTCAATGACAACAACCGTCGCGGCCTCGTCGAGGCGGACGGCAAAATTGTGTCTTCAGGCTACACCGACCTCGGTGGCGCGCTGGACAACCACATCTTCCTGATCCGTCTCAGTGCGGACGGCACACTGGACGCCGACTTCGGTGGCTTTAGTGATGAGCCGACGATTACGGCAACGCCCGGAATCGCCGTGTTCAACCCGTTCAAGGTCGACCTCGGCTACGCCGAAGCCTACGCGGCCGGTTTCCAGCAAAGCACGCAGTCTTACGTGGTTGTCGGTTACGGCGCGACGACCAACGACACGACGCCTTCGACGCTGGGTTACGAAACGTCGCTTGCGCAGGACGTTGTGCTGTTCCGCGTCTCCAGCGGTGTCTCGGCAGGTATCGACACCGGCTTCGGCAACGTCGGCACGCAGGCAGTTCAAAGTGAAGGCCGGGGCTTCCCCACCAATGAAGACCGCGGTCGTCACATCGTGACGCTGCCGGATGATCGCGCCGTGGTGGCCGGTCGCATCGGCGGCAATCCTGCGGCCTTCGTGTTTACTGTCGACGGACAGCTCGATGACCGAGTGCTCGGCGACGGAATTGTGGAGCTGCCCAATGAGACGGTGAACAGCCAGTTCTTTGGCCTGGCCGTTTCACCAGAGGGTAATCGGGTCGCGCTGACCACCAATACCAACGACAATGGTGCGCGCCTCGTTATTATGAAGCTCGCGCTCGACTGATCGCAGTCCGTTGGAACTGAAGCGCCGGGCCTCTCGCTTGCGGGAGGCCCGGCGTCATCGTTTCTCAAATACCCGTTCGCCGGAGGTATTGCCATGACCACAAACCGAATGTCCGCTACGTCACGCGCTGCGGCGTCACGCTTTGGCGCGCTCATTGCTACGCTCATCGTTGCCGGTTGCGGCGGGGGCGGTGGGGGCAGCGATGCACCTCCAGTGACCACGCCACCTCCGACAACGCCGCCGCCCGTTTCCGGCGACGATGCCCGACGGGCCGTGCTCGCAGATATCGGCGCGAACATCATCCTCCCTGCCTTGCGCACATTCGACGATGACGCAATCGCACTGCAAACCGCATCAGCCAATTTTGCAGCGGCACCCTCAGACACGACGGTGCGCGATGCAGCCCGAGCGGCATGGTCTACGGCCATGACGTCGTGGCAGCGAAACGAAGTGCTGCAAGTTGGTCCCGCAGGCCGCTCATCGAATCCCGATGCTGTCGCAGGCGGGCAGGACTTCCGCGAGCTGATTTACTCATGGCCATTCACACTCGATGCTTGTGGTCTTGAGGCTGCCGCGGCAAACGGTGATGTCGTGGATAACACGACGGCCATCAATTTGACGGGCTTGGGCGCCATCGAGTATCTGCTTTACACCGATGCAGCAGACCCTAACTGTACCGACCAACCTGATGCTGCCGCACGAGCGGCGCATATTGAAAAACTCGCGGATCGTGTCGCACTCTTGTCGTCAACACTTCGCAATCGGTGGGAGCCTACAGGCGATAACTTCCTCGAGCAGTGGAGTACGGCCGGCTTATCGACGAGTGCGTTTTACAGCACACCGCAAGAAGCGCTCGACGCTGTTTCCATTGCCTTGTTTTACGCCGAGAAAATCACAAAGGATCGTAAGGTCGCATTACCAACCGGGCTTCCAGCTACCGGCCTGGATTGCTCAGATCCTGTCGCATGCCCGGAGTTTCTTGAGTCGTCGCTCTCGCGGCATTCAGGAGCCAACCTGATCGCAAACATGCAGACGTTTCGCGATGTTTGGACAGGCGTGGACGGTGGCATGGGCATGAACGACCTGCTTATTGGCATTGACCGTCAGGACCTTGCCGATGAGATCTTGGTCGAGATCGATGACTCGCTTGCTTTTCTCGCGACGATTGAGTCCGGAACCGGCTTTGACGCTGAGGTCGAGGCCATCACGGATGCCACAGAGTGTGCCAATGCATTCTCGGCCTCCGAGGGGCTGCCGCCCTGCGCGCTGCTCGGTCTCCTACGCACCGCGACCAATACGTTCCGGGGACCCATCGTCTCCGCACTAGGCCTCGCCGTGCCGCAGTCAGCCGCCGGCGATAATGATGGCTGAGCACGCTGCCGATGGCACCACAGACAGGAGCGATGGCACCGGATAGGCTGCGATCTCGTCCTGCGGCCCTGCTGCAGTCACTGCAAGCGCCGCGAGACATCGCGGCGCTTGCCGTGTTTCGCATCCTGATTGGCGGGCTTATGTGCGTGGGTGCGCTGCGCTTCATGGGCAACGGCTGGATAGAGCGGCTCTACGTCGAGCCCGATTTCCACTTCAAGTATTGGGGTTTCAGCTGGGTTCAGGTGCCCGACGCCACAGGCTTGTACCTGCTCTACGCCGGTATCGCGATCAGTGCATTCATGGTCGCGATTGGTGCGCTGTATCGCGTCGCGATCATTGTGTTCTGGTGCTTGTTTTCATACGCGGAGCTCATGGATGTCACGACGTACCTGAACCACTATTACTTTATCAGTGTGCTCACACTGATCATGTGTTTTCTCTCCCCACACCGAGCGTGGTCCGTCGACGCTTGGCTGCGCTCGGCGCTGCGCGCCGATACGCTGCCTGCGTGGCAAACCTATTGGGTTCGATTCCAGGTTGGATTGCTCTACTTCTACGCCGGGTGGGCCAAATTTGAGACAGACTGGCTGCTCCACGCGCAACCGCTGAACATCTGGTTGCCTCCCCACAGCGGCCTGCCATTACTTGGGCCCTTCCTCGAGATGCCCTGGGTGCATTTCGCCTTCTCATGGTTCGCCTTCCTGTTCGATACGCTGATTATCGGATTTATGTTGTGGCAGCGAACCCGCCCGTTCGCGTTTGTCGTCATACTTGTCTTTCACTACTTCACGCATCTGTTCTTCAACATCGGCCTGTTCCCTTTCATCATGGTGTTCTCGGTGTTGATCTTCTTCGAATCGGACTGGCCGCGCCGTCTTGCACGCCGTCTCCGCCTGCCGGTAGCGCATGCGCCTGCAGTAGTACCAGAATCAGACCCGATTCAGTGGCGCCCGCGCTCCGCTGCATTCGCGCTTGCGGTAGCTGCTTTTTGCGCCATTCAATTCCTCATGCCGTTGCGTCAGTGGTATTACCCGGGCACGGTGACCTGGCACGAACAGGGCATGCGTTTTTCATGGCGCGTGATGCTTCGGGACAAAGCGGGCAGCCTCGAGTACCGAGCGGTCGTCGGTGAGGAGCAGCGTATTGTTCTTGTCTCTCCGCACCGCTACTTGACCGAACAGCAATACCGCGAAATGGTTGGCCAGCCCGACTTGATCTTGCAGCTGGCGCACCACATTCGTGACGATTTCGAAGGTCAGGGCTTAAGCCCGGTTGCTGTTTATGCTGATGCGCTCGTATCACTGAATGGGCGCGCAGCGCACCCATTAATTGACCCTGCTGTCGACCTCGCACAGACCAATCCCGGTCTGGCACGCGCGAACTGGATTACCGATCCACCCACCGAACCTCCGCCACTACAAAAGCCCCTGAGACTGGAACAAAGGCCATGATGACTACGACAAGAGCGATCGCGTGCAGCCTTGCACTAGCAACAACGGCGCCGCTTCAAGCGCAACAGGCTGCGTCAACGCAGGGCGACGACGAATCGCTCGACGAGATTGTCGTGACAGGCTTGTTCGAAGAGATCGACCGTGTCGTGGGCTCAGCACATCGCGTCGATGCCGCGACACTTGAGACCTTTGAGTACAACGACATCAGTCGCGTGTTGAATCTCGTACCTGGTGTGTACTCCCGCGAGGAGGACGGTGTGGGCTTACGACCCAACATCGGATTGCGCGGCGGCAGCGCCGATCGGAGCACCAAGGTAGCCATCATGGAGGACGGCGTGCTGCTTGCGCCTGCGCCCTACTCGGCTCCGGCCGCGTATTTCTTCCCCCTGAGTTCACGACTAGTCGGGGTCGAGGTTTTCAAGGGCCCGTCGTCAATTCAGTACGGCCCACAAACGATCGGTGGTGCCATCAATCTGGTCACAGCCCCAATTCCGCGTACGACTGAAGGCCTGCTCCAGGTTGCAGGCGGCAGTGACGGCTATCGTCATCTGCATGCTCGCGGCGGCACGCAGATGGAGCAATTTGGCGTGCTTGCCGAGTTCATGCATCTGGGAAGTGATGGTTTCAAGCAGATCGATGGTGGCGGCGACGCGGGCTACGATAAGAACGAGCTCATGCTAAAACTGGGCCGTGACATTGGGCCTGGTACGCTCGAACTGCGTGTGACCTACGCTGATGAGGTGTCCAACGAAACCTATCTTGGTCTCACAGAGTCTGACTTTCGTGCGGACCCTGTTCGTCGCTATGGCGCAAGCGAACTTGATCGTATGGAGTGGGACTGGCTCGCCCTTCGTGCCGACTGGGAGCAACCGTTATTCGGTGGCACGCTGCAGGCCACGGGCTACATCCAGAAATTCGATCGCGCGTGGCGCAAATTCAACAATTTCAACGGGACCGATATTCGCGGAATCCTGTCGAACCCCGACACGCCGTTTAATCAGTTGTTTGTATCGATCCTGAACGGCGCCGACACCGATGGCATTAGCGGTTCGCCCGACGACATTCGGATTGGCACCAACGACCGTGAATTCGATACCTCCGGCATTCAGAGCACGCTGCGTTGGTCATTTGGCGACAGCGTCACACACGACCTGCAGGTCGGCGCACGACTGCACAGCGACAGAATTCGCAGCTTGCATGATGAGTTCGGATTCGAGCAGATCGCAGGCAGTGTCGTGGAAAACGATCAGCCGCGCGCTATCACGCGTGACAGCACCGGGTATACGCGCGCATTTTCGGCCTGGATCCGCGATGACATCGTCATTGGCCAATGGCGGCTGGTGCCAGGATTGCGCGTCGAGGCCATCGAAAACAGCCGCACGGATCGACTGGTTGGCCGTCAACAGAAAGACGATTACATCATTGCTCTACCCGGTCTCGGCGCCATGTACGATGTCAACGAGGACCTGAGCTTGCTGGCGGGTGTGCACAAGGGTTTCTCCCCTGCCGTTCCGTCGCTTAACGAAGACGTCGATCCGGAAGAGTCCATCAACTATGAACTCGGTGGTCGCTGGCGCAGCGACTGGGGCCGATTCGAATTGATCGGCTTCTACAACGACTACAGCAACCTGACCGCGATCTGCACAATTTCGTCAGGCTGCGATCCTGCGCTGCTTGATACACAGATCAACGCTGGTGAGGTACGCACCGTCGGCGCCGAGTTTGGTTGGAACCATCTGGTGCAGATCGGCAATCGACTGTCCGTTCCCATTTCGCTGACCTATACCTATACCGAGGCGGAATTCCGCGAGGCATTCACGTCGATTAACCCGCAATTCGGTGTGGTGGAACCCGGATTCGAAGTTCCCTACATTCCGCCGCACCGCGCCAACTTCAACATTGGCCTTGCGGGTGCCAACTGGGGCACACAGCTTTCGGTGACCTATCAGGCCAGGATGCGTGATCAGGCTGGTATCGGCGACTTCGACACCGACGAAGGCTCGGACCAATTTACGGTAATCGACCTCGCGGCCAACTATGCCGTCACGGATCGTTGGACGCTGTCTGGGCGGATCAACAACCTCAGCGATGAAGTGTATGTCGTCGCGCGTCGGCCGTTTGGTGCACGTCCCGGATTGCCGCGCACGCTGCAGTTTGAGGCCACCTACCGATACTAGCCGCGGGGCTGATTTCCCTGGCGCCCCACAGGACGCGCCACCGCAGGACGCACCGAAGCGCGTCCCGCGGTGTTTTGGTTGCGCCCGACTTACAGTGCGAAGTCGACGGCGTAGCTGACGACGAACTTGATCTCGTCGTTATCGAGGTTGTCGGGACCCGGGTCGTCAAGGTCGGTGCCCGTGATGGCAAACGTGAAGCCATCTTTCGACAGCGA
>JBCCBB010000167.1:0-3058 GCA_039814545.1 Pseudomonadota bacterium
CCGAATGTCGCGCCGCAGCTCATCCGTGATCTCCATGTAGCTGCCCTGCACGAAGTCGACGATTTTGTCGTTGGCCGCTTGCGCCAGTTCGAGCTCAGTCTGGATACCGTCGCGGATCAGTTCCGCCCATTTCGCGCGGCATTCGCAATCGATATCGCGAATCTGTGCGATCGCCACCGCGAACTGCTCGGCCACGCGCGCTTCGAGTGCGGCCTGCAGTTTCGCAATGCGGTCTCGTTCTTTTCGTATAGCGGGCTCGCGAGCAGACCAAGCTGGCTATCGCCGTCGGGCGTCACTGCAATCTGCACGCGCGCGACAGACTCATCGAAACGTTCCCTGGCCTTGCGTTCGATGAAGTCGCGGCCCACCTCTTCGACCCAGACGGGTGTGCTGTAGGTGATTGCCAAGACGGCCGCGTAAGGCAAGGCGCCCAACAGACCAATCACCACAAGCAGGGCCTGGTAAGGCGCCAGGTTGTTGGTTGCCGGCCGGATAAGTGGCTGCTGCTCTGGAGACTCGCTCATGACTATCGTGTCTCGCTCGTGATCCAGTCGCCAAACGCCGCCTCGGCTTTCTCCAATGGCAGGGCAACAATTGCCGGCGTCTCGTAAGGGTGCAGCGTGCTGATGGCGTGCTCGAGCTCGGGGTAACGGGCCGCGGTCGTCTTGAGTAACAACCGATATTCCGGTTCCTGCTGCACCTCGCCCTCCCAACGGTAAACACTCTCGATACGCGAGATCTGCGCGCAGGCGACGAGCCGTTGTTCGACGAGCGCCATGGCCAGCGCACGGGCGCGAATCTCATCGTTAATCGTGGTCAAAACCGCAAGGAATCTCATCCGATAGGCTCCTGGTGGCTCGCTATACTGATGGTGTTGTAGCAGGTCGCAGCGAGAGGAGAAACTGCTTGCGCAAGTTCGGTGCCAGGATCCGCTTCCGGGAAGCCGGCCCAGAGCTTGGCCCCGGCGTGTCGACCCCGTTCAGCCTGCAGCTTCTGATCATTCCTTGTGTGCTAAGCCTCGTCGCCACGCTGCTTGCGGGCCTTGCCATCACGCTCAGCGAATCCTCGCAGCCGGACCTGCTGCCGGGCATGGCCGTGGCCCTGATTTACTTCGCGTTTCCGATTTGCATTTGCGTTGCGATCGTCACGGACAGCGCACTGAGTCGACCCTTGATCATGGTGACAGCCATCGGTATCGCGGGGCACGCATACCGCAATGCGGTGCTGGATCCGGGGCGATTGTCGGCTGATGTCGTCGGCACCATCGGGCTGCTGGTGTTGTGCGGCATCACCGCATGGCTCTACGGCAGTCGCACCCTGCGCTACTACTATGCCGTGCTCAAGGGCCGTGCCATTGCGGCGAGCGAGATTCCCGACGCGCCGACCGAAGGACAGCAAAACCGCATCCGACGCGCTTGTCGTATTGCTTACTGGCTCACCGCACACGCCGAGTGGCTGGCGTTTGCGATCATCGCGCTCGCGATCTTTATTATGGTGTTTACGAAGGCGCGCTAAACCCGCCGAACCGAATCGGCGGACACGTCGAGCAAAAACACGTTCCCGGCGCGCGACACGGTGCCCGTAACCTCGACAGGATCCGCCACGTGCGCCAACAGCGTCTCGCCCAAGCGGCCGCCGTTCTCCGTCATCACAAGCAACGCCGCGTTGTCGCGCGCGTCGCGTGCAAAAAACGCAGGCGGGATACCGCTGCGGATACACAGGCTAGCGCAGGCCTTGTGCACCTTGCCCTCGCCCGGGCGCATCGCGCCGAACCAGCATTTGGTGTCGAGGATCTCGCCGGCGAGCGTGATCTCACCGAGCGACTCGGGAGCGGGGAATGCGAGCGCCGGATCAACAGGCGCATCGGCTTCACGAATCCACTCGGGTCCATCGGCGACCGCAATGGACGCGTAATCACCGCGCTGAATCAGCGAGCCGTTGATAACCACGGCCTTGCCGGCCATGTCCTGCAGGCGCAGGTCCACGCCGCACTTGGTCTGACAAACCAGCATCGCCGTTCGCACCTGGCCGTCGATGTCCCGCGTTCGCAGCATCGGGTACGGCGAAGCCGTCACGACGCCTGTGAAGTCCTTGAACGTCGCAAGGTCCCAGGTGCCACGACCCACCGGTCGCTGCGAGGCGGCGACGAAACCCGCAACACCGGCCGCACCAATGAGAAGGCCGGCGCCCACTTTTAGAAAGAACCGACGATCCGCATCGGGCATCTCAGCCCAGCCAATGAAAAAGTCTTTCTTGCTCATGGCGCACTCCTGAGTCGGCTCGGTGCCTGCGGTGTGCCCGGTGCATTGGGCGTGTCACTGACCTCGACGCGGCCCTCCACAATGCGCGTCGCATAAGTCGCAATCTTCTCCGTGTAGGGCGGTGGCGACGTGCCATCGGCCATGCGGTACTGAAACCCGTGCCAGGGGCAGGTGATGCAGCCATCGACGATTCGCCCCTCACCCAGCGGGCCGGCCTGGTGTCGGCACACATTGGAGACCGCGAAGATTTCTTCGCCATGGCGAAACACCGCAATGGCCTCGCCTTCGGCGGGACGGACGATGACAGCCGTGCCGTCGTCGATCTCGGCACCCTCGCCCACGCTCAGCCAGCCATCGGCGGTCGCATCGACAGGCCGCCGCGATGCCAGCACACCCGCAAACTGCAGCCCCACCACCGCAAGCGCCGCAACGATGAGCAAGACCGTGTAAGCCACATGCTTTTCGAATTGCAGGGCGCCCAGCGCGACGTGGCTCACGACCAGCGCGAACGCCAGATAGACGCCCATGTGCAGCGCCTTCCAAAGGCCTGGCCCCAGGTTCGCATTCCAGAAGTCGTGGCTCGTCGCGGCCATGAGGAACATGATCGAGAGTGCGAGCACACCCAGGCTCTCAAACGGGAAGCCCGCGAGCGCGTCGTAATTCGGATTCGACGCGAACAGCGAGACAAACGGGTTCAGCGTGCCAAACCCGTGGTACCAGAGAATCACGAGCGCGGCATGCACCAGCGCGATGACAAACGTCGCGACACCCAGGTGCCGTCGGTTGAATAGCAGCGG
>JBCCBB010000117.1:0-7526 GCA_039814545.1 Pseudomonadota bacterium
CACCGAGCAGGGCGAAGTCGATTACCTGGAGTTGGGGCCCCCGTGCACCCTCGGCAGCGGCTTGTGTTGTCGCCACACCATCGGGCGTCACCTCGAAGGCCCAGGCCAACAGCAGTGCGAGCGGCAGGCCTGCCAGCACGAACACGATAAAGGCGTTGTAGAACCAGTCGGGAAGCGACAGCGGCTCGCCGAACTCGGCGATGATCTGTGTCAGGCCCCAGCCGACGGCGATGTAGGCGCTGCCAACGCGGATCACCTTCCGCCGCTTCAGCTCCCTTAAGAACGCGATCATCCAAGCTCTCTGGCCGTAGTTAACCGCATTGTTCGTGACGCGCAGGCACCGCGCAAGCGGATCAGCCGGGTCCTCGCATCCCGCGCCCACAAAAAAACGCCGACCGTGTTGCCACGACCGGCGTTCTGGGAGTGGTGGAGGCGGCCGGAATCGAACCGGCGTCCGCAAGCCCTCCGCTCCGAGCTCTACATGCTTATTTCGCCATTAATCTCACCGCAGGCAACCCGGCGAAAGGGGCGCACCTGCGGCCAGTTCGGTAAAGGTTTTAACCTTCAGGCCCCAAACAAACCCTCCGGCGATTCCGTGTAAATGACTCCCGGATCCGATCGCACGGACACAAGCCGGGCGGGAGGCAAACTACCGGTTTTTAGGCGGCGATTGCGTAGTTGTCGTCGTTGGCAACTATAAGTGTTACAGCTGGTTTTACGAGGTGATCTGTCCCTCGACATGCACCCGGAGGTTCGCGACCCACGTCGAAGCCATGTCGCCCCCAGAACACCGATGATGGGGTCAGGGGCGGGCGTTTGCAATGACCGGGGTCACGAACCGATCATTACTACCAGCTTAAATATGTTCACTAAGCGGTTGACATTGCAGTAGAAAAATCATCATTCGGCTCGGGCGAAGGCGGAATGATGAATTCAGCGTAGTCGTCGACTAGCTCCGGCTTTTCGAAATGCAGGAAGTGGCCCACGCCTTCGATGAGCCGCAGCTCGCAGTTGGGGATGAGCGCTTTCGCCAGCTCCATATCGTCTAGATCGATGATGGGGTCTTCGGTGCCGTTCACGATGACCGTCCTGGCGGTGATCTTCGAGAGATCCACAACGTCATTGAGCTGGCCCAGCTTAAGGATGTTGACGCAATGTTCGTTGAACGACTCCGCCTGCTCCCGCGTGAGCGCTCGGAATTGCGCGGCAATCTGGCGTTTGTAGCTGCCGCTGACGTTGTTCCCGAACACCTCAAGGATCAGGTCTGAACCTGCCGCGAAATTGCCTTCCTCGAACAGGCCCGTGGCCCGCGCGACGAGACGCTCCATGGCCGCATTGGGCTTAAGCCCAAAGCTGCAAAGCATGAGGTGCTGGACGGCTTCCGGGCGTAATGCCGCATAGGCGGCGGCGATCGCGGTGCCCCAAGAGCTGCCGGCGAGCGTCACTTCCCCACCGGGGTGCGTCTCATCGATTAGCGCGTTCAGCGTCTCAAGCTGCTCCTGCACGGTGACGTGGGCGCCACCCGAAAGGATCCGCGAACGGCCGATCCCGGGCATGTCAAAGATCACGACGGTGAAGTCACTGGCGAATCGCTTCACGACTGTGCGCCAGATCGCCATGGTCTGCAGCGCGCCGCTCACACACACGAACAGGTTCTTGCTGTTGCCGTACCGGCGGTAGGGGACCTCGAATCGATCGAGCTGGATAACGCCTTTAGTACACTTCACTAAGCAATTCTCTTCTTTAGTAGCGCCTCACCGCGACGGCAGGCCTTTTTTTCTTTCCAACTGAACCAGCGCTCTGGCGCAATTTTGTTCGCGAGTCGATCGATGGGCGAGCGCAGCAACACGTTACCAAGCCCGGCCAACTTGTCCGGCATTCGGTGGCTCGGCGCCCTTAGCGACAAACCCACACCCGCCTCCAGGTAGTGGAATTCATGCCAGAAGCCAGCGGGCATAAACAGGGTCTGGCCCGCCTCAATGGTGACTTCCCAGCCGCTCGCTTCGATCATCGCCGGGTATTGTGTTAAATCCGGCGACTCCAGGTTCACGTAGCTGCGCACGGTGAATGGGTGCTGATACAAAGCGCTCGAATCGCTTGGCTGAAACAGCCTCACACGGCGTCGACCACGGATCACGGTGTGCAGAACGTGCCCCATGTCGATGTCGTAATGCAAGGGCGTCGTAGCACCCTTGCAGCCAAAAAAGGTGAACACGAAGCGCTTCGAGAAGCGCAATCCGACGTCAGGAAAGTCGATGTCGTCGAGCAGCTCGGGGATTTGCCGACCGATGTTGTAGAGGAACATCCTGAGATCGCGACCGTGATTCAGAACCTCGTCGAGGAACCGCGAAAAGGTCATGGTGTCGACGCTGCCCATGTAACCGCTACCCGGCTTTCCGAATGAGGCGTCGTACACGCGAACGATTTTGTCACCATGCCGGGCGCTGAGCCGCTCGGGCGTCCAACGTGTCAGCGCCGGCCAAGCTTCGGCCAGGTCCGTGATCAGTACCGGTGTGTGTGCCCGGATGTGCCGAGTGAGGGCCTGCACACCGTCGTGTTGGAGTGACACGGTCGGTAACGATCGGGTGTAAAGCGATGCCACTGCGCGTCCCGGGTCGCCCGGGAGCGCTCTAGACTCGGTGGCCGAACGCGCGCCAAGACGGGCGTCCTGGGCACGTTGCGACGGCGGGAGCGCCGGCATGGATCGGTTCGTCGATCGGTTCATAGGGTGGAATTCTCGAGGCTAGGCAGTGCCAGCCTGCCGTGCGCCGACACCCGCCATTGAAGCACAGGATGCCGCGTTCCGAGGGATGGCGTGACCTCCGTTAGGCGGCTTTGCCGCAGCAGTGCTTGTATTTCTTGCCACTGCCGCAGATGCAGGGGTCATTGCGCCCGACCTGCATGCTGCCCGCCGGCATACCGATGCCGGGGCGCCGGTCGAATCGAAATTCGGCGAAGGGACCATTGGCACGGACGTAGTGAAGGAATACCTGGACCCAGTAGTTGCCCTCGAAACGATTTCGCCAATGGGGCACTTCAGCGCCCTTGTAGACGAGGAAGTCACCGGGCTCGAGCAATACCGCGGTGCCCGCGTCGTCGCTGCCCGCGTAAAACGGCCACACTGCGTTGGCGTCGAACCCAAGCGTCAGCGTGGCGCTGATTTCGCACGAAGGTCGGTCAATGTGGCGCGGCAATACTGCGCCGCTACCGTAGATGCGCAAGAACGAGTAGCACGGGAAGAGCGGTTCGCCGCATACGGCTTCCATTTTGGGCTGCAGCTGGACCAAGATCGATTCGCTGATGATGTCGACATAGCGACCGATCGAGTTGTACTGCGGTTCGGGCGTGTAGTAGCCGCCGTAGGACTGGTGAAACAGCGCGCTGCGCGTCGCGACTTCCGCGACGTCTCTGGAGATGCCCTGTCTGACGACGCTGTAGCCTCGGGACGAAAATTCGTTGTGCTGTTGCTGGAAGGCGTTCATTGGGCTCGCAAGGGGTGCTGGCCAGTTGCAGGCCCGCAAGCTTACCTAAGGCGGGGATTTCGGCCAACGACCCCCGGCGAATCGCAGTTTTCGGCAAAGTCGTTACACTCTCGCCCGAGTCCTCAGTCTCTAGCAGCTATGACAACCCCTTCTCCAGATGACCCCATGTTGCGTTCCCGCGCCGAGGGCGGCGATCCGGCGGCCGAACTGGAGCTGGCGCTGCGCTTCATGCAGCGTGATGACCGGGCAAGCGCCCTGGCATGGATCGAGAAGAGCATTGCCAGGAAACACGGTGATTCGCTCTACACCATGGCCGTGTGGCTGACGCAGGGCATGCTGGTGGCCAAGGATCACAATCGCGCGAGCCAGTTGCTTCTGCAGGGTACGGAGGTCGGCCACGCCGGTTGCCGCAGCCTACTGGCTGTCAGGTACTCGCTGGGCCTCGGTGTCGAGCTCAGCTGGCAACAAGCGGTTTCGCTGATTATCGATGGCGCGATCGACAAGGACCCGCAGGCCTTGCGGCAACTGGCCGTATTGCTCCACCTGACGGGGCGTCGTCCGCAGCATGCGCACCGTCTGATGTTTCAGGCCATCATCTACGGCGACGTGCCTGCCCGGTACCTGATGGCCCAGCGCATGCTTCGAGGTGAGGTCAAAGCGTTTGGGCCGGCGATGGCGGTGTTGCTGATGGAAGACGCGGCCCGACTTGGGTTCGGACCCGCGCAAACGGAACTGCCTGCACTGGCAAGGCATCGCGGCGGCAATCCGGGCGGTTTCGGCGACGAGTGGGCGGGCCGCAGCTGGGCGTCGCAGCCGGAATTTGAAAGCTGCCGGAAGTTTCTCCTCGACGGTCTCACATTTCCGACCGCCGTCAGTGAGTCTGTCAGCGATGAGCCGCATGCGATGGTATTTCGAAAGTGCCTTCCCGAAGAGCTCTGTGACTACGTGCGCATGGTGGCGTACCCGCACATGCGCCCGTCGAGCACCGTGGATACCCGCACGGGGCAGCTGATCCAGACCACCTACAGAACCAGCAGCTCGATGGCATTTGCGCCAATGCTGCTCGATCTCGTGGTCCACTGCGTCAATCTGCGCTATGCGGCGCTCCTCGATCTGCCCGCAGAAACGGGTGAGATCCTGTCGGTGCTGCGCTACCAGCCCGGCGAGGAATACAAAGCGCACAGCGACTACTTTGTCATGGGCCCCGAAGGTCGGGACGAACTGGAGCGCAACGGCCAGCGGATTTACACGCTGTTCTCCTCGCTGCAGCCGGCGGAGGCGGGAGGGACGACGTCGTTTCCCAAAGCGGAGATCGTGGTGACGCTGGGCAAGGGCGATGCGCTTGCGTTTCGCAATGTCGACGACGACGGCGAACCGGATCCCATGAGCATCCACCAGGGCGATCGCGTCGATCGTGGTGAGAAGTGGCTCGCCGTGAAGTGGTTCCGGACCAAGCCTTACCAGCTGTAACCGCAATCCCTGATTAACGCCTCACTAGAGCGCGGTATTGACTTCATCCTGATATGTCGATTATTCTAGACATATGGACATATCGCAAGCAACACAAAGACTCTCGGCTCTGGCGCAGGAGCGCCGACTCGCCGTGTTTCGCCTGTTGGTTCGCGCCGGCGGCGCGGGCTTGCCGGCGGGCGCCATCGCGACTTCAGTGGGCATCCCGCATAACACGCTGTCGACGCACCTCGGCATCCTGGAGCAGGGCGGTCTCGTGTCGTCACAAAAGGACGGCCGTCGCGTGATCTACCGCGTCGATTTTGAGGGCACGCGCGCTTTGTTGGCCTATTTGTTGGAAGAGTGCTGCCAGGGCGCGCCCGAAGTCTGCGAACCCGCCCTCGACGCTGTGCTGCCGGCGTGTTGTCCGTGATTTCTGATTACTTGAGGACCTCGACATGAAACGACTGCACGTGAGCGTCGGCGTTGCCGACCTTGAAGATTCCTTGCGCTTCTATCGCGCGTTGTTTGGCGCCGAGCCGACGCTCGTCAAGGCGGACTATGCCAAGTGGATGCTCGATGACCCTCGGGTGAATTTCGCCATCACGACACGCGAGGGCAGCTTGGGCGTCGGTCACTTGGGCATCCAGAGTGAGACGCACGAGGAACTGGTTGAGGTTTTTGACCGGGTTGCCGATACGGGGCGCGCCATTTTCGATGAGGGCGAAACCTCGTGCTGCTACGCCAACTCAACCAAGCAATGGGTCGACGATCCGCAGGGCGTGGTTTGGGAAACGTTTCAGACGCATGAGCAGGTTGCGGACTTCGGCGCGACGCCGAAGCGCACGGAGCCTTGCTGCCAGCCGTCCAATTGAGCGGGTAGGCAACCGTTATGAGTCTTCTTGAGCGCTACCTGTTTGTTTGGGTGGGCCTCGGAATTGCCGCGGGCGTCTGGCTTGGCAGTCTGTTCCCGTCGGTTTTCGCCGGCCTTGCCGCGCTTGAGTTCGCCAGCGTCAATCTCGTGGTTGCGGTTTTCATCTGGCTCATGATCTACCCGATGATGGTCAATGTGGACTTCGCCGCGCTCAAGGATGTGCGGCGTCAGCCCAAGGGGCTTTGCATCACGCTCGTGGTGAACTGGCTCATCAAGCCCTTCACGATGGCAGGGCTAGGCATCCTGTTTTTCGAAGTGCTCTTCGTCGATTTCGTCGACCCCGCGTCGGCGCGCGAGTACATCGCGGGGATGATCCTGCTGGGCGTGGCGCCTTGCACGGCCATGGTCTTCGTTTGGACCCAGCTCGTGCGCGGCGACGCGAACTACACGCTCGTGCAGGTCTCGATCAATGACATCATCATGGTGTTTGCGTTCGCGCCGCTAACCGCCTTACTGCTGGGCATTACCGACGTGGTCGTGCCGTACAGCACGTTGATCCTGTCGGTTGTCCTCTACGTGGTGACACCGCTCGCTGCGGGTTACCTGACGCGGCGCCTCCTTGATGCCGGCGGAAATTCGGCCAGACTCGAGGCCTTCATGGGCCGGATCCGGCCTTTTTCAATCGCCGGACTGATTGCGACGGTCGTGCTGTTGTTTGGTCTGCAAGCCCCGACCATCCTGGCGCAGCCCGCGGTGATGACGCTCATCGCTGCGCCATTGCTGATTCAGAGCTACGGCATCTTCGCCGTCGCCTACGGTTGGGCTTGGGGCTGGCGGGTGCCGTTCGAGACCGCGGCGCCGGCGGCGCTCATCGGGACATCGAACTTTTTCGAGTTGGCTGTGGCCGTGGCGATTAGCCTGTTCGGGCTTAACAGCGGGGCGGCGCTGGCCACCGTGGTCGGCGTCCTAGTAGAGGTGCCCGTGATGTTGACCCTTGTGGCATTCGCCAATCGAACGCGGCGCCATTTCGCTGCGGCGCCCGATTCAACGCCGCCGTCTGCCGCACGAGATCTCGCCTGACTAAAACCGCCTAGCCGTGCTTCAGGATCCGCGCCTTCTGGCGTTGCCAGTCCCGGTCTTTCTTGTCGGCGCGCTTATCGTGCTGCTTCTTGCCCTTGGCGTAGCCGATCGTAAGCTTGGCATTGCCACCCTTCCAATGCAGGTCAAGCGGCACAATCGTGTAGCCCTTGCGCTCCACGGCGCCCACGAGCCGGTCAATCTGCTCACGGTGCAGGAGCAGCTTTCGTGTTCGGGTGGGTTCCGTCTTAATGTGCGTCGACGCTGACAGCAGCGGGGTGATGTGGGCATTGAACAGCCACGCTTCGTTATCCCGCAGCTGCACAAAGGACTCCGCGATCTGGGCCTTGCCCTCACGCAGGCTTTTGACTTCCCACCCGCGCAGGGCCAAGCCAGCCTCAAGCGTTTCCTCGATGAAGTAGTCGTGGCGCGCCTTGCGATTGACGGCGATCACGTTGTCGGGCGTCTTCTTTTTTTGCTTGGCCATGGGCGTCGTCCCTGCGGGTCGGCAATGATAACGGAGGCCTGACAAAAAGCCTGCAACTTATTGTCAGTTCGCCGCAATTCGCGCACACTCTGCGCCAAAATAGCGCTGCTCAAGGGGGTATCAGCGTGGCCAACATTCCGGCGTCATCAGGCGCGCG
>JBCCBB010000139.1:0-4511 GCA_039814545.1 Pseudomonadota bacterium
TCAAGGAAGGCGCTTCGAAAGACGACGCCGAAGGCTTCAAGAAGCAGCTCGAAGAAGCGGGCGCCAGCGTCGAGCTCAAGTAATCGAGCTCGCGGCAACCGCAATCGTGTGCGGCGGCCGGCCAGACGGCCGGTCGCGGTACACGGCGCGACGCAAGGCCTGAGGCCTTGCGTCATCCACCGGCTCGCCAGTTGTGGCGTGCCGGTGTTCGCGCTTCTGCCACGTCGTGCCCGAGGGCACACGCGGTCTGAGCGCCCCGCCACGGCAGTGTCGTGGCGACACAGAATTTTTTGATCGAGGTATCAAAATGGCCTACTCGTTCACCGAGAAAAAGCGCATCCGCAAGGACTTCGGCGAAAAGCCGAGCATCCTGAATGTGCCGTATTTGCTGTCGATTCAAATCGACTCCTACAAGAAATTCTTGCAGGAAGGCAAAGAACCGGATCAGCTTGGCGACATTGGTTTGCACGCCGCCTTCAAGACGGTGTTCCCGATCGTCAGCTACTCGGGCAATGCCGCGCTGGAGTACGTCAGCTACCGTCTTGGTGAGCCCGTCTTCGACGTCAAGGAATGCCAGCTCCGTGGCCTGACGTTTGCAGCACCGCTGCGCGTCAAGGTGCGCCTGGTCATTTACGACAAGGAAGCCAGCGGCACGCCCAAGCCCGTGAAGGACATTCGCGAGCAGGAGGTCTACCTCGGTGAAATGCCGCTCATGACCGAGAACGGCACGTTCGTTATCAACGGTACCGAGCGTGTCATCGTCTCGCAGCTGCACCGTTCGCCGGGCGTTTTCTTTGACCACGACAAGGGCAAGTCGCACTCGTCAGGCAAGCTCCTGTTCTCGGCGCGCATCATTCCGTACCGCGGTTCGTGGCTCGACTTTGAGTTCGACGCGAAGGACGGTGTGTTCGCGCGTATTGACCGCCGCCGCAAGCTGCCGGTCACGATCATCCTGCGCGCGCTGGGCATGACCAACGAAGAAATGCTCGAGCTGTTCTTCGATACCGTCCAGTTCCAGCTGGGTAGTAAGGAGATCAGCATGGAGCTGATCGCCTCACGTCTGCGTGGTGACACGGCCCAGTTCGACATCAAGATTGGCCGCAAGGTGATCGTCGAGGAAGGTCGCCGGATCACGGCCAAGCACGTTCGTGATCTCGAGAAAGCCGAGATCGAAGAGTTGATCGTGCCCGCCGAATACCTCGAGGGCCGCATCCTCGCGCACGACATTATTGATGAAGGCACGGGTGAGGTGCTGGCCAGCGCCAACGCCGAGCTGACGGCCGAGCTTATCGAGCAGCTCATCGAGGCCGGCATCACGGACATCCGCACGCTCTACGTTAACGACCTCGATCGTGGCCCGTACATCTCGAACACGCTCAACATCGACCCCTCGACGACCAAGCTCGAGGCACTGGTTGAGATCTACCGCATGATGCGTCCCGGCGAGCCGCCCACGAAGGAAGCCGCCGAGAACCTGTTCCAAAACCTGTTCTTCAACGCAGACCGCTACGACCTGTCAGCTGTCGGCCGCATGAAGTTCAACCGCCGTGTCGGCCGTGATGAGATTACGGGCCTCGGCGTACTGGAGCCGCAGGACATCATCGATGTGCTCAAGGTGCTCATCGAGATCCGTAACGGCTACGGCAGCGTCGACGACATCGACCACCTCGGAAACCGCCGCATTCGCAGCGTCGGCGAGATGGCGGAGAACGCCTTCCGCATCGGCCTCGTTCGCGTCGAGCGCGCCGTCAAGGAGCGCCTGACCCAGGCCGAGTCCGAAGGTCTCATGCCGCAGGAAATGATCAACGCCAAGCCAGTCGCGGCGGCGGTCAAGGAATTCTTCGGCTCGAGCCAGCTCAGCCAGTTCATGGACCAGAACAACCCGCTGTCGGAAGTGACGCACAAGCGTCGCGTCTCGGCACTGGGCCCTGGTGGCCTGACGCGCGAGCGCGCGGGCTTCGAAGTGCGCGACGTTCACCCGACGCACTACGGCCGTGTGTGCCCGATTGAAACGCCGGAAGGTCCGAACATCGGTCTCATCAACTCGCTGGCTGTGTACGCGCGCACCAACGAGTACGGCTTCCTCGAAACGCCGTACCGGAAGGTCGAAAACGGTGCCGTCACCGACATCATCGAATACCTGTCGGCGATCGAAGAGAGTCAGTTCATCATTGCCCAGGCCAACGCGGCTGTGGACGGCAAGGGTGCCTTCACCGATGACCTGATTTCGGTGCGTCACCGCAACGAGTTCACGCTCGCGACGCCCGATACCGTCCAGTACATGGACGTGTCGCCGAAGCAGATCGTCTCGGTCGCGGCCTCGCTGATCCCGTTCCTCGAGCACGATGACGCCAACCGCGCGCTCATGGGCTCGAACATGCAGCGCCAGGCTGTTCCGACGCTGCGCTCCGAAGCGCCGCTCGTCGGCACTGGGATGGAGCGTGCTGTGGCGGTCGATTCGGGTGTGACCGTGGTGGCACGCCGTGGCGGTGTTGTTGACTCGGTCGATGCCTCGCGCATCGTGGTTCGCGTCAACGACGATGAGACCAACGACGTTGAGCCTGGTGTCGACATCTACAACCTGACCAAGTACACGCGCTCTAACCAGAACACGTGCATCAACCAGCGCCCGCTCGTGAAGATCGGCGACAGCATCGCCAGCGGCGATGTGCTGGCAGACGGTCCGTCGACGAACCTGGGTGAACTGGCGCTGGGCCAGAACCTGCTCGTCGCGTTCATGCCCTGGAACGGTTACAACTTCGAAGACTCGATCCTCATCTCGGAGCGTGTCGTCAAGGAAGACCGGTTCACGACGATCCACATTGAAGAGCTGACCTGTGTCGCGCGCGACACCAAGCTCGGTTCCGAAGAAGTGACGTCGGACATTCCCAATGTCGGAGACTCGGCACTCGCCAAGCTCGACGAAGCGGGCATCGCGTTCATCGGCGCCGAAGTTGGCGCGGGCGACATCCTCGTCGGCAAGGTCACGCCCAAGGGCGAGACGCAGCTGACGCCTGAGGAAAAGCTGCTGCGTGCGATCTTCGGTGAGAAGGCCTCGGACGTTAAAGACAGCTCGCTGCGTGTGCCGCCTGGCATGGACGGCACGGTCATCGACGTTCGCGTGTTTACGCGTGACGGCGTCGAGAAAGACAGCCGTGCGCTGTCGATCGAGCGTGCTGAGCTTGAGAGCGTCCGCAAGGACTTCGACGATCAGCTGCGCATCCTCGAGGGCGACATCTTCGACCGTATCGAGAAGCTCCTGCTCGGCAAGCACGCCACGGGCGGCCCCGGCAAGCTCAAGTCAGGTGACATCGTCACCAAGGACTACCTTGAGAGCCTCGACCACGCCAAGTGGTTCGAAATCGGCCTCAAGAACGACGAAGCCAGCGCCCAGCTCGAGCGCGCGTCGGAGCGCCTGAAAGCGCTGCGCGAAGAGTTCGACAAGCGCTTTGAAGCCAAGAAGGAAAAGATCACGGTCGGCGACGACCTGGCACCCGGCGTGCTCAAGATGGTCAAGGTCTACCTGGCCGTGAAGCGCCGCATCCAGCCTGGCGACAAGATGGCTGGCCGCCACGGTAACAAGGGTGTCATCTCGACCATCGTTCCGGTCGAAGACATGCCTTACACCGAAGACGGCACGCCCGTCGACATCGTGCTCAACCCGCTGGGCGTGCCTTCGCGCATGAACGTGGGCCAGGTGCTCGAGACGCACCTGGGCTGGGCCGCCAAGGGCGTAGGCCAGAAGATTGGCCGCATGCTCAAGGCGCAGGCGGCGATGAAAGACCTTCGCGGCTTCCTACACGAGGTGTACAACGCCACGGGCGGTCGCATCGAAGATCTGGACAGCCTGTCCGACGCCGAAGTCATCGAGCTGGCCGGCAACCTGACGAGTGGCGTGCCCATGGCAACGCCAGTGTTTGACGGTGCCGCCGAGACGCAGATCAAGCAGATGCTGTCGCTGGCCGACCTGCCCGAAACGGGCCAGGCCGAGCTGCGCGATGGTCGCACGGGCGACCAGTTCCTGCGTCCGGTCACGGTCGGCTACATGTACATGCTGAAGCTCAACCACCTCGTCGACGACAAAATGCACGCGCGTTCGACGGGTCCGTACAGCCTTGTCACCCAGCAGCCGCTGGGCGGTAAGGCGCAGTTCGGCGGTCAGCGCTTCGGCGAGATGGAGGTGTGGGCGCTTGAAGCCTACGGCGCCAGCTACACCTTGCAGGAAATGCTGACGGTCAAGTCGGACGACGTGCAGGGTCGTACCAAGATGTACAAGAACATCGTGGACGGCACGCACCAGATGCAGGCCGGCATGCCCGAGTCCTTCAATGTCCTCGTGAAAGAAATCCGCTCGCTCGGCATCAATATCGAGCTCGAAACGGAGTAAGGTGACCCATGAAAGATCTTCTGAGACTCTTTAAGTCAGAGACGCCCGACGAGGACTTCGATGCGATTCGCATTGGCCTCGCGTCACCGGACATGATCCGTTCGTGGTCATACGGCGAGGTCAA
>JBCCBB010000010.1:0-58691 GCA_039814545.1 Pseudomonadota bacterium
CTCTTCTTCTTTTACACCGAGCTGTTCTGCAACGATGCTCTTGACCTTGTCTTCAATGCTGCTCATTGGATCGAGTCCCTCTGGAGTTCCACTGTGGGTATCCACTTACTTACGTGACTAAAATTGCGTCAGCCGCTGAACCGTGTCCGGGCCTGAGCCCCCGCGGCAGCACGCGATTATACAAAATCAGGCGGCGGACCGTGGCCACGCCGCCTTGCGCGGCGCGTATTGTAGGGTAAAGCGGCCCAGTCCGCCAGCCCGCGGGCGCTCAAAAAACTGCTTTTGAATCAGTATTTTGCGGCGCCCTGGCCGATCAGGGCATGATCATGCCGCCGTTCACATGCAGCGTCTCCCCCGTGATGTAGGCCCCAGCATCGCTGGCCAGGTACACCGCGCAATGCGCGATGTCGGCCGGGCGGCCCAGTGACTCGAGTGGAACCTGCGACAACATCGCGTCGCGCTGCGCCTCGTCGAGTGCGTCCGTCATGTCGGTTTCAATGAAGCCCGGAGCGATCACATTACTTGTGATGCCTCGCGAACCCAGCTCGCGGGCCACCGACTTGGAGAACCCCACAACACCGGCTTTGGCGGCTGCGTAGTTGGCCTGTCCCGCATTTCCCATGGTCCCCACGACCGACGAGATCGAGATGATGCGCCCAAAGCGTTTCTTCATCATGCCGCGGATCAGACCTTTGGTGAGCCGGAACACGCCTGACAGGTTGGTCGCAATGACAGCATCCCATTCGTCGTCCTTCATGCGCATCAGCAGATTGTCCCGAGTGATACCCGCATTGTTCACGAGCACGTCGGGCGGACTCTCTTTAAGGGTGCTGATGAGCGCTGCCACAGACTCAGGGCTCGAGATGTCGAGCACTTGCCCCGTACCGCGTTCGCCGAGCCGCTCACCGATCGCGGCGGCGCCCGCCTCGCTCGTTGCCGTGCCTATGACCTGCGCGCCTGCGGCGGCCATGGCATCGGCAATGGCGGCGCCGATGCCGCGGGACGCGCCCGTCACGAGCGCCGTACGCCCTGCGAGCGCCGTGTCACTAAATAGATGTGCCGTCATGGTCTAAGCACCTCCCAGTGCTGCATCGAGGCCCGCGGGTGTCTCGAGAAACCCGGTTGCCACGCTGCGATCAATTCGTTTTTGCAGCCCGCCCAGAACTTTTCCGGGACCGCATTCAAGGATCTGTGACACGCCCGCTGACGCGAACGCCTGCATGGTTTCCGTCCAGCGCACGGGACTGTGCAACTGGCGAACCAGTGCGTCACGAATGGCCGCCGGATCGCGCGCCTTCTTGACATCGACGTTGTTGACGATGTCGATGCCCGGCGCGGCAATTTCGATGCCAGCCAGAGTCTCGGCAAGTCGTTCCGCCGCAGGCCGCATGAGCGCACAGTGCGAGGGCACGCTCACGGGCAGCGGCAATGCGCGCTTGGCGCCGGCCGCTTTGCAGGCGTCGATGGCCGCTTCGACCGCCGCCTTGTCGCCGGCAATCACAACCTGTCCGGGTGCGTTGAAATTGACGGCTTCAACGACGCCATCAGTGACGCCTTCACAGGCGGACATAACGGCATTGTCATCGAGCCCGAGAATGGCCGCCATGCCACCACTGCCTGCGGGCACCGCTTCCTGCATAAACCGGCCGCGTGTGGCGACGAGCGTAACGGCGTCTGCCAGTTCGAGGGCACCGGCCGCAACGAGCGCTGAGTACTCGCCCAGACTGTGGCCAGCAAGCAGGAATGGCTGTGCACCCCCCGCATCGAGCCACACGCGCCAGAGCGCGACACTCGCGGTCAGCAGCGCCGGCTGTGTGACTTCGGTTTCGGAAAGCCGGTTGTCGGGATCATCCTGACACAGCGCCCAGAGGTCGTAACCCAGCGCCGTCGACGCGGTTGCGAAGGTGTCACCCACAATGGGTGAGCGCGCTGCCATGTCGGCCAACATGCCGACCGACTGCGACCCCTGCCCGGGGAATACAAAAGCCATGCTCACGTGAATGTACCGTCGTGCTGTCCAGAAACCGTCGCAATCATGTCACAGATGGGCGGGTCGAAAAACGCCGCCACGCGAGACTGCTGGCGGCAAGCGCGCCGCCTGCGATGGCCCCGTAAAAATGCGCCGCTGTGATGACCGGTGCCCCAATCAGCGCCGCGCTCCCGGAAATTGCGCCGGCCTGAGTTTCGTAGAGCAACTTGGCTGCAAGGCCAACCAGCAACACGCCCGACTCGAGGCGGTGGCTGCCCAGACGCAGCACGGCACCGTAAGCGACCAGGCCGTGGATGACCCCCGATGCCCCGACGTAGCGGACGAGTTCCCGGTCAAGCAGGAACAGCGCCAGGGAAGTGACCAACGCAATGGTGGCGTACACAAGCCACCAGCTGCGTACTGTTGTCGCGTCACCCACGAGCGCGAGGACGAGGCACAGGGCCGCGACATTCATGACGGTGTGCGGGATATTCAGGTGCACAGTGTGTGCCGTGAGCAGGCGCCACCACTGGTATTGCTCGAGGGCACTTCGATCGAATCCCATGACGTCGGGCAGCAACAGATGCGCGAGGCTGGCCAGTGCAACGACGGCTACGAGAGGCAGGAGTCTGATTACCCCGTGACTCGTGTCCTTGCTCGTTGTCGACGTTTCTGCCACGCGTCTGACGCCTTGTTCGCTCTGATATACTTCGCCCCGCCGAACTCCCCCCGAGTTTTGGCGTCAAACACCGCACCGAGGAGCACGGCCGAGCGTGGTTACACGTGGCCGCAGGAGTTCAGGAACATGAAACATACAGCCGCCCCGCGCCGGCGCCAACGCCAGGCCGGTTTCACGATC
This sequence comes from Pseudomonadota bacterium, assembly GCA_039814545.1. Classification (GTDB taxonomy): domain Bacteria; phylum Pseudomonadota; class Gammaproteobacteria; order Steroidobacterales; family Woeseiaceae; genus CALBPI01. Next base: position 2,829 of record JBCCBB010000010.1, read on the forward strand.
CTCGAGATCGTCATCGTGGTTGTCATCATCGGCATTCTGGCCGCCACGGTCGGGCCGCGACTGATCGATCGTATTGGTCAGGCGCAGACGGAACGTGTACCCGTTGACATTCGGTCACTCGAAACGGGTCTGGACCTGTTCCGCACGGACCATGGCCGCTACCCGACGACAGAGGAAGGGCTTGAGGCACTCATCTCAAAGCCAAACGATCCGAACATCGAAAACTACCCGGCCGGTGGCTATCTGCGCAGCAGCAAGATTCCCACGGATCCCTGGAAGCGCCCCTACGAGTACACCTCACCGGGCCGCCAGGGCCCCTATGAAGTGCTGACCTATGGCGCCGATGGTCGCCCCGGCGGTGATGGCGAAAACGCCGACGTCACGAATTGGGATCTGTAGGGCCCGCACTTTGACGCCGCGGGCGGCAGACGTGGGCAGTAAGGGCGCACACGGGTTTTCGCTGATCGAGCTGCTCGTGACGATTGTGATCATCGGCATGGCAGCCGCGATCGTACTCTTGAACCCGCGCATCTTGCGCAAGACGCCGCCGCATGAAGAAGCTGTGTTCGAGCTGGCCTCACGAATTGAACTGGCGCGTGACGAAGCAGCCCTTCAGGGGCGCAACTTCGGCATCCGCTTTTATCCGGACGGCTACACTTTTCTCGATCTCGACCCGGAAAGCGGCGCCTGGGTGACGATGACCGACGACCAGTTGCTCACGCGTGCCGAGTTCCCACGAGACATGATTCCCGAGCTGACCGTCGACGATCGCCAAATCGAACTGGACCCACCCTCCGATGCCGTCGACCCCGACGATGATGAGGAGCCGCTGTTTGATGGCTTTGGCAACATCATCGAGCGCGCTGCAGAGCCGCCCCACGTGGTCATACTTGCAAGCGGTGAGGTCACGCCCTACATCCTTGAGATCGAACTCATCGGTAGTGACGATTACATCCGGCTCGACAGCGATTTCTTCGGCGAGATGAGCATCAGCACGGAGCGCGAGTAGCCATGCGATGCCGCAGGCAGCAGCTCGGTTTCACACTGATCGAAGTGGTCATAGCACTGGCTGTAGCGGCGCTGGGCATCACAGGTGCGGTGATTGCCGTGCTGCAACACACAGAAAATGCGCGCGGGCTGCGTGACCGCACACTGGCCGTGTATGTTGCCAGCAATACGATTACTGAGCTGCGTCTCAATGCGGCGTTTCCGGAGATCGGACGCAGCACCGATGAGCGTGATTTCGCAGACCGGCGCTGGCAGGTCGTCACGGTCGTCACTGAGACCGGTATCGAGGGCTTGCGACGCGTCGACGTGACGATCAGCGAGGCTCTCTACCCTGATCAGGGCATTCGCACCGTATCCGGTTTCGTGTCGAATCGCCCGCCGCTACCTGCTGCGGCAGTGCCCTCCTTCGACCAGCTTGGCGCGCCCGCCGGCGAGATCCGCTGACATGGCCACGCATGCACCGCGGCAAACCGGCTTTACACTGATTGAGGTGGTGGTCTCGCTCGCCATCTTCGCGACGATCGCCGCACTCTCATTCTTGGCCTTTGACCAGACGCAGCGCGCTTCAAGGTCCATCACGCAGCAGATGGTCGAATTACAGGCCTTGCAACGGACGCTGCAAACACTCGGCAGCGATCTCTCCCAACTGCAACCCCGCCCTGTACGCGAGCCCGGAACGCCCACGAGCCGGGCCGCTTTGCTGGCCGACGTGCGCAACCTCTATGTGCTCGAGCTTACGCGCGGCGGATATGCGAACCCGCTCGGCGTGCCACGCGCGACAGCGCAACGCGTCGCCTATCGCGTCGACGAAGGCGAACTGGTGCGAACGCAGTGGCCCGCGCTCGACAATCCCCTGAGCATAGAGCCCCGTGAGCGCGTGCTGCTCGAAAACGTCGAGCGATTCGAAGTCCGATTCCTTGTAGAAGGCGGTGACAACTGGATTGCGGAGTGGCCCCCATTGGGTGGCTCGGGTGGTGGGCGGCCACGCGCGGTTGAACTCATTATCGAGCACGAACAGTGGGGCGAGATCCGACGCCTCATCGAGATCCGCGGGTGATGCGCCGTTCCTTCAGGCAGCGCGAACGCGGGGGCGTGGCGCTCATGTTCGCGCTCCTGATCGTCGCACTGGCGGCCAGTGTTGCGGCGGCCGTGTCCTACGACATGGTGCTCGATATGCGTCGCACAACATCGCTGCTGTGGCAAGAGCAGGCGCGTTTGTTCGCCTACGGCGCCGAGGACTGGGTCGGTGACGTCCTCGTGCGGGACGCCCAGGACACCGAAGACGATCACCTTGGCGAGCTCTGGGCGCAAGAGCTGCCACCCCTGCCCGTCGAAGGGGTCGGCATCCAGGGGGTCGTCGCGGGTCGCGTTGTCGACCTGCAGTCCCGGTTCAATCTTAATAACCTGCTGGCCACCGACGGGCGCGCCGACGACCTTGAGCTCGAGCGGTTTCGACGTCTGTTGGAGCTTGTGCAGATCGACCCGCAGCGCGCCGACGCCGTCATTGACTGGATGGATGGTGATACCGAAGTGCGCTTCCCGGGGGGCGCTGAAGACGAGACCTACACCACCCGCTTGCCACCCGTGCTCACGGCGAATCGCCCGTTTCGATCCGTGGGCGAACTTGCGCTCATCGAAGGCTTTGACGCTGAGGCCATGGCGCGTTTGCGGCCTCATATCGCCGCATTACCCGCCCGCACAACCCTTAATGCCAACACGGCAAGCCCGCTCGTATTACAGGCCATGGATGAAAACGTCTCGGCGAGCGACATCGAGCGCGTGCTCGAGGAGCGGCAGGAGTTTGGTATCGAGGACTTGCAGGTGTCCTTCGGGGGCCTATTGACGCCGGAGTCGATCACAGCGCTCGATCTCGCGACAAACTTCTTCGAGTTGCGCTCCGTGGTGCGTATTGGCACGTCCAGATTCACCATGTACTCTCTGGTTTTCCGCAGCGAGCAGGGCGACATCGCCGTTGTCATGCGCAGCTTCGGCAGCGAACTGTGAATGCCGTGACGCCTCTATTCTGCTTGCTCACCTGCCGACCCCGGCGCCGATTTTTGTCCCCAGTCTCATGACGGACCTTCTCGCGATTCGATTGTCTTCCACGCACGATGACGTGCAGTGGGTTCGCGTCGACGAAACAGGCGCGACACGCGGCAGTCTCGCGACCGGGTCGCTGGCTGACGCGGTTCGGCACGCCGAAGACCGCGACGTGCTCGTGGTGCTCGACGATGTCGCCGTGACGCGAACACACTGTGACCTGCCGGTGTCGGGCAAGAAGCTGGCGCAGGCCCTGCCCTACGCCCTTGAAGATCAATTCGCCGGTGACGTCGACGCGCTGCACTTTGGTGCGGGGGCCGCCGATGACAACGGCATTCGCCCCGTTGCGGCGCTTGATGAGTCCGCGGTAGCCACCGTTTTGGAGCGACTTGCCGACGCGGGGATTCAGGCGCAGCACCTGCACACCTGGCACGACGCCATCGGCCCGCTGGAAGGCTTCGTGCAGCTGCTGGCCATTGGCGAGCAGGTTTTGGTCTGCGACGCCGAAGGCGACGTGGCGGCGCTCCGGGGTCTGCCACCCGATGCTGTACTCGACGCCTGGCGCGCGGCGCGTGACGAAGACGCCGAAGAGGTCAACGTCCGCATCTACTACGACGCTGAGGCCAAGTCCCAGTTCGGCGCGGCGCTGGATGCCCTGTCGAATTCCGGCGCCGATCTCAAGCAGCTTGCCGACGGCGTGTTGCCGTTCGCGGGCCGACACATCCTGAGCCGTGGCGGCATCAACTTGCTTCAGGGCGACTACGCTTTGCGCTCCAACGTGGGCGCGAGCCTGCGGCCCTGGGTGCTGGCCGCAACGCTCGCCGGTATCGCTCTGGTCCTGTCGGTCGTCGGCAATGCGGTTGAGATGCGCGAGCTTGAGCGCACGTCCGCAAGGCTCGACGGCGACATCGAGCAGTTACTGCGTCGCGTACAACCCGGCACGGGTGCCGTCAGCAATCCCGAGCGTCAGCTCAGCAACCTGGTTTCCCGAGCACGCGGTGCGACCAATTCCGCTGGCACCTCAACGGGTGACCCCGGAGGTGCGCCGTTCCTGCCGACTCTCAATACGGTCGCTGGTGCGTTGGCCGCCGCGGGCGACAATACACGAATTGATGCCATTGCATACCGGGGCGGCGTTTTCGACTTGCGCGTCTCAGCACCGAGCGCACAGGCACTCGACGGGTTTACGCAGCATGTGACCGATGTCGCGGGACTGACCGCGCAGATCCAGCGCACGGAGCAGGATGAGGAAGTCATCAAGAGCTTCGTGAAAATCAGTGGAGGCGGGGAATGAGGGCCTGGTTCGATTCGCTTGAGCCCCGGGAGCGCCATATACTTGTCGGCGGCACGATAGTGCTTGCCATCGCTGCGGTGTGGCTGTTTATCCTTGACCCAATCGCTATGGGTCGCGCCCAAGCCAACGAAGATGTAGAACGTAAGCAGCTGCTCATCGAAAGGGCGCGCGAGACCTTACGCGCAGCGGTGCCCGGCGACGCCGGGGCGCGTGCTACAGGTGGAAGCAGTTGCCCCCAGTCATGGAACTTGCTCGTGGCGACCACGGTGCGCGACGCGGATCTGAGCGGGTCGTTCAGAAGTAACAGCCCGTTCGGCAATGACGGTCAGCGCGTCGCTCTGGAGAACGCCAGTTTCGACAAGATCATTGTGTGGCTCGGGCGCTTGCAGTCCGAATGCGGCATCGAGGTGAACTCCGGGTCGTTTACTGACCGAACCGATCCGGGCCGGGTTGACGCTAGCGTCGCCCTGGAACGCAGCCCGTCATGATCGACCGCTCAGGGCTGCGCCGGCTGGTCATGCCGGTAGTCTTCGTGTTTTTCATTGCGCTTATCGTGCGCCTGCCGGCTTCGGCGGTATTGAGCTGGGCACTGCCCGACAATGTGGCCACACGCGGCATCTCGGGCACGATCTGGAACGGCACGATCGATGTGGTTAACGTCAACGGTGTCTCCATCGGTCCCGTGTCATGGCGTTGGCGCGCCGGTGCGCTTGCCTCGGGGCGCCTGGGTGCCGTGGTCGAGACCGGCCTTCCCGGCGGCTACTTCGATGGCTATGTCAGCGTCGGTTCCGATGTGATCGTCCTTGAAGACGTTCGCGCGCTGGCCAATCTCGAATCGCTGACACAGCGCTCGAGCATCGGCGCGGCCAGCGGGACGGCGCGCGTGTCGGCCACACGCCTGCGTATCGAGTCGCTGTGGCCTTCTGACATCGAGGGCGAGGTTCGTTTAACCAATCTTCGTTATGCGGCGACCCGCAACACCGCGCTGGGCGGCTACCGGTTGCGCTTTGACGGTACCGCGTCCGACGACCCTGCGTTTCCCCTGTCGGGGGTGCTGGAAAGCGACGGCAGTGCACCGTTTACGGTCAATGGCACACTGGCCTTGGGGCCCGAGCGCACGTATTCGCTCAATGCGACGGTGGCCGCCGGTGCCGATGCGCCCAGTGACATTACTGACGCGCTGCAGTTTCTGCCCGCCGATGCATCCGGTCAGCGTCAACTGCGCTTTGAGGGTGCCCTCTAGTCTGACTCAGGCAAGGCTGTGAGCCGGCCATACTGTGTGAAGAAGAGCGCGAGTTTTAGTGGCCCCAGATCGGCGTCACGGTGGGCGTACCAGGCCGTCACGGCACGCGCGTAACCCTCGAGCTGGGCGCGGTAACGCCGGCACTCGTTGGCGAAGAAGCCTTCGAGATCACCCCCCTCGTGCCGCGACGTCTTGTAGTCGACGATCCAGAGCGTGCCCTCTGCGTCCCGCACGATACGGTCAATGACGAGCCGCGTCACCGTGCCATCCACGATGGCGCCCAGAGCAAACTCTGCGCGATCCTCGGGCCCGGCGGCGCCGATCAGCCAACCAGCGTCCTCGCTTTGCGTGGTGCCGTCCAGGGCGTCGAGAACACGCGCGGCATATCCGTCAAGCTCCGTCGCTGCCACGCCTAACTCGGCCAGCATGCGACGGCTTTGCGCAGCCACCCACGGGCGGTCGCCCAGTCGCGCCGCGGGATCGCCGCAGCCCGCGAGCCCGTGCAACCAGGCGTGCACGACCGTACCCACGTGGCGCGCACCGCTGCCGGCCCAATCAAACTCGACCGGATCGGTTGCCGGCTGACCGACAAACCGTGTGTCGGTATCGGGCGCCGGCATCCCAGGCGGCAACCAGGCGTGCTCAATCCGTCGTACCGTCATGGGCAGCACAGCGGACTCGGACTCGGTCGACTCATCGTCCGCTGTCTCGCTGCGACGGTCTGGCGCCTGGTCGAGCGCTCGCAGCGCCACGTCACCGAAGCGGCCAAACAGCGAGTCGGCAGGCAGGCGCGCCAACTGACCATCCTTGTTGCGCCGCGCACCGCCGAACAGGTGCAAGCCACGCCGCGCACGCGTCGTAGCGACGTACAGCAGTCGGTCGAGTTCATGTCGTGATCGGGTCTGTTCGCGCCGCCAGAGCAGGTCGTGCAGCGCGTCACCGCCGTCCGTGATGCGGTCGCTCACAGTACTGAACAGGACGCTGTCACGACCGCCCTGGGCACGAAGATCGAAGAGCAGCGCCGGCTTCTCGCTGCGCTGCGTGGTCGCTTGCAGCGCAGGGATGACGACGTGGTCAAACTCCAGGCCTTTGCTCTTGAAAATCGTCATGGCGAAGACGCGCGGCGCATCGGCATGGCGCGTCACGCGCAGGGCATCGAGGGCCGGCACGAGCCCGGGCAAGCTGTCGAGCTGTCCCGCGTGCTCCAGTCGCGACACCGTATCGAGAAACCGCCAGACCTGCTCTGCGGCGTCCGCACTCGCCAATGCCGCCGGCCCGCCAAGCGCGCACCAGAAGCGTTCGACGCGATCGCGCAGGGTGCTTACGGGCGCGGCCTGTCGGCTGGCCTCATAGCCACGCATGCAGGCATCTGTGAGCGCGCGCACCGAGGCGTCCAGGTATCCAAGGTACTCGGGTTGCGACAGCAGTTCCGGCACCGGCAATCCTGTCCCCTCGCGGTCGGCCCGGGCAACGAACTGGTCGATATCCTCAAGCGTCCAGCCCAACAGGGGTGAGCGCAGGAGACCCAGCCAGGACAAACGGTCCATGGGATGCTCGAGCGCGCGGGTCAAGTTCACGAGATCGATGATCTCAGGCAATTCCGTTAGCCGGTCGATGTCGAGCGCTTCGCAGGCGATGCCGGCTGCGCGCAAGCCTTCCAGTATGGGTTCCAGTGCCCCGCGGGTGCGCGCGAGGATGCCGATGCTGTCCTCGGGGTGTGAGTCCCTGATGCGCGCCACCTCAGCCACGACGTCACGCGCATCGGGCATGGCCTCGTCGATGCCCGTGTGCCAGTGCACCTGCCCACCCTGCCCCGCGTTCGGACCGACGGCGGCGGGTGCGTAGCGGACCGCATCCGTCAGTGCGTCGTTGCGGTCGCCGAGCACGGTCGGAAACACCGCATTCACCCATTCGATGATGCCGGTCTCCGAGCGGAAATTGGTGCTGAGTAGCAGGCGCTCCAGTGACACACCGCCAATACCGCGCTCCCAGGCCTCCAGAAACAAACTGACGTCTGCGCCACGGAATCGATAAATCGACTGCATGGGGTCGCCCACGCAAAACAAGGTGCGCCCGTCACCGGGTTCCCACCCGGCAGTCAGACCCTCGAGCAGTCGGTACTGCGACGGCGCGGTGTCTTGCATTTCATCCACGAGGATGTGGCGCACCTGGTAGTCAAGCCGCAGTGCCAGGTCCGTCGCCTGACCGGACTCGATATCGCCAAGCGCCTCCACGGCCCGCGCCGCGAGCGCCGTGTAGTCGGCCACCCCGCGGCTCGCCATGAGTCGCTCGAGCTCTGCCGCGGCCAGCGGCAACAGCTGCAGCAGAGCCTCTACGATGCGCCACTGTGCGTCATCGTAAGCGGGATCGGGCAACGCCGAGATCTCGGCCAGCGCTTCGGCCAGCGGTTCATTGGCGATGGCCGCGATGATGTCGAGGAACGCGGCCTTGTCAGTCCTGGCGGCCTCAGGCTTTGCCGGAAAGCCATCACGAACGGTGACCGTCTTTCGCCAGGTGCCCTTGGCCGTGAGCAGCGCGGCGGAAAGCCTGCGCCAGAATGGCAACGCGTTGGCGTCCGCTGCGGGCCAGGTGCTCGGGACTGGCTCTGGAGAAGCCGTCCCCGACTCGGCGCGCCGGGCGTCCACACGCTGCAGAATCTCGAGCAAGGGCGTACGTTCGGCCGCTGGCAGGAGCGTGTCTACGTGCCTGACGCTGGCTTCGACGAGGGCTTGCAGCGCGTCCTCACTGGCCGAACGCAGGTCCTGTCGGTTGTCGCGCGCGCGCAGCAACACGCCAAGCCATTGGTCGCGTCGTGCCAGCATGGACGTGATGTGGCGTCGCCACGCGAGCCCGCTCGAGTCGAGATGAGAAAGGAACTGCCGCGCCGCATTGCCCGGAGACTCCTGCGTTGCAAGCCAGTCGAGCAACGCGGCTGCGGCATCTTCATAGAGTCTCGCCTGCTCCTCGGACTCGACGATGCGCACGCGAGCCACGCCGGCGGTCACTGGCATCGCGCTGACGAGCCGACTGTTGAGTGCGTCGAGCGTCATGATTTGCAGCCGCGCCGGTGTTTCGATCAGCGACCAACCTTGGCGTTGGTCTTGCGCAAGCACCGCGCGCGCGTCCGCGATGACACCGGCTTCATACGCGTCGTCGGGTTGGGCACCCGCTCTTGCCTGTTGCAGTGCCTGCACGATGCGCCAGCGCATTTCGGACGCCGCTTTGCGCGTGAAGGTAATGGCCAGCACTTCCTCGGGTCGCGCGACTTGTGCGAGCAGGCGCAGAAACCGTTGCGTCAGCAGTCCCGTTTTCCCTGAGCCGGCCGGCGCCTGAACGATGAACGACTTCGCCGTATCCAGCGCCGAGGCGCGTGCATCCGCGTCGCGAAGCGGCTTAGTCGTCATCGCGAAGCACCTCCGCATGGCGACTGAGCCAGTTGAGGTCGGTGGCACTCGGCCAGCGCGACACGGCAGCGGGCGCGGTTACCCATTGCCGGGCTCGTTCGTCGACCACCTCTCGCCAGGCTGCGGTCTGCGCGGTCATGTCGCAGCGCCGAACCGACTTGCCAGTCGGTACGATCGTGCCCGCGTCGTCGTCAATCAGCGCGCTGTAGCGGTGCGCATCCCGGTTGAGCCCCACCAGTGCAATACCGGCTGGTGGATCGCGCTCGGTCAGCGCATACAGCACCAGCTGCAGGTGCCTCTCCGGCAGCGTCATGGGGTTGAGAGACAGCCGCGCGGCGGTCTTGTAATCAATGATCAGTGTGCCGGCTTCGGTGCGATCGACGCGGTCCAGGCGCAGGTGCACAGCGAGGCCGCCCGTAAGGAACGTACGGGATTGCTCCCGGGCCACGACCTCAAATGCGGGCCGATCGGCGTCTGCGTCGATCAGGTCCTCGATCAGCGTAGCCGCGCGCCCCTCCTCCAACCGCAGCAGCGCGCGCAGAACGGGGTCGGCGTGAACGAAGTGTCCCGCCATGGTGTGGGCCAAGCTCTCGCGGATGCGCTCACGGCGCGTTGTGATATCCAACTGCGCGATCGCCGCCTGACTGTCCAGGGTCGCGTACAAGGCATCGAGCGCGTCGTGCAGAATGATGCCGCGAAGCCTGGGATCGATCCCGCGCACGGGGTCCTCAAGTACGTCGACATGCCAGCGCCCGATGGCAATGGCGGCAAACGGGTCGCTCTCGATCAACGTCAACGCTGTGGTGGCCCGGTACAATCGGCGCGCCGGATCAAACTCGGACAGCGTGGCCAGTTGTGCGGTGACGGGTAAGCTGCCCGCAATCTCCCGCCAACCCAGCGCGCCTTCGGCCAGCTCCGGTGCGGCACGGGTCTTCACTTCGGTGAGCAGCGGCGATGGCAACAACTCGCTGTCTTCCTCACGTTCGGCATGGCTCATGACCAGCTCCGGTGCCGCAGCCGCCAGTGCCGAAAACCGTCGCCGCCAGAACCGAGCCGTTTGCTCGGGTGTCGCATCTGGCAGTTCGTGATCGCGTTGCAGGCTTCGCGGCAACAAGGGATCCGCGCGGCCAACCGGTGGCCAGCGACTGGCATCGAGCCCCGCGATCCAGACCGCGTCAAACCCCAGACCGGGCATTTCAAGCGGACCGCACACCAATACTTCGGCACCCTCACCTTCCGCCTGGTACAGCGATTCAGAAAGCAGGTCCTTGAGCGTTGCCAGTGCTTCCGCGAGCGTGATGCTGCCCGTCGCCGCGGCAACGGGTCCCAGCGCGTTAAGTGCGACGTGGAAGGTCCGTCGCAGCTGGTATACGGGCGAATCTGTCGCAACGGCCTCGAGCCAGCCTGCGGTCGTCAGCGTTTCGGCGATGGCCTCGGCCCAGGCCGAGGGTGGCAGACGCCGGTTGGCGCCGTCCGCCAACTGCTGAATCGCGGCGAGCCAGGGCGGCGCCAGGGATTCGGCAAAGTCTGCCAGCGCTTCGGGCCGCCATGGGCGATCAGGATGTGCCCGAAGTTTTTGTTCGAGCGCGAGCGGTTGGGTGTGGTCGCGCGGCGTCATAACAGCGCTGCGAAGCAGTCGGGACAGGCTAGGAAAAGATTGGGGCTGATGCGCGAAGTCGAGCAGGCGCATGGCGATATCGACGGCCGGGTAGCTATCGAGCGTGCGGCCGTAGGACACCTCGAAGCCGGTTCGATCCTGATCCAGGCGCACACTGCCCGCCGCAGGTGGCAGGAAACCCTGGCGAAACCAGCGCCCCACGTCTTCCGCCTGGCCGGACAGGCCAGGCACTACGACCGCGATCCGCGCGTCAGGCTGGGCGTCACGCCGCGCCTGGGCCCAGCGGCCCGCGGCGATCAGTTCGTCACGAAACGTCGCACAATGGATGCGCTCGGGCGACGCAAATACCGCAGTTTCGGCGACCTGCTCGAATCTAGCCGCCCCGACGGCGTCCAGCAGGCGCTGCTGATCCGGCGTCAGCTCGTCGAACCCCGCCAGCAGTACCGATCCGGCGAGTGTTGTAGCGAGCGCGGGGCCCGCTGGCAACAAGGCATTTGCGAGGTCAGCTTCCAGCAGCCAGTCGTTATGAGTCGCGCGACGCAGGACCTCGTCGACGCAAGTCACGAGAAAGCGGCTGTCCTCATCGAACGCGGCGTCGGCCACCTGTTCGGGGGTCAGCGCGTAGCGTCGCATCAGCCCGTAGGCGTTGGCCGCCAGCCCAGCCAACGCAAACACCTGAGTGGGGCTTCGTCCTGAGTCTGCGAGCGCGTTTCTTGCCGCCTGTCGCCAGAGCGCCCGCGTCGCCGCGGGACTCAGGAGCTGCGACAACGACTGACCGGCTCCTGGTCGTAGGCGGGTCGTGGTCGCGAGTTGGCGCAGCCAGTTGCGCCAGGGCAGGACCTCGACGGCAGGCCACGCCTCGGCCCCGGCCTCCAGCGCGCGCTGCGCAACGTGACGCTCAATGGCCCGCGCAAGCCGGCGACCGCTCGTAATGACGAGCGCGTAGCGGCCACTGTCGACGGCTGCCGCCAGCGCGTCAGACAGCATCAGGAATCAGTCGCCAACTGCGGCCGGGCGCGACAAGTCACCGTGCATGGCCTCGAGCACGGTGTTAATCCGCGTAAAGACCTCGGCCATCTGCTCAGGCTCGGGCAGCAAGGTGATGCGGAAGTGATTCCGGTACGGCGTGTTGAAACTGCTGCCAGGCGCGAGCAATACGTGTTGCTCTTCCAGCAGGCGGAACGCGAAGGCCTCGTCGTCGAAGTCAGGGAACGCATCGGCGTCGACGCCGACGAAGGCGTACATGCTGCCCTGTGGTACCACGAGCGTTAGCCACGGGCTCTGCGCGACGGCGTCGATGACGGCCTGCCGCGTTTGGTGGAGTCGTCCACTGGGTGCCGTGAGCTCATGGATGCTCTGGTAGCCACCGAGTGCGGTTTGTACGGCCCACTGCGAAGGCACGTTGCTACACAGTCGCAGCGCAGCCAGTAGTTCGAGGCCGTCAATATAGCTGCGGTTGTCCTGCGCGGTACCGCTCAACGAACACCAGCCAACGCGGTACCCACAGGCGCGATACACCTTGGATAGCCCGCTGTAGGTGATGCAAAGCGTGTTGCTCACGAGTGTCGCCATGGGCACGAATTTCGCACCGTCATAGGTCATCTCGTCATAAATCTCGTCTGCCATGATCACGAGCTCGTGGCGCTCGGCCAACTCAGCGATCTCCCTGAGCAGCGATTCGGGATACACGGCGCCCGTCGGGTTGTTCGGGTTAATCAGCACGATCGCGCGCGTTCGTGCGGTGATCAGCCGCTCCATGTCTGCCGCATCGGGCAGGAAGCCGCGATCGGGCCGGCATTCATAGTGAACGGGCCGGCCGCCATTGAGCGTTACGGAAGCACTCCATAGCGGATAGGTTGGGCTCGGCACCAGGACTTCGTCGTGCAGGTTGAGTAAACCGCGCAACGTCAGGTCAATGAGCTCGGACACGCCATTGCCGATGAATACCTCTTCGGCCGTGACATCCATAACGCCGCGGTTTTGCTGTTGCATCACCACCGCTTCTCGCGCCGGAAAAATGCCCTTTTGGTGGCAATACGCCTCGGCCGCCGGCAAATTTTCAATCATCGCCAGACGCATCGTCTGTGGCGTACGGAAGCCGAACCGCCCCGGGTTACCGATATTCAGGTGGACGATTTCGTGCCCGAGCTTTTCGAGTTCGTGCGCGCGCCGCGACAGGCGGCCACGAATCTCGTAGCGGACGTGTTCGAGCCGATCGGCGGCATTGGGCCCCGCCATGGACGCATCTCCGGAAACAAAAACCGAAGAGTAACCGAAATGGCGGGCGGCAAAAGTGGCAAAAAAAGACCCGGACGGCAAAACCGCCCGGGCCGGGTTCCGCACGGAGAAGTACGGATGCTGCACGCCCAGGTGCTGGCTACTGCACTCGGGCGTCATGCCTGGTGGTGTCGGCGGCCGCTTGATGGCGCTCTGGCGCCCTGGCCTGCCGACTCGGAGCAGCGTGGGTGCCTGAAACCTGCTGTTGCAGGTGGCGCCCGGGGCCGCTCATACGATGTCTAAAGCCTAGCAGGCACTGGCGCGACTCGTACACCGTGAAACAGCACAAAATCAAGAAACGAAGTAAGGAAATCTCTATTAATAATTGTTTTTATTAAATTAAAAAGATCCCACGGGACAAGATAAATCAGAGGCAACGGTCCCCGGGCGCCCGGTCTCGGAGGGCCTGGACGCGCCCCAACCCTAGGTACCGCCCGCCTTGCCGAGCCGGTGTCGGGGTTGTGCCGGCCGGGGCGCTCAGGGACAATTTAAGGGTTTTGTGCCAGCGGTTTCTGGTACGCGGGAGTCCCCGCGAACCTCTGGCGCCACACGCAGTTTGCGGGAGTCAACATTGGAAAAGATCCTGGTCGGCCTGAAGCGGGTCGTGGACTACAACGTGCGCATTCGAGTGAAAACGGATGGCAGCGGCGTCGAGACCGATGGAGTCAAGATGTCGATCAATCCTTTTGATGAAATTGCGCTTGAAGAAGCGCTGCGGATTCGCGAACGCGGCGAAGCCAACGAAGTCGTGGTCTTCTCGATTGGACCCTCGGACGCGCAGCAGCAGTTGCGAACCGGGCTGGCGATGGGCGCAGACCGCGCCATTCTCGTCGAGACCGCTGACGCGGTGGACCCGTTGAGCGCGGCCAAGGTGATTACCAAGATCATCGAGGCCGAATCACCGGAACTCGTGATTCTGGGCAAGCAGGCGATCGACAACGACAACAACCAGACGGGGCAGATGGTGGCCGCGCTCTGGGACCGCCCGCAGGCCACGTTCGCATCGAAAGTTGAGCTTGCGAATGGCAAGGCCACGGTGACGCGTGAGGTTGATGCGGGCCTCGAGACCATCGAAGTGGATCTCCCCGCGGTCGTCACGACAGACCTCCGGCTCAACGAGCCCCGCTACGTGAAGTTGCCTGACATCATGAAGGCCAAGAAGAAGCCGCTCGATACCACCCCGATTGCAGATTTCGGCGTCGCGCCGGATGACGCCTTTGAGGTGACCGAGTACGCCCCACCGCCGCAGCGCAGTAAGGGCGTGATGGTTGAAGATACGGCGGCGCTGGTTGCCGCGCTCAAGGACAAGGGGTTGATCTAATGTCGAGCATTCTCATTGTTGCAGAGCACGCAAACGGCGCGCTCAACCCGGCCACAGCCAAGTGTGTCGACTGCGCACGCGGCATCGACGGTGGTGACATCCACATTCTCGTGCTGGCCGATGCGCCCGATGCCATTGCTGCAGAGGCGGCCGCGCTTGAGGGTGTCAGCAAGGTACTGAGCATCGCCGATGCGGCCTTTGCGGCACCGCTGGCTGCGGCGTATGCGCCCCAGGTTGTGGCCAAAGCCTCTGGCTACGACTACGTGTTTGGGCCTTCTACGACGTTCGGCAAGGATCTGATGCCGCGCGTGGCCGCACTACTCGGCGTCAACCAGCTATCAGACGTCATGGAAGTGGTCGACGCGCGTACCTTCAAGCGTCCCATTTACGCTGGCAATGCCATCACGACCGTCCGGGTCCGAGACGGCTACACGGTGGTGGCCACGGTTCGGGCAGCCTCGTACAAGGCCGTCGGCAGCCAGGACGCCGCGCCGATTGAGGCCGCTGATGCCGCGGGCGACGCTCCCGCACACACACGCTTTGTCGGCGTGCAAACGGGTGACTCCGATCGACCCGATTTGCAGACCGCGGCCCGGGTCATTTCCGGTGGTCGCGCGCTAGGCAGCGCCGAGAACTTCGAGATCATCTATGATCTCGCGGACTCCGTCGGTGCGGCCGTCGGCGCATCTCGCGCGGCTGTTGATGCCGGCTACGTGCCCAACGAATTGCAGGTGGGCCAGACGGGCAAGATCATCGCGCCCGAGCTGTACGTGGCCATCGGTATTTCAGGCGCGATCCAGCATCTGACGGGGATCAAGGATGCCGGCACGATCGTGGCCATCAACAAGGACGAGGACGCCCCCATTTTCGAGGTGGCGGACATTGGCCTCGTGGGTGACCTGTTCAAGGTCATCCCCGAGATCAAGGCCGCGCTGGGTTAAGCCTGCCGGGTGTCCGCGGCGTCTTGCCGCGGGCACCCTCTCCTTCTCGCGCTGTGTCAGGCGACAAGCGCGATCATGACGCCCAACGCCGCTGCCGCGGCCGCCACGAACGGGCGACACAGCCGCAGCAGCCGCTTCAGGGTCGCTTCCGTACCCGGATGGGTTCCCTGCGACTCAATCCGTGACACCAGCACGGCCGCGCCGCGCAAGAACGGTCGCGCTGCCATGGTGAATCCGATGACCAGCGCGAGCGCGCCTGCGGCGCCGTAGATGACGGCGCCACCCGCATCACTGCGCGCGCCGATGACGAAAACGGCCGACAGTGCGGGCACCAACAACCAGAACCCGACGTTTTCGAGCTGACGCAGCTGCGCCCGCCCGGGCAGGTCTGGAAATGCTCGTGTTGTGATCGCAATGAACACGCATAGGGCGATCAAGCCGGCCGCCACGGTCACTGTGATGGTCCCGAGCCCATAGACACCGGCCAATGCGGCGCCGTGCTGCAATGTGCCGGTGAGTGCCAACACGCCGGACAGTGTCAGCATGGCGGTGAACGCGATGCGCGCCTGGGTGGCTGCCGAATGTCGCCGTGTCGCACTGATGCCGTGTCGGGCCATACGACGCGATGCCGCGAGCAAAATCGCAGCGGACGCAAACCAGGCGGCGAAACAGAGGGCCGCAACGATGTCGACAAGCACAGATGCCGCGCCCGGCCGGGCGCGTCTCCCTGGGTGTCAGAGGCGGTCTAGGATCGCCTCGGCCGCGCTGACCCGGAACTCACCCGGTGCTTCGACAGCGACTGCCGTTGCCACGCCATCGTCCACGATGATCGCGAAGCGCTGACCGCGCAGGCCCATGCCAAAGCCCGAGGCGTCGAGCTCCAGGCCCAGGGATTTCGTGTAGTCACCGTTGCCGTCGGCGAGCATGACGACGTGATCGCCAACATCGCGCGACTTGCCCCAGGCGTCCATGACAAAAATGTCGTTGACGGCCAGGCAGGCGACGGTGTCAACGCCCTTGTCGGCGAAACCCTGCGCGTGCTCGACGTAGCCCGGCAAGTGGTTCATCGAGCAGGTTGGTGTAAATGCGCCCGGCACCGAGAACAATACGACACGCTTGCCGCTGAACAGCTCGGCGGTCGTGATCTGGCCCGGACCAGCATCCGTCATCACACCAAATGCGCCCTCAGGCATCTTGTCACCCGTTGCAATGCTCATCGTGATCCTCTCTGTTTGATTGTGTTGTGATCTAGTGCGGGCCAGAGGCCACTTCACCGGGGAAATTCCCGGCCTTGGGCAGCATGGCTGGCACGTCATGGTGCAGTACATCGGCCAGCCAACCACTGATGCGGATGATCTGATCGAGGTCGAGACCCGTGTCGAAGCCGCTGCGGTGCAGCAGGTACACGAGGTCATCGGTAGGGATATTGCCGGTCGCCGCGGGTGCAAACGGGCAGCCGCCGATGCCGCCAATGCTCGCATCGAGCGCGCGAACGCCCGCTTCCACCGCGGCGAATGCATTGGCCAGCCCGGTATTGCGCGTGTTGTGGAAATGGCAGCGTAACGGTGTCCCTGAGGTCACGTCACGGACCGCCTCCACAAGCCGTGAGACTTCAGCAGGCGCTGCCACGCCGATACTATCGGCGAGCGCCAGTTCGTCGGGTTCGCCCGCAACAACACGCCGGGCAATGTCCTGGACTCGCGCGGGTGCTACTTCACCTTCAAATGGACAGCCAAACGCCGCCGAAAGGGTGACCCCAGCACGAAGGCCATCGCGTTTCGCCTGAGCCGCGATGGCAAGCCAGTCGTCAACCGACTGTTGGGTCGGAACGCCTTGGTTTCGCTGATTGTAGGTGTCCGTGACGACGACTGGCATGGTGATTTCGTCGACACCGGCTGCAACGGCACGATCATAACCGCGCAGGTTGAGTACGAGCCCAATGTAGGTGACGTCCTCGCGCTGTGGCAGCAACTTCATAAGCGCCTCGGCGTCGGCCATCTGCGGCACACGCTTGGGATGCACAAAGCTCGTCACCTCGATCCGCCGCACGCCGGCATCGATGGCCCGCGCAATCAGTGCGGCCTTTTGCTCGGTGGGCAGGACTTCGGCTTCGGATTGCAGACCGTCGCGGGGACTGACCTCGACGACCTCGATGTGTGGGCGATTCAACACCCGAGAATCATAGCAGACGCCAGTGTCTGCGCCGTGTCAGGCGGCTGCGCCCATAAATACGTGCAATGCTGCATTGCAAAAAATTTAATGACGATTAAAAATAGGCAGTTAGCACAGCTCGAATGGAGTACTCCGTGGATTTCAGACTCACCGAAGAACAACAGATGATCCAGTCTGCAGCGCGCGATTTTGCACAAAGCGAGATCGTCCCCGTTGCGGCGGCATTTGATCACAGCGGTGAGTTTCCCGCCGACACAATCGCCAAGGCCGGTGAGCTGGGGTTCATGGGCATTGAAGTGCCGGAAGCCTACGGGGGTGCGGGCCTCGACGCCGTCTGCTACGCACTGGTTATGGAAGAAATTGCAGCAGCCGATGCGGCCCATTCGACGATCGTCTCGGTCAACAACTCGCTCTACAACAACGGCATCCTGCTGTTCGGGACCGAGGATCAGAAACACCGCTACGTAGGCCCCGTGGCCCAGGGTCAGGCGATCGGCGCCTACGCCCTGACCGAGCCCCAGTCGGGCTCGGACTCGAGCAACATGCGCTCGCGCGCGGTGCGCTCCGAAGACGGCAGCCACTACGTGATCAATGCCAAGAAGTCGTGGATTACGTCTGGCCCCGTCGCCGATTTCGTCGTGCTGTTCGCCATGACCGATGCTGAGGCGGGTGCCTCCGGAGTCACAGCCTTCATCATCGAAACGAACCAGCCCGGCTTCGAGCGGGGCAAGACCGAGCCCAAGCTTGGCATTCGCGCCTCGGCAACCTGTGAGATCGAGTTGACCGATTACCAGTGCCCGGTCGAAAACCGGCTTGGCGACGAAGGTGACGGCTTCAAGATCGCCATGAGCGTCCTCGACGCAGGTCGAATCGGTATTGCGGCACAGGCCGTGGGCATCGCGCGTGCTGCCTATGAGGCCAGCGTGGATTACGCTCGTGAGCGCATCGCTTTTGGATCGCCGATTGGCAGCTTCCAGATGAACCAGGCCAAGATCGCGGACATGAAAACGCGACTCGAGGCCTCGCGATTGCTGACCCTGCAGGCCGCCTGGTCCAAGGAAGAGGCACTGCGTACGGGTGCTCGCAATACGCTCAACTCGAGCATGGCGAAGCTCTATGCGTCAGAAACAGCCATGTACATCGCCCACCAGGCCGTGCAGATCCACGGCGGCATGGGTTACAGCAAGGAAATGCCGGTTGAGCGCTACTTCCGTGATGCCAAGATCACGGAAATTTACGAAGGGACGAGCGAGATTCAGCGTATGGTGATCGCCCGATCGGAAACCGGGCTGCGCTAGACGAGAGACCGCTGGCCCTTCGGCCGGCGCTTGTCATCAGTTTTCGTTGTCGGCCACGTTGATCACGAGCCCGTCCAGGGCGTCCGTGATCTCGATCTGACAGGTCAGGCGGCTTGTGTCCTGGCGCTCATAGGCAGCGTCGAGCATGCTGTCTTCCATGTCGTCCATTTCAGGCAGTTTGTCGAGCCAGGCCTCGTCCACGTAGCCGTGGCAGGTGGCGCAGGCACAGGCGCCGCCGCATTCTGCGACGATACCGTCAACGCCGTTGTTAACGGCCACTTCCATGACCGTGTAGCCGGCTTCGGCTTCCACTTCCTTACGCGTACCGTCTTGTTCGACGAAGATGATTTTGGGCATGAGCTTTCGTTTCTTTGGGGGTGTTGGGATGCGTATTCGTTGAAAACGCGCCGTCCAGACGCGCGCGTGCCGGGCGAGTGCCCGGCACGCTGCATCAGAAGTCTATCCGTTAATCGTCGGCCGAGTCTTCCTCACGGTTACGACGCACCTGCTGACGCGCGAGGCGTAATTGTTCCAGGCGGGCCTCGTCACTCGTGATGACCTTGATCCACTGTTGCGCCAAATTGCGGCTGCGGTCTGAGCGCGCGGCCTGGCGGAACGTGTTCTTGGCGTCACTGAGGCGGTCGAGGTTGTACAGGCACATGCCAATGGTGACCTGGCTGTCTGACGGGTTCTGCAGGCCGCCTTTGCGCAGACCTTCGCGGCCTGCATCGACGCACTCAGCGTATTGTTCGGTGTTGAGGTAGGCAATCGCCAGGCGTGCATCCAGGTCGCCGTCCGATGTCCGGCGTGCGGCTTCACGCAACGCAGGAATCGCCTTGTCGTCCTCGGCAGCCAGCGTCCAGGCTTGCGACAGCAGGCGGTAGTTCTTGGCTTCCTGGCTGATTGCACCGCTATCCATGCCCTCTTCGAGAACCTTCGCGGCCTTGTAGGGGATCTCACCCTGCAGGTAGAGCTGCGCCATGGTGACCAGCTCGCTCTCGCTCGTGAGAAGGCCCTGGGTGTAGGCAGCCTCGTACACGGCCAGCATTTCTTTTTCCTGGTCGAGCTCGGAGAAAATGCCGCCCAGCGCCATCCAGTAGGACTTCTTGGGCCAGGTGACGAGCAGAATCTTGAGCGTGTCGCGAACGCAGGTGTAGCGCTCGAGCTGGTAACAAGCGTAGTACTTGAGGTTGTACCAGTCCTCGCGGATCGTCGTGCCCCGCTCTTTCGCCTCTGCGATGGCGGCGTCGAGTGGCGCGATCATCTTGTCGAACTGTTCGGTTTGCGCGTAGGCCTGGGCCAGCAGCACGTAGGGCTCTGGCGCCGGGTTCGTCGTCGCCGCAAACCACTCATTCAGCAATGCGATCGTGCGGTCGTAGCGCTCTTCCGTCGCGTGCAGCTGCGCGAGCGTGTAGATCGTTTGCAGACGCATCTGCGGCTCAACGCTTGGCAGCGCCACAAGCTGCTCGTAGGCGCGAATGGCGCCATCCGTGTTGCCCGAGCTGTACTCAATAAAGCCTTTGAAGTTCAAGACATTGGTGCGCTCGAAGTCCGTGATGTCGTCGGCCAGCATGCCGTCGATGATGCGGCGGGCGCCCTGCACGTCCTTCTCGTCGATGGCTTCCTGCGCCTTGGTCAGCTTGTCGTAGACGGGCTTGGAGAGCGCCTCCGCCTTCTTGGTCTGGCGCTGCGGCGGCTCGTCATCGTCCTGAGCCAGCGCCGTGCCTGACGCAAGGCCGAGTGTCAGTGCCAGCGCCAGTGTGCCTAGCAGGCCGGCGCCAAAGCGTTTTCGAGGGGTCACGGTAAACATCATGGCTTACTTCTCGAGCTGGAAGCGGATACGGGTTTCGACACCCGGGACTTCGACAGGTTTCCCGTCGACGACACGCGGCTTGTACTTGAACTTGAGTACGGCCTGAGTGGCAGCGCGGTTGAACAGCGATGAGGTCGTGTACGTCACCACCGGGTCCTTGACCGTACCCGCATCGGTCACCGTGAACATGAGGTCCACGTAGCCTTCGAGGCCGCGTGACAACGCACGGTTCGGATAGACGGGTGCAACCCGCACAATGGGCAAGTACTCGCCGTCCGCGTAGGACAACTCGCCGGGTGCCGCGATATTCGTGCTCGTGTCGATCCTCGGCGCGCGCACACTGATGCCCGTGACGTCCGGGTTGACGTCATCGGTGGGCGGCGGCGGCACGTCGGGCGGCGGCGTTTCGGGCTTCTGCGGCTTCTCGGGCTTGCGTTCCTCGCGGTTCACAACCTCTTCCTGGCGAACACGCACAAAGTCGAGCAGCTGGCGCTCGCGCGGTGTTGTCACAGCGCTCTCGCCCGTCTCGATGAGAAACGTCATCAGGAACAGCAGTGACGATGTCACAAGTGCTCCGGACACAATGGCAATCAGGTATCTGGTCATCTCGCTACCTCCGCCCCGTCAGGGGCCGTGCGACCGTTAGCGGTCGCGCTACGACGTTTCCGTCGCCAGTGACACGTTTTCGACCTTGGCCGCCTTGGCGGCGTCGAGCACGATCCTCAGGGTCTCGTTATTCGACTTCTTGTCGGCCTGGATCACAACAGAGCCCTTCGGGTTCTCGGAATGCAGTCGTTCGATGGTGGCGCGCACTACGCGCGGGTCGACGCGACGACGATCCATCCAGATCTCGTTGTTCTCGCTGATAGCAATCAGGATGTTGGCGTCCTCGACCTTGAGGGCTGTTGAGGCCTCCGGGCGCGAGACGTCGAGTCCCGATTCCTTAATGAACGACGCGGTCACGATGAAGAAAATGAGCATAATGAACACGACGTCCAGCATGGGCGTCAGGTTGATCTCATTGTCTTCTTCGGTTTGGCTGCTTCTGCGGCTCACTACGGCTTCTCCTGGGCAGTGGGCGTGTCAGTCCGCCATGGAGACGTTCTTGACGCCTGCATCGCGAGCCGAGTCCATGACGACAACCAGGGTCTCGTTGTACGAGTCCTTGTGCGCCTTAATCACCACCGAGCCCTCCGGGTTCTCGGCGTGAAGACGCTCAATGTTGGCGCGCACGGCCCGAGGGTCGATGCGCCGGTTGTCAATGAGAATGTCATTGTTGTCCGCAATGACCACGAGGATATTCTCGTCGTTGGGCTTACTCTCGGTCGGTGCATCCGGACGGTTCACGTCCAGGCCCGATTCCTTGATGAACGAGGCCGTCACGATGAAGAAGATCAACATGATGAACACGACGTCCAGCATGGGCGTCAAGTTAATCTCGTTTTCTTCCTCGTCGCCGCCGGCGCCGCCGCCAATTCGTCTGCGCATGCTCCGGCCCTCCTAGTGGTCCATCGTGAGCGAGTCTTCGAGCAACCCGATCTCACGCTCGGCGCGGCGGTTGAGCAGCGTGACGAGCAGTACGCCCGACAGTGCCCCCACCATGCCCGCCATGGTTGGAATCGTGGCCTGGGAGACGCCGTCCGCCATGGAACGCACGTTACCCGAGCCCGACAGTGCCATCACTTCGAACACCCGGATCATGCCTGTCACAGTGCCCATCAGGCCCAGCAGCGGGCATAGCGCGACCAGCGTTTGAATAAACGCCAGCCACTGCTCCACCTGCAGCTCGACCTCGGCCACCATCTGCTCACGAATGCGGTGCGCGTTCCATGAGCGACGCTCAGGACGCGCCTCCCACTTGTTGCGAACCGCTTCGATGAGCTTGGGCAGATCCGTGCGATAGAACAGGGCGCGCTCGACGATGAGCAACCACATGACGAAAATCGTCAGTGCGATCATCCACACCATCGTGCCGCCCGACTCCATGAAGTCACGGACGTTCAGAAACTGGTCTGTCAACCAACGCATCGTCGACTCCTAGCTGCGGTGCGCCGCCTCAGAGTGCTCGGCGATGAGCCCCGCGCTCTGCTCTTCGAGGATGTTGACGAGACGCTTGGCGCGACCCGACAGCACCGTGTGCAGCAGCACCATAGGAATGGCGACAACGAGACCCAGTACCGTGGTCACCAGTGCCTGTGAGATACCGCCCGCCATGAGCTTGGGATCGCCGGCGCCGTACAGGGTGATGACCTGGAAGGTCTTGATCATCCCCGTCACCGTACCGAGCAGACCTGCCAGCGGTGCGACGACCGAGATCACCTTCACCATGAGCAGGCCGCGGTTGATCTTCGGAATCTCCTTGAGCACCGCTTCGTTGAGCTTGAGCTCGAGCGTTTCGGTGTCGACCGACTTGTTCTTGCTGTAAGCGGACAAGACACGACCCAGTGGGTTGTCGTCGCTCGGGCTGTCGACCGCCTTGAGCTGGTTGTTCACCTTCGCGTTGGCCGCGAGCAGGCTCATGAGCAGGAACAGCGCGATCAGGACACCGACGATGCCGAGTGCGATGATGCAGTAACCCACGATGCCACCCTGCTTGACGCGGTCGAGCGGCGTGAGCGACTCAACGAGCGTCGCGAGGACGCCGCCACGCGTCGGGTCGATGCCGACCACAACAGGCTGGCCCGCTGCGGCGCTCATGAGGTCACTCGTGGAGCTCGTGTAACGGCCCTGGGGCTGCTTGGGCAGACCTGAAACCGTGCCGTTTTCGCCCACGTTGGGTGAGAACTGCAGGTAACGGCCGTCGCCGACGAGTACAAAGTTACCGATGCGAGCCACTGACGCGGTCACGACGTTTCCGTTTTCGTCGATCACGTCCGTGTCGAATTTGGCGACCTTGCCCGACTCAGCGATTTCCTGCTGGAGCATGAACCACAGGCGCTCAATTTCTTCGATCTCGGCCAAATTCGTGGCGCCCGACACCTTCGTGCCCAGCTCGACGAGGAAGTCCTCACGGTCGGGGTACTGGATGTTCGTCAGCGAGTTCGAGAACACGCTCTGCGTGTCTCCCGTCACCTGCTGCAGGACACCAAACAGTTCCTTGAGCTCGCCGAGAGCTTCGCTGAGCTCGGCTTCCTTAATGGTCAGCTGTTCATTGTTGTTCGCGAACTGGCCTTCGAGCTGCTCGCCACGGCGCTCAGCCGCAGCCCGCTCGTTGCGCGCTGCGTTCAGCAGCTGCTGCTGCTCCGACTTGCGCGAGTTGAACTCGGCTTCACGCTGACGCGCTTCCTGGGAGTCCTGGATCTGGCCCTGTTCGATAAGACGAACAAGTTCGGACAGAGACGCGGCTTCCTGGGCGCCCGCAACGGGTGCCAGTGCAACGATGGCCGTAGCGGCCAGTGCTTTGATGATCTTGCGTGTCATGATCAAGCCTCCGGACCGACGACAGGAATGCGAATGAGCTCAGGCGCGATCTGCTTCGTCGCGACCTGAAGGCCTTTCTCGACCTCGACACGGTACGCGTTGTTCTCTTCGAACTGACGCGTCGTCGGGTTGTACCAGCCCGTCATGCTGCCGTCCGCGTTCTGGAACAGCAGGGCGATACGGCCGATGCGCAGGAATTCAACTTCGAACTCCTTGTCACCGATTGACACGAGATCCGTGTAGGCCTCGATGGTGCGGCCGTAGTCGATTTCGATTTGATAGGCCTCCATTGTCTTGCGGAATTTCTCGGCCGCGCTGACGTCAGGGTCATCCATGATCGCCTCGAGGTTCTCGACGCGCTCAGTACGCTCCGACATGAGGAACGGGATGTCCACGGCAACTGACTGCTTGAGTGCCGCAGTCATGCGCGTGATCAGCGGCAGCACCTGCCGGTTGATCATCGTGGCGCGGCTCATCGAAGACTCGATCTCATCCAGCTTCTGCTGCTGACGCGCGACCTGCGCCTCAAGCAACTGGTTGTAGATGTTCAGACCATCGATTTCCTTGTTGACGGCACGGAACTCATCCGTGATGGAACGCGTCTGGGACACGATGCGATCGATGCGCGTCTGCGACTGAACTTGTCGCTGCAAACGCGTGTTCTCCGCATTAATCACAGAATCGACGCTTTGCGCTGCGGCAGGCGCTGCGAGCGCCGTCATTGCCGCTAGGAGCACGCAGACGCGTGCACCGCTAGTGAGCCGTTTCATGAAATCTCCTCGATGGTTGTTCTATTGAGTGCAATTGACTGACACACACGAGTGAGCCCGCGTGCAGGAAGATGGGTGGTTGTGGATGTCCCACGCGCGATGCTGTCGGCCAGGCTGCCGATACAGTTGGAAATGACAAACCGGCGGCCACAGTACTGCCCGTTGATTACGGAACCGTGACGCGCGCTTTGTCGATTGCGTCGCGCTGTCTGCATTGCCGTTTCCCCCGAAATCAGCGCAGAAAAAGCCTCTGAGAGCATCCCCCCGGATGCTCCGAAAAAGGCCGAAAACCTTGAAACTATGCGGCTTTGCGGCCGGCACACGAAAAAAGAATAACACAGCATTTTCGATGTGCCAGTTCGATTTTACCCCTGCGCCTCATGCCACTCCGGTGCTGCGTGCCGCCTGCTGGGCGCCAAGCTCGAGTTTGGCGATGGTGACGCGGTGCACTTCGTCCGGCCCATCGGCCAGGCGCAACGTACGCAGCATGGCCCAGGCATACGCCAGGAAGAAGTCCCCGGACACGCCAGCGCCACCATGGCACTGGATCGCCCGGTCAATCACATTCAGGGCCATCGTGGGGGCAACCACCTTGATCATCGCGATGTGCGAACGGGCCACCTTATTACCCACTTTGTCCATCATGTCGGCGGCCTTGAGCGTCAGCAGCCTGGCCTGCTCGATTTCGCATCGAGAATCGGAGATCGCCTCGCGGACCACACCCTGCGCGGCCAGCGGCTTGCCGAAGGCGACGCGGCTGTCGACGCGCGCGCAGAGCGCTTCGAGTGCGCGCTCGGCCATGCCAATCGTGCGCATGCAGTGGTGGATGCGCCCTGGGCCGAGCCGTCCCTGCGCAATTTCGAAGCCCCTGCCCTCGCCCAGCAGCAAATTGGACGCTGGCACGCGGACGTCGGTGAACAAGACCTCAGCGTGGCCATGCGGTGCATCGTCGTAACCAAATACGGTCAGCGGCCGCAATATATCGACGCCCGGGGTTTCGGTGGGCACGAGAATCATCGACTGCTGGCTGTGACGATCCGCCTCAGGGTCTGTCTTGCCCATGAGGATTAAGATCTTGCAGCGCGGGTCCATCGCACCACTGGTCCACCACTTGCGGCCGTTGATGACGTAGGAATCGCCATCACGCACGATCGCACACTGCACGTTGGTGGCATCCGACGACGCCACCTCGGGCTCGGTCATCGCGAATGCGGAACGAATCTCGCCTGCCAGAAGCGGCGCGAGCCACTGCTGCTTGTGCGCCTCGGTGCCATAGCGCTCGAGGACTTCCATGTTGCCCGTGTCCGGCGCCGCGCAGTTGAAGACCTCGGGGGCAATCGGCGAGCGGCCCATAATTTCGCAGAGCGGCGCGTATTCGAGGTTGGTGAGTCCCGCACCCCGGTCACTTTCGGGCAGGAACAGGTTCCAAAGGCCGGCCTCGCGGGCTTTTGCCTTGAGTTCCTCCATGATGGGCGGAATGGTCCAGCGACCCTCGGTCTTGAGGTGGTCGTAGTAGGTCTGCTCGTTCGGGTACACGTGCTCGTTCATGAACGCCGCCACGCGATCACGCAGCGCTTGTACCTTGGGCGAGTAATCGAAATCCATGCTGTCCCCCAGTCATGTCCCGTCGCAGCGGCTGCGGCGACACGAGCGCGCGAGCATACGCGGCCTCCATGATCGTTGCCAGCCCGCTTGTCGGCGGCGCAGGCGGTCACTAAGCTTGCCGCTTCGCTCACGCTTGGGAGACACGATGAAAGCGGCACTCGTCAAGACTTACGGACCACCGGACGCCATCGTTGTCGAAGACGTTCCAAGCCCCGAACCCGGTGCCGGCGAGGTGCGAATCCGCATCCGTGCCTGTGGCGTGAATTTCCCCGACGTGCTTATGGTCGCGGGCAAGTACCAGTTCAAACCGGAAATGCCGTTTTCGCCTGGCGCCGAAATGTCGGGCGATATTGATGCGGTGGGCGACGGCGTGGAACACCTCAAGGTCGGTCAGCGCGTCTTCTGCATGGTGGGTCACGGTGGCATGGCCGAGCAGATCGTGGTGCCGGCGGCAGCTGTGGTGCCGATTCCGGATGCGCTGGACTACCGCGTTGCTGCGGCGATCATGATGACCTACGGCACGTCCTACCACGCGCTCAAGCAGCGCGCGCAGATTCAGCCCGGCGAGACCCTGCTGGTACTGGGCGCGGCTGGCGGCGTCGGTCTCGCGGCTGTAGAGCTCGGTGTCAAAATGGGTGCCAAGGTCATCGCCGCGGCCAGCAATGAAGACAAGCTGGACCTGGCGCGTCAGTACGGCGCCAGCGAGTGCATCAACTACACAGAGGTCTCGCTCAAGGACACCATCAAGGCGATGACCGGTGGCCAGGGCGTCGATGTCATCTACGACCCCGTGGGCGGTGCGCTCTTCGACGACTGCCTGCGCGCGCTGGCCTGGCGCGGTCGGCTGCTGGTGATTGGTTTCGCGAGCGGCGAAATCCCTTCGGCCCCCGCCAACCTGCCGCTGCTCAAAGGTGCCTCCGTGGTTGGCGTGTTCTGGGGGGCGTTTACGCAGCGCGAGCGTGAGGCCAACGACGAAAACACGCGCGAACTGATGCAATGGCTGCTGGCTCGAGAGCTCAAACCGCACGTCGGTACGGTGTTGCCACTCGACGATGCGGCCGAGGCCATGAACATTCTGGCGCGCCGCGAAGCCATGGGTAAGGTCGTCATCGAAATGCCCTGAGTGCGCGCGCGGCGCATAGTTTCATCTGGAAGCTTTTTCGCGTCGCGACGCCCGATTACGCCAACCTAAAAAAGCGTTTGACAGTGCCGATACCATTGACGATGATCGCCGGGATTCTTAGGACGCGACTTTCGATGACGCGCACTCACAATGACAACTCGCTCGCTCTAGTCCTGCTCCTTATGGTCGCGGGGTCCGGCTAGCTGTTGCCAACGACAGCCAGCCCGAGCAAGGCCCCGCATCCAGCACTGGTAGCGGGGCTTTTTTGTAACTGACAGCAGCACAACGCACAGGAAACGACAATGAAAATGTACGGCGAATCAGACGTAAATCATGACGCACTACGTGGCGGCAAGATTGCGATCATCGGTTACGGCAGCCAGGGCCGTGCCCACGCCTCCAATCTCAAGGACTCGGGCTACGACGTCGTCGTCGGCCTGCGCGAAGGGGGTGCCTCGTGGCCGCGTGCTGAAGCCGATGGCCATACGGTCGCCACACCCGCCGAAGCGGCTGAAGGCGCCGCGCTTGTCGCCCTGCTGACACCCGACGTCTCTCAGGGTGCGTTGTACAAGGCTATTGAACCCAATCTGGGACAAGGGGCCGCCCTGCTCTTCGCGCACGGCTTCAACATTCAGTACGGTCAGATCGAGCCGCGTACCGACCTCGATGTCGTGATGATCGCGCCCAAGGGTCCCGGCGACCTTGTACGGCGCCAGTACCTCGAGGGTCGTGGCGTGCCCTGCCTGGTCGCCGTCGCAGCCGACGCTACGGGTAACGCGTTCGCTAAAGCGCTGTGCTACGCCGACGGCCTGGGTGGTGCACGCGCCGGAGTGCTTGAAACCACGTTTAAGGAAGAGACCGAGACGGACCTGTTCGGCGAACAGGCGGTGCTCTGTGGCGGCGCGACTGAACTCGTACTCAAGGGTTACGAGACGCTCGTTGAGGCCGGCTACCAACCCGAGGTGGCGTATTACGAGTGCCTGCACGAGCTCAAGCTGATCGTCGACCTGCTGCACGAAGGTGGGCTTAAGAAAATGCACGAGTTCATCTCCGAGACCGCGCAATGGGGCGACCTCATCAGTGGCCCCCGGGTCATCGACGACCGCGTCAAGGACAGCATGAAGGCCGTGCTGACCGACATCCAGGAAGGCAAGTTCGCGCGTGACTGGATCGCGGAGAACGAAAACGGTCTGCCGGAATACCGCAGGCTGATGAACGAAGACCTCGATCACCCGATCGAAACCGTGGGTGCGGGGCTCAGGGACAAGATGCCCTGGTTGAACAAGTGAACTGACGGCAGGCACGCCGCAAGGAGTTCGAGATGGCAGAAGCAGACGAGAATCGCGTTCGTATCTTCGACACGACGCTGCGCGACGGTGAACAGGCACCGGGTTGCAGCATGACGCTTTCTGAAAAACTTCGCGTCGCGCGGGCCCTCGATCTACTACGTGTCGACGTCATTGAGGCGGGCTTTGCGGCCGCCTCGCCGGGTGACCTCGAGTCTGTTGCGGCGGTGGCCCGCGAAGTACAGCACGCCAGCGTTGCGAGCCTGGCGCGTTGTAACCCCGAAGACATCGACAAGGCCTGGGAGGCCGTGCAGCACGCCGCGAAGCCGCGGATCCATGTGTTTGTGGCCACGAGTGAGATTCACCGTACGCACAAGCTCAACATGGCCCGCGAAGAAATTCTCAACACGGCTGTCGGCGCCATTCGCATGGCGCGGGAGCGCTGCGCGGACATCGAATTCTCGCCCGAGGACGCCTCACGTACCGAACCCGAATTCCTGACCGAAATCGTGACGGCGGCTATCGAGGCCGGGGCGACGACGATCAATGTTCCAGACACCGTCGGCTACACGGTGCCGCAGGAGTTCGAGGCATTGTTCCGCCACCTCATTGACACGGTGCCCAATGTTGCCGACGCGATCCTGTCGGTGCACTGCCATGACGACCTCGGCATGGCGGTGGCCAACAGCCTCGCGGCCGTACGCGGCGGCGCCCGCCAGGTCGAGTGCACGATCAACGGCATCGGCGAACGCGCGGGCAACTGTTCGCTCGAAGAGGTTGTGATGGCCATCGACACGCGCTCCGAGTGGTTCGGTTTGCACACCAATGTCGATACCACGCGGCTCTACCCGACGGCGCGACTCGTCTCATCGATCACGGGCATGCACATCCCACGCAACAAGGCGATCGTCGGTGACAATGCGTTCGCGCACGAAGCCGGCATTCACCAGCACGGCATGCTCAAGCACGCATCGACCTACGAGATTATGCAGCCCGAACGTGTCGGCATCAGCCGCTCCAACCTCGTTCTCGGCAAGCACAGCGGGCGCCACGCGTTTCGTGATCGCATCGCCGAGCTCGGCTTCGAACTCGACGACTTCTCGCTGAATGCCGCGTTCAATCGCTTCAAAGCGCTGGCTGACAAAAAGAAGGATATCTACGACAGCGACATCGAAGCGCTCGTCATGAACGACGCAGGTGCCAATGACGGCCCCTGGTACCTCGATGATTTGACCGTGACGACGTCCACGGGCGCCCACGCGACCGCAACCGTCGACATGCACCGCGGCGACGAGCCGCACGTCGTGGAAGCCGCGGTCGGTGGCGGCCCGGTTGAGGCGGCCTGCATGGCGCTTGAACGCATCACGGGCATCAATCTCGAGCTGCAACACTACGACGTACGCGGCGTGAGCATCGGCGAGGACGCACAGGGTGAGGTCACGATCACGGCGACCTTCAACGGCGCGACCTACCGTGGCCACGGGATCAGCACCGACATCGTCGAGGCAAGCGCGCGCGCCTGGCTCGAGGTGATCAACCGCATCCTGCGCCGCCGTGAAAAGGGTCTCGACGACCTGGGTGCGGGCGAAGACGCCGTGCACGCCACGATCTGAGCGTCGCCATGAGCAAAACGCTGTTCGAAAAGGTGTGGGCGTCGCATGTTGTGACGCCTGAGACGACTGAGACGCCGACGGTGCTCTACATCGATCTGCATCTCATCCACGAGGTCACGAGCCCACAGGCCTTCACCGTGTTGCGCGAGCGCGGTCTATCTGTCCATCGCATCGATCGCACGCTGGCCACGATGGACCATTCAACGCCGACGACACCCGTACGCAAACTGGCAGACATCGACGTGGTGGGTCCTTCCGCCGCTGCGCAGATTCGACAGATGCAAAAAAACTGCGCCGAGTTTGGGATTCCGCTGCGCGACTTTGACAGTGATGAGCGCGGCATTGTGCACATCATTGGCCCCGAGCTCGGAGCCACGCAGCCCGGCAAGACGATCGTCTGCGGCGACAGCCACACCTCTACGCATGGTGCGTTCGGCGCTTTGGCCTTTGGCATTGGTACCACAGAAGTTGGTCATGTGCTGGCCACACAGTGCCTGTTGCAGCGTCGACCGAAGACAATGGCAGTCGAAGTCTCTGGCGCGCTGCCAGAAGGCGTCACGGCCAAGGACCTGATTCTCGCGATCATCGGGCAAACGGGTGTTGATGGTGGCACCGGTCACGTCATCGAGTATCGCGGCGACGCGGTGCGCGCGCTCGACATGGCAGGACGAATGACGGTGTGCAACATGTCGATCGAAGCCGGCGCACGCGCAGGCATGATCGCGCCAGATGACACCACCTTCGATTACCTGGCGGGCCGCAAACTCGCACCGCAAGGCGCCGAATTCGATACGGCCGTGAGTCGATGGCGCGAACTCGCCACCGATGCTGGGGCGGCCTTTGACAAGACCGTGCACATCGACGCGAGCACGCTCTCGCCGATGGTCACCTTTGGCACCAACCCGGGCATGGTGGTCGGCATCGATGCACCGTTGCCCGAGGCACCCGGAGACGGCAGCTGGGACCGCGCGCTTGAGTACATGCAGCTCGAGGCCGGCAAACCCATCGCGGGTACTCCGGTTGACGTGGTCTTTGTGGGCAGTTGCACCAATGCCCGTCTGCCAGACCTCGAAGCCACCGCTCGAGTGCTGGAGGGTCGTCAAGTGGCGGACGGTGTTCGCATGCTCGTGGTACCGGGCTCGCAGGCCGTCAAGGCTGAGGCCGAAGCGCGTGGCCTGCACCGGATCTTTGAAGCCGCCGGCGCTGAGTGGCGCGAGTCGGGCTGCTCGATGTGCCTCGGCATGAATGGCGACACGGTTGCAGCCGGCAAACTCGCCATCAGTACGAGTAACCGCAATTTCGAGGGCCGCCAAGGCGTCGGCGCACGCACGGTACTCGCAAGCCCCGCCACAGCGGCCGCCAGTGCCGTCGCGGGTCGCATCGCCGACGCGCGCCAACTCGCCCACTGAAGGCCTCGACATGAAACCCATCACCGTCTTTTCGTCGCAAACGGTATTGCTGCCGCGCGCCGACGTCGATACTGATCAGATTATCCCCGCCCGCTTCCTGACGACGACAAGTCGCGAGGGCCTGGGCGAATCCCTGTTTGCCGACTGGCGCTACGACAGCGACGGATCGAGCAACGCCGAATTCATACTCAACCAGCCCGAATCGGCGGGTGCAGAGGTCCTGGTCGCCGGGCGCAATTTCGGTTGCGGTTCGTCGCGCGAGCACGCCCCCTGGGCACTCACAGACTTCGGTTTTCGTGCCGTGATCTCGACCGAGATCGCCGATATCTTTCGCTCCAACTCGCTGAAGAACGGCTTGCTGCCCATCGTGGTGTCGCCGGCATTTCACGCGCAGCTGCTGGCAGCGCCCTGTGCCGTGAAGATCAACCTTGAGACGCGGGGTGTTCATCTCATCGATGGTCCCCATGCGGGGGCATCTGAGACGTTCGAGATCGACGATTTCTCACGCTACTGCCTCATGCGCGGCACCGATCAGCTGGGCTTCCTGCTCGATCGCGCCGACGCCATCAGCGCGTTTGAAGCCACACGCAACGACCCGGCACCGGCATGAAGGCCACGATCGTCGCTCTGCCCGGTGATGGCATCGGGCCGGAAGTCGCTGCCGCCGGCGTCGCCGTACTGGAGGCGATCGGCAGCCGGTTCGGGCATGACTTTGAGATCAGCGAACACCCTATGGGCGGTGCGGCCATCGACGTCTCCGGCGACCCGCTGCCCGCGACCACCTTAAGTGCCTGTCGCGAGGCTGACGCCATCTTGCTTGGGGCGGTGGGTGGTCCGGCCTGGGCGGATCGGCCCGTGGGTCAGCGGCCTGAGAACGGCCTGCTTCGCCTGCGCGGTGCGTTGGGGCTCTACGCTAACCTGCGCCCCGTCAGCGTGTACCCTGCCCTGCGCGATGCGTCGCCGTTGCGCCCCGAGCGCATCGAGGGTGTCGACATCCTGGTGGTGCGCGAGTTGACCGGGGGTATCTACTTCGGTGACAAGCGTGAGGGCACCGATGTGGCCGAAGACGTGTGCCGTTACACGCGCACGGAAATCGAACGCATCGTGCGTCTGGCCGCCGAGCTTGCGATTTCGCGCCGCGGTCATCTGACCTCGGTCGACAAGGCCAACGTGCTGGCGACATCACGGCTGTGGCGCACCACGGTTGATGCGGTTGCCGGGTCACTCGAAGGCGTTACGCTCGAGCACTTGCTGGTCGATGCCACGGCCATGCACCTCATCAATGCACCGGCCCGATTCGACGTCATCGTCACAGAGAACCTCTTCGGTGACATCCTCACTGACGAGGCCGCAACCATTGCCGGTTCTTTGGGCCTGCTGCCCTCAGCGTCGTTGGGTGAGGCGCGACACGAACACGGTCTACGCGGGCTGTATGAGCCCATCCACGGATCGGCACCAGACATCGCCGGTCAGGGCATCGCCAACCCCGTGGGCACCATTGCGAGCGTTGCGATGCTGCTGCGTCACAGCCTCGGTCTCGAGGCGGAGGCCGAAGCCGTCGAAGCGGCGATTGAACGCGCCTTAGCTGCGGGTGCGCGAACAGCCGACATTGCGGGCGACAGGCCGACCCTGTCGACGTCAGACATGACTGACGCCATCCTGAGCGCCCTCGCCGGCGAGGCGAGCTAGCCCGTTTGGCAGGCCGCCACGGCGGCTTCGTCACCGCTTCGAAACGCGGCGATCATCTCCGCCAAGGGTTCGAGGTCGATCAGGAATCCATCATGCCCGTGGGCACTGTCGAGCTCCCGGTAGATTGCGGCGGGCAAGTGTGACGCAAGCGTCTGTTGCTCGCGCGGCGGATACAGCACGTCCGAGGTGACCGCGACGACGAGCGCGGGGTTGCGAACACCGGCCAGCACTTCGAGGTATTCACCGCCACGACCGCGACCGAGGTCATGGCTGTCCATGGCTTGCGTCAGCCGGTAGTAGCTCGCGGCGTCGAAGCGCTCCACGAGTTTGCGGCCCTGGTATTGCAGGTAAGACGACACATCGAAGCCCTGCGCCTGGTCCGGCTTGCGCTCAAAACGTTCCTCAAAATTCTGCCAGCTCCGGTACATGATCATCGCCATCATGCGAGCCGCTGAAAGACCCTGCTCGGGGCGCGCGCTGTCCTCGTAGCGCCCGCCTTGCCAATTCGAATCCGCCGCGATCGCGGCGCGCTGCGACTCACCGACGCCAATGCACCAGGCCGAGTGACGGCCGGAGACGCCGATCGGTGCGATGGCGCTCACAAAGTCAGGAAAGCTTGCGGCCCATTCCAGCGTCTGCATCCCACCCAATGAGGGGCCAATCACCAATTGCAGGTGCCGCACG
Organism: Pseudomonadota bacterium; assembly: GCA_039814545.1. Lineage (GTDB taxonomy): Bacteria > Pseudomonadota > Gammaproteobacteria > Steroidobacterales > Woeseiaceae > CALBPI01. The sequence continues at coordinate 36,857 of JBCCBB010000010.1, forward strand.
CCCAGCCTGTCGAGCAGGCGCTTCTGCGCCCGAACCATGTCGCGCACCGTGACCTCGGGAAAGTCCAGCCCGAGACGCCCCCCATCGGCGGCGGGCGTGTACGGCCCAGAACTGCCGTAGCACCCGCCAATCACATTGCTGCAGACGATGAAATCCCGCGCCGGATCCAATGGTGCCCCGGGTCCGATTAGCCCAGGCCACCAAGAATCAGCGTCTGCCGAACCGGTCAGCGCATGACACACCAGCACGGCATTGCTGCCGTCTTCAGCCAGCGTGCCCCAGGTCCGGTAAGCGATCGTCGGCACCTCGACGGCGGCGCCCGATTCCGTGACGAAGGGGCTGTCCAGATATGCCAGCCGGGTCTCCGGAGAGACCCGGCCTGCGGTCACCAGGCGATCGCTCGTCACGTTGTCGCGCATCAGGCAGCGTTAGCCGCGCGGGCTTTCTCGAACGACTGCGCGAAATCCGCCTTGATGTCGTCAATGTGTTCGATACCGACAGACACTCGAACCATGTCGGATGTGACGCCCGTGGCGCGCTGCTCCGCTTCGCTGAGCTGCTGGTGGGTCGTACTGGCCGGGTGGATGACGAGTGTCTTTGCGTCACCGACGTTGGCCAGGTGGCTCGCAATTTCAACGCCGTCAATGAACTGCTGACCTGCCTCGGCGCCGCCGCGGATGCCAAAGGTCAGTACGGCGCCAAAACCATTGTTGAAGTAGCGCTTCGCCTGCGCGTGATGCGGGTGCGAGTCGAGACCCGGGTAGCTGACCCAGGCAACGTCAGGCTGGCGCTCCAGCCATTGCGCAAGCTCCAGAGCATTGTCGACGTGGCGCTGTACGCGTAGCGACAGGGTCTCAAGCCCCTGCAGCAGCAAGAAGGCGTTGAACGGACTCTGGGAGGTTCCGAAATCACGCAGGCCTTCCACGCGGGCGCGGATGATAAAGGCGATGTTGCCAAAGTCGGAGCCCTTGCCGAATACGTCGGAGAACACGAGTCCGTGATAGCCCGGTGACGGCTCAGAGAACAGCGGAAACTTGCCGTTGCCCCAATCGAAGGTGCCCGCGTCGACGATAACGCCACCAATCGATGTGCCGTGGCCGCCGATCCACTTGGTGGCCGACTCGACCACGATGTCAGCACCGTGATCAATCGGACGGACGACGTAGCCGCAGCAGCCCAGCGTGTTGTCGACGATCAGCGGAATACCGTGCTCGTGTGCAAGTTCGGACAGCGCGCGGAAGTCCGGCACGTCAAAACCGGGGTTGCCGATCGACTCGGCGTAGATCGCCTTCGTGTTGTCGTCGATGGCATCGCGGTAGTCGTCGAGGTTGTCACCTTCCACGAACGTCACGTCGATACCCAGTCGCGGCAGCGCGACCTTGAACTGGTTGTAGGTACCGCCGTACAGCGAGCTGCGCGCCACAATGTTGTCACCGGCCTGCGCAATCGTGGAAATGGCCAGGAATTGGGCCGCCTGGCCGCTGGCCGTGGCGAGTGCCGCCACCCCGCCCTCGAGCGCGGCAACGCGTTGCTCGAACACGTCCGTCGTCGGGTTCATGATGCGGCTGTAGATATTGCCGAACTCCTGCAGCGCAAACAGACGCGCGCCATGTGACGCATCGTCGAACGTGTACGAGGTGCTCTGATAGATGGGTACGGCACGGGCGTTGGTGCCTGGTGCCGGGTCCTGACCCGCATGGACCTGCAGGGTCTCATAGTGGTACTTGCTGGGATCGAGGGGCATGACGTGTCTCCAATTGGTCGGCAAGGATCGTCCTCTCCAGGACGAGACCCACGCGCTACAGAATTTCTGACAGCGCAAACTAAAAAACGACTCAAGGAGCAGCCCCCCGGGGGCCAATGGGCTCCGGTTCCCATCCCACGGCGGTGCCGGGGCTGAACCGGAACTCATCTGTCGACGGTATCGGACCGTCCGTAGGAGTTGGCACCTTGCGCGTGGGTTAAACGTGCAGGTTGCCCCGGCGTCAAAGGGCCTGTCCCTCAGCCGGTCTCGATGAGTACAGACGGATGGTGATCGAGGCGCGGGTTCGCTGTCAAGCCTTCAAAACAGTTGCACACGCAAGGTTTCAGACGTAGCATACGCTTTAATGTAGTAGTACGCTAATACACTATTACGTTATTACAAACGGAATCACGCCCGAAGGGCGCTCCTCACAGGCCGATGCTATGAAGCCAAATCGCACCATCCAGGGAAAACGCCAAAGGGCCGCGGAGCGATCGCTTTGCAAGGCGCTGGCCGCACTGGATCAGCCCAACGATGTTCACGCGCTGCTCGAGGATTTATGCACCCCTGCAGAACTGCAGGCGCTCGCAGATCGCTGGGCCGTCGTACAGCTGCTGGAACAGGGTATGCCCTATCGCGCGATACAGGACCGCACGGGCGTGAGCGTCACGACCGTCGGCCGCGTGGCCCGCTGCCTGACCGCCGGTGCCGGCGGTTACCGCAAAGCCCTGACCGCAACGACCGGTTAACCCCTTTTTCCACCCTCCTAACTAACGGAAGTCACATGGACACCGCTGCAGACCGCCTCAAGATCGCGGTCCAGAAATCAGGCCGCCTCACCGAGCAAACGATGCAACTGCTCGAACGCTGTGGCCTCAAAATCCGCAAGAGCAAGGACCAGCTGTTCTGCTACGGCGAAAATATGCCTATCGATCTATTGCTCGTCCGCGACGACGATATTCCAGGGCTCGTGGGCGAAGACGTCTGCGATCTTGGTATCGCCGGGCTCAATGTCATCGAAGAGAAACGGTTGAACGGCACGTTCGAGGCCGGGCAGACCCCCTTTCACGAGCTGCGTCGACTTGGTTTTGGTGAATGCCGACTGTCGCTGGCGGCGCCCGAAGCGCAAGCGTGGTCTGGCCCCCAGTCCCTTGAAGGTTGCCGTATTGCCACGAGCTACCCGGCACTGACGCGAGACTATCTCGAGCGAAACGGCGTCAATGCCGATGTCGTGTACTTCTCGGGTGCTGTAGAGATCGCACCACGGCTTGGCAAAGCGGAGTTCATCAGCGACCTGGTTTCCACGGGCTCAACGCTTATCGCCAACCAGCTCGTCGAGCTGGAGACGTTGCTCGAAAGCCAGGTCGCCCTGATCCAGACCAATGCCCGCTTGTCCGACGCCAAACAAGAATGGATCGACCGGCTCTTGCTGCGCATGGAAGGCGTCATGCAGGTCAGTGAGAGCAAATACATCATGCTGCACGCACCGCGCAAGGCGGTGGCTGAGATCACGCGCATCTTGCCCGGCAGTGAGGCCCCGACGGTCCTCCCGCTCGAAGGCATCGAAGATCGCGTGGCGGTGCATGCCGTGTGTCGCGAGAACGTGTTCTGGGAAACCCTGGAGAGCCTGAAGGCCGTCGGCGCAAGCAGCATGCTCGTGTTGCCCGTGGAGAAGATGCTCGCATGAACGTCTCGGCCTACCGCTGGCAAAACCTTGATGGCGCTGCACGCGCCGAGGTCCTGGCGCGCCCTGCGGTTGCGGCATCGGACGCGATCCGAAGCACCGTGGGCGAGATCATCGCTGCGGTCCGTGCCGACGGTGACGTCGCCGTACGCCAACTGGGCGAAGCGCTCGACGGTGTTGCGCCCGAGGCGCTCAAAGTCGATGCGGCTGCATTCGACGCCGCCGAACGGGCCCTCAGCGCCGAAGACCGTGCGGCAATCCGCCAGGCGATTGCCAACATTCGCGCGTTCCACGAAGCGCAACGCCCAACACCCATTAGCGTGGAGACAATGCCCGGTGTGCGCTGTGAGCGCCTGAGTCAGCCCGTCGATGCCGTTGGTCTCTACGTGCCTGCGGGTTCTGCACCCCTGCCCTCTGCCGCCATGATGCTCGCGGTACCCGCAGCCATCGCGGGCTGCCCGGTGCGCGTGCTGTGCTCACCGCCGGCTGTGGATGGCGACGTTCACCCGGCCATTCTGTTTGCGGCACGCGAAGCGGGTGTCACGGATGTCTTTCGTATCGGTGGCGCCCAGGCCATCGCGGCGATGGCCTATGGCACCGACAGCGTGCCGGCCGTACACAAGGTCTTCGGACCCGGAAACGCCTGGGTGACCGAAGCCAAGTCGCAGGTGTCTGCTGACCCGGCGGGCGCCGCCCAGGACATGCCAGCAGGCCCGTCTGAGGTGCTCGTGATCGCTGACGCGGCCGCCAACCCTGACTACGTCGCAGCGGACCTGCTGTCACAAGCCGAACACGGCCCGGATTCGCAGGTCATCCTGCTCACGGACAGCGCGACGCTGATCGCGCAGGTTCAAGAAGCCGTGATTCGACTCACCGCAGCACTCGATCGCGCGGAAATTGTCTCCGAGGCGCTCGCGAACAGCGCACTCATCGAGGTGGGCGATATCGATGAGGCGCTCGCCATTAGCAACGACTACGCACCCGAACACCTCATAGTAAACACGGCCGATGCTCGGGATCGCCTTGCGAACATTCGCAATGCGGGTTCCGTGTTCCTCGGTCGACTCACCCCTGAGTCACTGGGCGACTACTGCAGCGGCACCAATCACGTGCTGCCCACCTATGGCTACGCCCGAAACTACAGCGGACTTGGCGTCGACCAATTCCTGCGCTACATGACGGTTCAGGAGGTCACCGCAGAGGGACTTACACATGCAGGCCCGGTTGCGGCAAGGCTCGCCTCGCTCGAAGGCCTTGATGCGCATCGGCTCGCGGTGGACCTGAGACTCGCGGGAGATGGCGTATGAGTGCGGACATCACCGCTCTTGCGCGGCCGGACATTCGCGCACTCGAGGCCTACGTGCCTGCGAGCTACGCGCCGGGGCTCGTGCGGCTGAACGCCAACGAGGCGCCCTGGCGCAGTAGCGCGGACGCCACCGAGCGTGGCTTGAACCGGTACCCGGAAGCGCGCCCCGGTGCGTTGACCCAAACGCTGGCGGCGCACTACGGCGTACCCGCAGACGACTTGTTTGTCACTCGAGGCACGAGTGAAGCCATCGACTTGCTCATCCGCTGCTTCTGTCGCCCCGGCCAGGACGACATCGTCATCTGCCCGCCGACATTTGGCATGTACGCGGTCTACGCCAACATCCAGGCCGCCGGCATCCGGGAGATCCCACTCGAAGACGGCTTTACGCTGCCTGTCGAGGCGATTCTCTCGGCATGGCAGGACACGACTCGACTGGTCTTCGTGACCACACCCAACAACCCGACAGGCAATGCATTCGATACTGCGGATATTGAGCGGCTTGTGCGCGGGCTCGAGGGCCGCGGCATCGTGGTGATCGACGGCGCCTATCTTGAGTTCGCCGACCCCGCCGCCGCGATGGCACTGCGCCGCTACGAGAACGTGGTGGTCTTGCGCACCCTGTCCAAGGCCTACGGTCTTGCCGGTGCCCGATGCGGGTCGCTGATTGCAGACCCGGCCGTGATTGCCCTAGTCACCAAGGTCATGCCGCCCTACGCCGTGCCCACGCCCTCGGTGGAGTGCGCGCTCGTGGCCCTGGCCAATGAGCAATTCGAGGTCATGCCTGGCCGGATCCGTGCACTCACCGACGAACGCGTGCGCGTGGCCGCCTCACTCGCGGACATGCCGATCACCGTCCGTGTGCTGCCGAGTGATGCCAACTTCCTGCTCGTGCAGTTTCTTGATCCGCAGAGGGTCCTCGACGCCGCCGCCGCTGCGGGACTGCTGTTACGCGATTTCAGCGCGCAAGTCGCCACGCGTGACTGCCTGCGGATCACCATTGGTACCGAAGCGCAGAACGACAGGCTTCTCGCCGCCCTGACGGAGCTCACCGCATGACTGGCCGTAAGATCCTGTTCGTGGACCGCGACGGTACGCTGATCGAGGAGCCCGCTGATGAACAGGTCGATCGAATCGACAAGGTCCGCCTCGTGCCCGGCGTCATCGCCGCACTGCAGCGTGCGCTTACGGCCGGTTATGAGCTCATCATGGTAACGAACCAGGACGGCTTGGGCACCGACTCGTTTCCCGAGCCCGAATTTGAAGCGCCACACGCGTTCATGCTCGAGCTGTTCTCTTCTCAGGGCATTGAGTTCGTCGAGACCTTTGTGTGTCCGCACAAGCCTGAAGATGCTTGCGCCTGCCGCAAGCCACACACGGGTCTGCTCACGCGCTTCCTGGCCGCCAATACGCTCGACATCGACGCCTGCGCGGTAGTGGGCGACCGTGAATCGGACATGGGACTGGCCGACAACCTCGGAGTCCAGGGTTTCCTGTTGGGACCCGAGCTCAACTGGGACACGATCGTCCACCGGCTCGTGTCGCGCCCACGACGTGCGACAGTGACGCGCAAGACCAACGAGACACAGATTCGCGTGTCGCTCGACCTCGACGCAGAGGGCCCGCAAGCCATCGCGACCGGTATCGGCTTCTTTGATCACATGCTCGAGCAGGTTGCGCGTCACGGCGGCTTCGCGCTGGACCTCGCCTGCGATGGCGATCTCGATGTCGATGACCACCACAGCGTCGAGGACGTGGCGCTCGCGTTGGGCGCCGCACTTCGCGAAGCGCTGGGTGACAAACGCGGCATTGGCCGCTACGGGTTTTGGGTCCCGATGGACGAAGCCATTGCACGCGTGGCCGTCGACATATCGGGTCGTCCTGCCACACAGATCAACGCCGAGTTCGGGCGTGAATTCGTGGGCGGTATGGCCACCGAGATGGTGCCGCACTTTTTCCAGTCCCTGGCGCAGGCGCTGGGCTGCGCGATTCACATCGAGGCGCAGGGTGGCAACGCGCACCACATTGTTGAGGCGTGCTTCAAGGGCGTGGGGCGGGCGCTGCGGCCCGCATTTGCACGTGAAGGTACATCGGTGCCCAGCACGAAGGGGGTGCTGTGAACCTGGTCATTGTGGGGTCTGGTGGCGCCAACATTGCCTCGCTGCAGGCAGCGCTCGATCGACTCGACTGCTCGGCAACCCTGAGTACCGATGCGGACACGATTCGGGCCGCCTCGCATGTCATCCTGCCGGGCGTGGGCGCCGCTGCAGACGCGATGGATCGCTTGCGCGAGCTGTCGCTCGATACGGTGTTGCGCAATCTGCGCCAACCCGTGCTCGGGATCTGCCTCGGTATGCAGTTGCTGGCTGAAGCGTCCGAGGAGGACGGTGCCGCCTGCCTGGGTATGACCGGCGACCGCGCCAAGCTGATACGCTCCGCTCCCGATCGACCGGTGCCGCACATGGGCTGGAACACGGTGGCCTCAACACAGAGCTCACCGTTGTTTGCCGGTATCCCGGACGGCAGTCATTTCTACTTTGTGCACAGCTACGCCCTGCCCGTCTCGGACTCGACCATTGCCCGGTGCGAGTACGGTGAGCCCTTCGCGGCTGCGATCCAGCAAGGTAACTACTTCGGCACCCAGTTCCACCCCGAACGATCGGCGAAAGCCGGGGCCCGCTTGCTGGCCAATTTTCTGGCACTCGACGCATGACGATCATTCCGTCCATCGACCTGCGTGACGGGCGCTGCGTGCGATTGCTCTACGGTGACTACGACCGTGAAACGCGCTACGACGCCGACCCCGTGGCGCTAGCCGCACGCTACGCGGATCTGGGACTCGCAACCCTCCACGTCGTGGATTTGGATGGCGCGCGTGCGGGTGCGCCCGCCAACGTGGATCTGATCGCGCGCATGGTCGCGTCGACCACGGCCACGGTGCAGGTGGGTGGCGGCATCCGCGAAGCCGCCCACCTCTCGCAACTGTTCGATGCGGGCGCTCGGCGGGTCGTCATCGGCAGCCTGGCGATCAAGCAGCCCGCACTGGTCGCCGAGTGGCTCACGTCGTTTGGCGGCGAGCGCATCGTGCTGGCCTTTGACGTCCGCGTGGACCACGCAGGCGTCGCACGGGTGAGCACAGAAGCCTGGCAGGAAACTTCAGACGCGGAGCTCGTCGCCACGATCGAGTCCTTCCGGGCGCACGGTTTGCAACAGGTCCTGTGCACGGATATCGGTCGCGATGGCGCGCTTTCCGGCCCTGCAGTCGACTTGTATGCGCGCGTGATGGCGGCATGCTCGGGCATCGCGCTGCAAGCCTCCGGCGGCGTATCAAACATTGACGACCTGCGGACGCTGCGCGCCGCCGGTCTGGACGCGGCCATCACGGGCAAAGCACTGCTCGAGGGGCGCATCACCGATGAGGAGATCCGGTCATTCTGACGAAACGCATCATCCCCTGCCTCGACGTCCGCGACGGCGTGGTGGTTAAGGGCGTTCAGTTCGCCAACCACCGCGTGGTGGGCGATATCCTCGAACTTGCAGCGCGCTACAGTGACGACGGCGCCGATGAGCTCGTGTTCTACGACATCACGGCGAGCCCTGAGGGTCGCTCGGTGGATCGCCAATGGGTCGCCGACGTCACGCGTGTCCTCGACATCCCGTTCTGTGTTGCCGGCGGCATTCGTAGTGTCGAGGACGCTGAAGCGGTCCTTAACCGCGGCGCGGACAAGATTTCAATCAACTCGCCTGCACTCGAGAATCCAGATCTCATCGAAGCGCTTGCGCAACGTTTCGGTTCGCAGTGCGTGGTGGTTGGCATCGACAGTCGCTTCGAAGACGGTGACTGGCACGTCTACCAGTACACGGGCAATCCGGACAAAACGCTCGGTGCGGGCCGGCGCACACTCGACTGGGTCGTCGAGGCGCAGGACCGCGGCGCCGGAGAAATCGTCCTCAACTGCATGAACCAGGATGGCGTGCGGCGCGGCTACGACAATGAGCAGCTGGCAGCGGTGCGAGAGGTCTGTCAGGTGCCACTGATCGCCTCAGGGGGCGCCGGCGACGTCACGCACTTTACGAATGTGTTCCGTGAGGCGCGTGTCGACGGTGCCCTGGCGGCGAGCGTGTTTCACAGTGGTGAGCTGCCCGTACCGGTTCTCAAACGCGAACTCATTTCGGCGGGTATCGCGATTCGCCCCAGCGCAGACCACGAGAGTGTCGCCGCATGACATCGCTTGACGTCCTGACCGAGCTTGAGGAAACGATCATTGCGCGTCTCGCCGATGCGGACCCGTCATCAAGCTATACGGCACGGCTCGCCGCTGCGGGCATGAGTCGCGTTGCGCAAAAAGTCGGCGAGGAAGGTGTCGAGGTGGCCATTGCGGCCGCCTCGGGAGCCAGCGATCAAGAAGTGCTCTCCGAATCCGCCGACCTGCTCTATCACCTGACCGTCTTGCTGGCCGTACGCGGTTTGTCGCTGACTGACGTGGCCCGCGTGCTCGCAGCGCGTCAGGCCTGATCAGAACCCGCGAAGGCGATTACCCGTTCGGCGAGCTCCGGACCGAGGTCTTCCTGCAGAAAGTGACCGCCACCGCGCATGGTCTCGTGCGGCTGGTCCTTGGCTCCCGGCACACGCTCCTGGAACGCCCGGGCACCACCCCGTGTCACGGGGTCGCGGTCACTGAACAGTGTCAGCACGGGCCGCTCGAACTGCTCAAGAGACTGCCACGCGCCGCGGTTGTCGATGGCCCCCGGATCGTCGGGCGTCGTCGGAACCAGCAACGGGAACGCCCGACTGCCTGCCTTGTAGCGGCGGTTGGGAAACGGCGCGTCGTAGGCCGCCACCTCAGCATCGCTAAGTTCGCGCAGACTCGCCTTTTGCAGGATCTTGCCGATCGGAAACCACGGTGACCAGCGCGCAAAGCGCTGCCACTGTCGAAACGCTGCGGGCACGGTGCCCTTCCCCTCGGGCAGGGCCGTGTTCGCAATGACAAGCCGTGCATACTGCTCCGGCTTGTCCGCAACCGTGCGCAGGCCAATCAGACCGCCCCAGTCCTGGCAGAACAGCGTGATGTTCTCGAGACCGAGTGCACCGAGAAACTGATGCATCCAGCCAACGTGGACGGCGTAGCTGTAGTCGCCAATGCTGCCCGGCTTGTCGGACTTGCCGAAACCTATCAGGTCGGGCGCGACGACCCGATAACCAGCGGCCACCAACGGCGGGACCATGAACCGGTAGAGATAGGACCAACTCGGCTCCCCGTGCAGCAGCAAGGCCACACGCGCGCCGGTCCGGTTTTCGTCAACGTAGTGCATCCGAAGCGCGCCCAGTCGCGCGTCGTCGACATCCACGTAATGCGGGTCGAACGGATAGTCGGGCAAAGCGTCAAAGCGCGCTTCGGGCGTGCGCCAGATCGTGGTGCCATCGACACGTCGTAGCAGGCTCATGACTTAGGCTCTCTAAAAATGCCGGTCTGATAACTGGCCGCAAGCAGCAAGCCGGCTTCGCTGTAGGCGTAGGTCTCGGCGTTCAGGAACGAATGCCGAATGGCGCGACAGTGGGTATCGAGCAATACGAAACCGTCCCCGACGGCAGCGAGTTCTTCATCGCTCGCGTAGATGTGGGTGGATAGCGACACGGTAGACGCAAACAGACGTCCGTCACGCACGAAGAAGGTCCGCGGCATGGGGGTATCGACCATCGCGGCCAGGGCCTTGGCATCGAGTGGCCGCCGGTCCGTTTCGCGCACCCAGGTCGCGGAACGGGGTTTCGGGTTTTGCGTGAATGGACGCCCCTTGGCCAGATAGATTTCGTAATGCCCAAACCACTTCGGTGTCATCTCGTTTGCGTCGAGGCGGAAACTCTCCGCCTGCGGCCGCATGGGTTCCGGTTCGATGTCGAAGCGGGTCTCAGTCGGTGTGCGCTCCCCTGCGACAAGCGTCGCAGCCGCAAGCACACGCGACCCGGATTCGGGCTCGCGCACTTCGACTTTCCAGAAGTCGATTGTGCGCCGTCGCTCCACAAGTCCTACGGACAGGCGCACCTTGTGGCCACGAACAGCGGTGTGAAACTGGACGTTTTGGTTGACAAGCGCGCCCCGCTTCTCGGGGTGGCGCTCCCAACCGCTGACTATCGCCGCGGCGATCCATCCGCCGAACGCGTTGTCCATGTTCCAGAACCGTTGATCCAGCTCAACTTCGTAAAGGCCTTCACCGATTTCTTGGGGGGCGGTGGACTCGTCAAGAACAAAACTCATGTCAGCAGCAACTCCGGTGCGGGATCGCGCAGGTTGTAGTGTGAGGCCATGGCCGCGGCGTAGGCGCCGGCATTGGCGATGAGCAGGACGTCACCACCCTCAGACGGCGGCAGCAAGCGATCGCTGCCAAGCTTATCGCCCGTTTCACAAATGGGGCCGACCACCGTGACGAGTTCTGAGGCGGGGGTGTCGAGCCGCGTCAGATTGACGATCTCGTGGTAGGCGCCGTACAGCGCCGGACGAATCAGTGAGTTCATTCCTGTGGCCACGCCAACGTAGCGCACATCGCCCTTGCCTTTAGTCTGGGTCACGCGCGCGAGCAATACGCCCGACTCAGCGACGAGGAAGCGCCCGGGCTCAAGCCAGAGTTCCACGCCCGGGCAGGCAGCTCGTACGGGTCCCAGGGACGCATCCAGGCGATCGAGATCGAGCGCTGGGTCTCCGCGTTTCTCGGCAATGCCCAGACCGCCGCCGAGATCGATGGCGCGGACATCGGGAAACAGCTGCGCCACGGTGCTCAGCGCGTCACCCACGCTGCGCCATGCGTCACCATCCGTAATGCCGCTACCGACGTGCGCATGAACGCCGGTAACGCGTGCACCAGCGCCGACGACCAGTTCGCGAAACTTCTCAAGCTCGAACAGCGGCACGCCAAACTTGGAGTGCAGGCCGGCTGTGCGTACATGTTCATGATGGCCGCGTCCCTGGCCGGGATCGACGCGCACAAAGACGTCGCGCCCCTCGAAGAGCTCCGGCCAGGCTTGGAGCGGATAGAGGTTGTCGAGCGTCACCTGCGCGCCGGCGGCAAAGCCCGCCGCGTAATCGTCACGTGGCGCAAAATTGGGGGTGTAGAGCATACGATCGCCGGGCAACTCCGGGTAACGCTCGCGGACCCGGGCCAGCTCGCCGGGTGACACGCACTCAAAGCCCAGGCCCGCCTCGTAGACGAGGTCCAGGATGCCCGGGTGCGGGTTCGCCTTCATAGCGTAGAACACGCGATCTACATGAGACAGCGAGAGCATCCGCGCCATCTGCGCACGAATTGTGGCCGCATCGTAAACGTAACAGGCGTCACGTGACTCAAGCGCCGCGATCAGCGCATCACGCCGGTCCTGCCACCAGGCCCGGGGTGCCGGCCCCTCGGCGGCCGCCCCACCCTGCAGGGACTCCCAGGTCTCACCAATCACGTCGTCACCGGGCACGGTACGAATGATCGAAGGATGCAGTTTCTGCACGAGCCGGTAGCCCTGCTCGTTGTCGACAACGACGGTCAGGTTCAGATCGTTGGCGGCCTGTGACAACAAGTGAATGCGCTGCTCTTCAAACAACTCGAGTGCGGGGCCAAGCTTGTGCAGGATCGTGCGAATCTTGCGGCCCACGAGGCTGACGGCTGCGCAGTCCTCGATCACCGTCACGTCGCAGAGCGCGGAGAGTGAATCAACGAGTGCGGACTGCTCCTGTGACGTCAGCGGCACGTCATTGTCGTCAATCGAGACGGTCACATTGCTTTCAGAGGTCGACACGAGATCAATCGAAACACGGTGTTCGGCAAAGACCGCGAACAAACGCGCAAGGAAACCCACCTCGTGCCACATCGTGACCGCCTCCATCGAGACCAGCGTGACGTGCTGACGCAGTGAGATGGCCTTCACGAGCGGCTCAGGCTCACCGGTGACCCTGGCAATGAGCGTACCCTGCAACTCCGGTCGCGATGTGCACCGAATGAAGAGCGGAATGTCGTGCGCGCGCAACGGCCCGATGCAACGGGGATGTAAGACGAGTCCGCCCGTCGATGCGATTTCCTGCGCTTCGCCGTAATGCAGACGCGTCAGCAGGCGCGCAGAGGGCACGACGCCTGGGTCTGCAGAGAACATCCCCGGCACATCCGTCCAGACCTCGAGTCGTTGCGCACCCAGACGCGTCGCGAGATACGCGGCCGATGTATCGGAACCGCCTCGTCCTAGCAGCACCGTCTCGCCATCCGCGTTGCTGGCAATAAAGCCTTGCGTAACGTGCACACGCGTCTGATCGAACTGAGTCGCAAACGCTGTGTCAGGCGCTACCTCGCAGGAGGCGTTCAAAAAGGCCCGTCGCTCCCGCGGTTCGTGGTCCGCGTGCAGCAGCTCACGCGCGTCGTGCCATTGCACGTCGATGCCCTGTTGGCTAAGCCAGGCCACGGACAGCCGTGTGGCCATAAGCTCACCGAGTGCCATTGCGCGTGCCGTAACGCGCGGCGTGAGCTCGCGCACCAGCCGCACGCCGGCCAGCAATTGACGCAGTGTGTCGAGGTGTGCACCGACTTGTTTATCGGCATCAATGCCAAACTCGGCGGCTAGTGCATGATGTTTCGCTTCAATGCCCGCGACGACATCGGCCTCTGTCGGATCGTTGTTCGCCGCCAGCGCCAGCGCCTCATCGATGGCGTCGGACACGCCGCGTAGCGCCGAGTGCACCACGAGCACGCCCAGCCCAGCATCGCGACGCCGGCGAATCCTCTGCGCAATGTGACGCCAGTTCTCGATCGTGGCCACGCTTGAGCCACCGAACTTAAGCACCACCCAGGCGCTGTCGCGGATACCTCCGGGTTCGACCCGAGACAGGTCGAACTGCGCTTCGCCGCCGCTGCTCACGCGAAGTCGTCAGTGACGGCGCCGCGTGACGCCGACGTTACTGTGCGGGCGTACTTGGCGAGCGCACCACGCGTTGGCGGCGGCGGCGGTGTCCAGCGCCCGCGTCGTGCCGCAAGCGTGTCGTCGTCGACTTGCAGCTCGATAGTGCGGGCCTGCGCGTCAATACGGATCCTGTCGCCATCTTCGATGAGCGCAATGGGGCCGCCAGTGGCTGCCTCGGGCGTCACGTGACCCACGACGAAGCCGTGGCTGCCACCCGAGAATCGACCATCGGTAATCAACGCGACCTTGTCGCCGAGACCGCGACCCATGATGGCGCTCGTCGGGCTCAGCATCTCGCGCATGCCTGGGCCACCGCGTGGGCCTTCATAGCGTACGACAACGACATCGCCGGCTACGATTCCGCCGTCGAGAATGGCCTGCAAGGCATCCTCCTCGGAGCCAAAGGTCCGCGCACGACCGTCAAAGTTGAGGCCTTCCTTGCCACTAATCTTGGCCACGGCGCCCTCGGGCGCCAGGTTGCCGTAAAGCACGACAAGATGGCTCTCGGGCTTTATGGGTCGGTTCATGGGCACCACGATGTCCTGGGGCTCCGTGTAATCCGGTGTATCGGCGAGGTCTTCGGCCAGGGTGTGCGTGGTTACCGTGCGGCAATCCCCGTGCAGCAGGCCTTCGGCCAGCAGTGTCTTCATGAGCGGGCGGATGCCACCGATGGCGATCAGCGCCGACATGGAGTAACGGCCGCTGGGTTTCAGATCGGCAAGCACGGGCACGCGCTTGCCAATGCGACTGAAGTCGTCGAGCGTCAGCGGCACGCCGGCTGCGTGGGCGATGGCCAGCAGGTGCAAGACCGCATTCGTCGATCCGCCCAGGGCGATGACGACGGTGACGGCATTCTCAAACGCCTCGCGAGTGAGAATGTCTGTGGGCCGTACGCCGGCTTCAAGCAACTTCACGACAGCACGACCCGCCTGCTCGCAGTCGGTGCGTTTGTCCTGCGACACGGCTTCCTGCGCCGAACTGCCCGGCAAACTCAGACCCAGCGCCTCCATGGCGGATGCCATGGTATTGGCTGTGTACATACCCCCGCAGGAGCCCGGACCTGGGATCGAGGTGCGTTCCACATCGAGCAGTGTCGCGTCATCGATGGCGCCTGCAGCATGGGCGCCCACGGCTTCGAATACCGATACGATGTCGCGGTCCCCGGTACCCGGCTTGATGGTGCCGCCGTAGACGAATACCGAAGGCCGGTCGAGTCGGGCCATCGCGATCGCGCAGCCTGGCATGTTCTTGTCGCAACCACCAATGGTCACAAAGCCATCGAAGCCCTGCGCAGCCACTACCGCCTCGATTGAATCGGCGATGATCTCGCGTGACAGCAGTGAGTAGCGCATACCCGGCGTGCCCATGGAAATGCCGTCGGAGACCGTGATGGTATTGAACTGGACCGGTTTCGCGCCGGCCGCCTGAACGCCCGTTTCGACATGGTCGGCCAGGTCATCAATATGCATGTTGCAGGGCGTGACATTGCTCCACGTCGACGCCACGCCGATTTGCGGCAGCGCAAAGTCACCGTTCTCGAATCCGACAGCGCGCAACATCGCGCGGCTGGGGGCTTGCTCCGGCCCGTCCACGATGACGCTCGAGAATCGGCGTGTGTCCTTTTCGTCGGCCATGTCGGCTCCCGCTGGGCGGCGCCGAACTGCAGTCAGCCTGCGTCGTCGCTGCCGTCAATAATGCGCACGGTCGTCGTGCGATAGACGCCCTCGGGCGCCGCTTCCCCGTCGAGTGTTAGGGTCAGCGTTTCCTCGGGTTCCGCGCTATTGTCGAGGACCACGGGCAGGTAGACAACCGCCACAGATTCACCAGGCTCGAAGCGCACTGTAGAGTACGGCGGTGCCACGAAATCTTCGTCGGGTCGCGCCTCTTTGGCAGTCAGCGCCAGGTCGACGTCGAGTGCCCCGGCTCGCGCGTTGAAGCGCCAGATCGTCAGCACGGCTGCCGCGCCGTCCTCGCGTACCCGATAGTCGGGTCGCGCGAAACCCACCGTATCGGGCGCCAGAGTGGCCGCCACGCGCTGACGGTCATCATCGAGCAGGCGCAGGGCAACACGCGCCAGCACGGCACCATCGGCGCCCGTCATCGACAGTTGCACGATGGCATCAGGCTCGACGTGCGGATCCGGCAAATGCTCGACAATGACATCGACCACACGCTGCCCGGACGCAAAGCTTGGCCGAAGTGTCGAAATTCGGAAGCTCTCGCGTGTGGCGACGCCCTCCGCCTCCGTCGCCGCATCAATGACCAGGCGTAACTGCTGCGGCGCACTGATCTCATCGCGTTGCAACCGGATAATGGAGGGACCTGCATCCTCAAACAGACGCAGCTCGGCATAGACAGCGGGCACCACGGCATCGGGCGAAGGCAGCGCCAGCGTGAGTGCCGCGGGCGCGCCGTCGCCGGCCACCGGTTCCGCGTTCGTGACCTCGAACGGCACCACCGGCGGTGCGCGCTCAATGGCCGGTTGCTCGGGCTCGACGGCGACGGTGCTGACATCGGGTCCTGAGCGAAGTTGTGGCGACAGGATCGCTACGCCTGCCAGCCCAACAATCGCCAGGCCCGCCAGCCAGGTCGTCAAGCTGCTGCCGCCGCTTGGGCTACCCTCAGCAACGCCAAGTCTTTCGAGAAACGCGGCCACGCTTTGGGTGCGCGCATCGGTGCGCAACTGCAGCGCCGATTCCAGCGCACGCGAGCGGCGCATGCCGATGCCATCGATGCGTTCGGGCGTCAGTCCCGCGCGCAAGGCCTCGAGCGCCGTCTTGTCACCGAAGACACGCCGCCCCGACAACAGACGGTAGGTCACGCACGCCAGCGAAAAGACATCGTCGACGGGCCGCGCAGCCTTACCCGACAGCACAGCCGGGCTCGCATAGGCCGGCGTCGCGGCCTGCAGGAAACTATTGTCGAAGGCCATGGCCTTGCCCGCGAGATCACCGCGCGCGCGCGCAATGCCGAAGTCGAGCAGCTTCACGCCGCCACCCGGCAGGAGCATGATGTTGCCGGGCTTCACATCAGCGTGTGTAACGCCGACGCGGTGCGCATGTACAAGTGCGCTTCCCACAGCACCAATAGTGTCCATGGCGGCGATAACGCTCATCGGCTCACCCCGGCGCTCGTTGAGTAGCGTACTGAGCGCTCTGCCCTCAAGCCATTCCATGACGAGAAAAATGCGGCCAGCACAGCGATCGAGATCGAGGAACCGAACAATATTCGGGTGCGACAGGTAGCGCCCCTTGGCAGCTTCCTGTTGCAGCGCCCGCATGGCCCCACCGTGCCCCGCATAGTCCGGTGCGAGGACCTTAATAGCCACGTAAGGGCGTCCGCCCTCGGCTTCCGCAATGCGGTGGTCGATGGCCTTGTAGACCACGCCCATGCTGCCGCCGGGTGCCCGGCTCACAATCTCGAAGCGGTCGCGCAACATCGTGCCGATATCAATGGGGGCGGCGGCGGTCGCGGCGACCTCATCGGTGTCGCTGCGCTCACGTGCCGGCCGCTCCTCCGTGTCTTCGCCGTACGTTGCTGCAACGCTGAATGCGTCGGTGGCCTCCTCGATCAGCCCGACCTCGGTGGGCGTCGTCGGTAGCTCCTCGTTAGTCGCCTTATCGATGTCGGAGCGCAGGAGGCGGTGAATCTGCTCGGGCACGAGACCGCGGTCTGCGTAGTCGTCAATGAGCCCGCGGACGCCGCTGGTCGCGTCGGGTTCCTCGTAGAGCAGGTTGACCATCTCGTCACGAAACTCAGCAACGCTGCGCTCGCCGCTCACGAGCTGCTCCATGGCGAGCAGCAGTGACTGCGGTGCATCACCGATCGCAAGATCGTATTCGGTGCGTTTGTTGCTCACAGCAGCTTGCCCGGGTTCATGATGCCGTCGGGATCGAGGCTTTCTTTGAGTCGGCGCATAAGCGCGTGACTGACGGGACCGACCTGTGACGCCAGCAGATCCCGCTTCAAGAGCCCGATACCATGTTCGGCACTTATCGTACCGCCAAGAGACTGCGCCGCCTCGTGCACAGTTCGCGTTAATGCGGGTGCCTGGGCCAGGAAGGCCTCGCGGTCGAGGCCTGGAGGCTGACTCAGGTTGAAATGCAGGTTGCCGTCGCCAATGTGGCCAAAGCACACAGCGCGCACGCCAGGCACGAGCGCCTCGACGGGTTCTGCCACCGCATCGATGAAGGCCTGCAGTGCCCCCAGTGGCACCGCAATATCGTGTTTGATACTGGCGCCCTCGTGACGCTGCGCTTCGCTGATGTGGTGGCGGACAGCCCAAAGCGCAGCCTGGTCGCGGTCGCTGTCCGCCACAATGGCATCGCGCAGCGCACCCGAGTCGGCGGCTTCGGAAACAGCGGCCAGTACGGCGTCCCGGTTCACTTCGGCATGCCCGCCATGCAGCTCGATGAGCGCATGCAAAGGTGCGTTCGCAGGGCGACGCGTGCCCTCGATGTGCCGCGTCACAAAATCCACCGCGATGTCGGGGATCAGTTCAAACGCAGCCATCGTGGCTCCCAATGCGCGACGGAATCGTGTGTAGGCTTCGAGCACTTGCGTGTGACTGTCGAGCGCCAACCAAAGCACGAGACGCGCCTCGGGCGCGGGTACGAGTTTCAGTGTCGCTCCTGTGATGATGCCGAGCGTGCCTTCGCTACCGACGAACAGCTGTTTGAGATCGTAGCCGGCGTTGTTCTTGCGTAAGCCCTGCAACGCAGAAAGTAGCGTGCCATCGGGCAGGACCACTTCGAGCCCGAGCACCTGGTCACGCGCATTGCCGTACCGCAGTACATTGACGCCGCCGGCATTGGTCGCGAGGTTGCCACCAATTTGGCAGCTGCCTTCGGAGCTCAGACTCAAGGGCAGCATCAGGTCGGCCGCTGCAGCTGCCGC
This sequence comes from Pseudomonadota bacterium, assembly GCA_039814545.1. Lineage (GTDB taxonomy): Bacteria > Pseudomonadota > Gammaproteobacteria > Steroidobacterales > Woeseiaceae > CALBPI01. The sequence goes on from JBCCBB010000010.1 coordinate 55,413, forward strand.
TTGTGCCGCGGCCAGCGTGCAGCCGGCGTCGACACACAGACTGAAGTTGGTGGCGTCGACCTCACGCACCGCGTTGACTCGACTCAGCGATACGACCACGTCCGAGCGACCCGACACGCTGCCGCCGACGAGCCCAGTGTTGCCACCCTGCGGGACAACGGGAACGCCCAGTTCAGCGCAACAACCGACGACAGCGACCACGGCGTCGACGCTATCGGGTTGCACGACAATCGGGGCCTCACCCACATAATTGCCGCGCCACTCCGTAAGAAACGGCGCTCGATCGGCATCCGTGGTGAGCACGGCATTATCGCCGGCCACGCCCCGCAAGGCCGTCGCGACGCGTTGAGTGTTCATCCCGCAACCAGCTCGGACCAGCGCGCATGATCCATATTGCTGCCGCAGAAGATTAACCCGACCCGTTTGCCCTTGAGCCTATCGGCAAGCGGTCCCAGCAACGCCGCCAGCGCGGCCGCACAAGCGGGCTCAACGGCGAGCGCCAGTTGCTCATAAATACGCAGCATGGCGGTAACCAGCGCGTCATCACTCACGCGGACCACGTCGTCGATGTGCTGGCGGCACAGCGCATAAGAAACTGGCAGTGCCATGGGCGCCCCAAGGCTGTCCGCAATCGTATCGACGTGCTCGAGGGTGACCGGCGCGCCCGTCGCTAAACTGCGGGACATGCTGTCGGCCCCTAGGGGCTCGACGCCGAACACTGCACAGCCAGGTGCCACGAGCTTGACGGCCGTCGCCACGCCCGCCGCCAGCCCGCCACCGCCCACGGGAACGATCACGGCGTCCAAAGCAGGGGTTGCATCGATGAACTCTCTGCCGACGCCGGCCGTTGCCGTCGCCGTGGTCAGGCCTTCGAAGGGGTGGATCAGCGTTCGCCCCTCATCGCGGACGATAGCCTCCGCGGTGCTGAATGCCGTGTGTACGTCTTCAGCCAGAACCACTTCGGCACCCAGGGCCTGCACCCGCTCAACCCGAATGGGAGGGGCCGTTGCCGTCATCACCACACGCGCGGAGAGACCCAACTCACGCGCCGCCCAAGCCGTCGCGATCGCGTGATTGCCGGCGCTGACGGCCGTGACGCCGGCGGCACGGTCTCGCTCGTCGAGTTCGAGACAGTTCGCAAGCGCCCCGCGCGCCTTGAAGGACCCCGTGACCTGCCAAAGCTCGCACTTGGCCCAGACTTCGGCACCACTGAGTGCAGAAAGCGCATCGAGCGGCAGGCTGGGTGTGCGCCGCAGCCGCGGTGCGAGGGTCGCACGCAGGCGGTCAATGCTGTCTAGAGTGATTTCAGGTGTCATGGTCGGCTGGCGGTGGGCCGGCTTTGGCGCGCGGCCTCAGGTTTTGGCAGGTTCCGCCGCTCTGACCGACAAGAGCTTGCATCACCGCAGCCAGTTAATTACCGTGCGCATAATAACGTAACGTCGTGATTTATCCGAATGAATCAGGGCACTTCGCCGGGTTTTTGAAACCGGTACTTTACGCGGCGGGGGCCTTGTTTCCCGCCTCGACAGCCGCCGAGGACACTCTGGATGTCGATTGACCGACTGTCCGACTCCGGAATCATCAAGATTGCGGGAAGCTCACCGCATCTCGATGCGCTTGCGACACTCGCAAGTGACCTCAGCGTCCGCGAGCGCGGCAGTCTCGTCGAACTTGAACGTCGACTCCACGATGCCTGGGCGTTAGGCGCAAATACGATCTTGAGCTGGAGTCACCACCCGCAAGGCATTTGCTTGCTGGTTGTGCCCCACTACGCGCTGGCCGAGTACACGGCGATACCGGCGGGTGGAGACCGCCCGTGGCGTCCCTCGGAGCGCTTTATCACGGAGCTCATTTCGGGCCCCGCGCACCTGACCGTGTCACAGCTGTCAAAGGTCGCACGTCTGCTCGACGTCGAGCCGCGTGTCATCGCTCTGCGCGACCGCTTGCCCGACACTGAAATGGAAACCCGCCTCATCGAGGCCATGGTCAAGCGCTACGGCGTCAACTACGTCGAACGCCGTGCCGTCGCGCTATTCGACATCGTCGGATTCAGCCTGCTGAGCCCGTTCGAACAGATGACGCAGCTCAACAGCCTCTCGCACTCACTCAACGCAGCGCACAGCAAGCTGCTTGATCGCGAGATCGGTGTGAGCTTTGCCCGCTCGTCGAGCGGAGACGGGTTCTACATCTGGAATCGCGACCGGGGCGAGTCACCCAACGTCAACCTCTACCACTTCATGCAGCTTGTGCTGGCCGACAACGCCATTGCCCGGAGCAAAGCGGTCGCACGTTCCGTGCCGCTGCTGCGCACGGCCTTTCACATCGGCAGTTGCTACGAGTTCCACCAGTCGGACGGCCTTAACCCAACGACGCACGACTACATCGTGGGCGATGTGACGGTCGAGCTCGCACGCATGATCGAACGCACGGTGCCTGGACAGATCGTCGTGGGTGCCTTTGAAACCTGCAACACGGCACCCGAAAACGCGGCCGACTGCGAAGCCATCCGCTTCGTCGAACACACGCGCCGCAATCTGACGCGGCTTGAGGGCATGGAGCTCTCGGGTGAACGGGTCACCTCGATCAAGTGCTATCTCACCGGCGAGCGCTGTGCGGACGGCCGATTCTCAATCCGCAAGCTGCTCATCAACGACAAGCACGGCCTGTCGCGATTCGTGTACAACGCCAAGGTCAATATCCACCGCCACCAGGCGGAGCCCATCCTGCTGGGTATTGAGGACCGCATCCTGCGCGAAGATGACTTCTCGGCACAGACCGCCGAGATGATCTATATCCCCAACGAACAGCACGTCTAGCGCTCGTTGTCGGCCACAAAAAAACCCGGCGCAAGACCGGGTTTCGAAAAAGTGGTCGGGGCGAGAGGATTCGAACCTCCGACCCCCACAACCCCATTGTGGTGCGCTACCAGGCTGCGCCACGCCCCGACCGATATAACTTTAAGAATGTACGCTAAGGGGTTGTTTCTTAACGTCTTAGCAGCTTCAGAATCTCGTCCAGTTCGACGCGCATCTGGCGGATGAGCTGCTGGCTCTGACTGACGTCCGACTTGGCCTCTTCGCCCGTAAGCTGCTGCCGTGCGCCGCCAATCGTGAAACCCTGATCATAGAGCAAACTACGGATCTGGCGAATCACCAGAACATCCTGACGCTGATAGTAACGCCGGTTGCCGCGTCGCTTGACGGGTTTGAGCTGCGGAAATTCCTGCTCCCAGTAGCGAAGCACATGGGGTTTCACAGCGCACAGGTCGCTGACTTCGCC
>JBCCBB010000015.1:0-42325 GCA_039814545.1 Pseudomonadota bacterium
CCTGGGCGACATGGACTTCAAGGTTGCGGGTACCGAAGACGGCATCACCGCGCTGCAGATGGACATCAAGATCCAGGGCATCACCAAGGAGATCATGGACAACGCGTTGGCCCAGGCCCATGACGCGCGCATCCACATCCTTGGCGAAATGGCGAAGTCCATCTCCACACCGCGTGAAGAGATGTCCGATTGGGCGCCCACGATCATGACCATGAAGATCGACCCCGAAAAGATCCGCGACGTTATCGGCAAGGGTGGGGCGGTTATTCGCGCCATCACCGAAGAGACGGGCGCCACGGTCGACATCGACAACGACGGCACGGTGCGCATCGCGTCGGTTGACGGCGCCTCGGGCAAAGAAGCCCGCCGTCGCATCGAGCTGATCACGGCCGAAGTCGAAGTGGGCACGATCTACGAAGGCCGCGTTGCGCGTCTCATGGACTTCGGTGCCTTTGTCACGATCCTGCCTGGCAAGGACGGGCTCGTGCACATCTCACAAATCTCCAATGAGCGCGTCGAGAAAGTCAGCGACAAGCTCAGCGAAGGCGACATCGTCAAGGTGAAGGTGCTCGAAGTCGACCGCCAGGGCCGTATCCGCCTGAGCATGAAAGAAGTGGGCGCCGACGACTAAGGTTCAAGGCAACACCAAAAGGCCCCGCCACGTTTGCGTCGCGGGGCTTTTTTTTATGCCTGGGTTTCTGTCAGCGCCTGTTGAAGGGACGCGATGATGCGTCCCGGCAACCAGGGCCGCAGTCGCAAAGGGCTGCCCGTGATAAAGCCCACGTGCCCGCCGTGCTTGCTGAGTTCAAGCGAGACCTGCGCTGACATCTCATGCGCCTCGGGAATCATCTCCGGGCTCATGAACGGGTCGTCAACGGCGTGCAGGATGCGCGTGGGTACGGCGATCTGCGACAGGTACTGCCGACAGCTCTGGCTGCCGTAGTAGTGCTCGACATCACGAAAGCCGTGCAGGGGCGCGGTGACGAGGTTATCGAAGGTTTCGAAATCCTTGGCCAGCATGGCTGCTTCATAGTCGAAAGGTGCGTCGTCGGGTCTGAACTTACGCTGCAGCGCACGCTTCATATTCCGCATCAAGTGCCAACGATAAAACTTTGAAAAACCTTTCGAAATTGAATCGCTGGCTTTCTGCAGCTCAAAGGGTACGGAGACGGCAACCGCTGCGGCCAGTGGCGCCTCTGCGCCGTTCTCGCCCAGGTACTTCAGCAGTGCATTGCCGCCCAGCGAGTAGCCGACCATCATCAGGCGACGCCCGGGGTACTTGCCGCGGACATGGTCCAGGAAGCACTCTATGTCGCCCGTTTCGCCCGCGTGGTAGCGGCGGTCCAGGCGGTTGCGATGGTCGCCACAGTCTCGAAAGTGCATGACCACGGCGGGCCAGCCCTGGGCATTGGCGGCGGCGCTCACGCCTCGCGCATAGCTCGAATCGCTCGAGCCCTCTAGGCCGTGGAGCACAACGAGCAGGGGTGCATCGTCGGCGATGGGTTTGGGGCGGAGCCAGTCGGCGGCCAAAGAGTCCCCGTCGGGTAGGGGAACGATTTCGCGCTCAAACGAAGGGCGCGGCGTCTTCACGACACCCAGCGCGGGCAACAGGGTTTGCACGTGCCGGTTCCGCAGCCAGCCAGGCGGGCGGAACGGCGCGCTGTTCGATTCGATCACCGCTTGCGGGAGATCTTCTGCGCCGGGGCCGGCGTCGTTTCAGACTTGTTGCGGTCCTCGTCGGGCTTGTTGCCCGTGAGTACCCGGAATACCTCTTCCTGCACCGCCCGCCAGCGTGCGAAGTTGCGCTGCGCGAGGCCGGCCACAGCATCGACGGGATCGATGCCAACGACCTTCTTCAGCGTGTTACGCGCTTGCGCCTGCTGGGTCATGAATAGGCGAAGGCTCTGCTCGAGGTAGTTGCTGACGACGTTCGGCATGGCGCTGCCGTAGGTGCGAATGATTTGCGAGAGGAAGTCTTCCGTCATCACGGGTTCCCCGTGCTGTTCCTGCTCAATGATGACCTGCATGAGGATCGTGCGCGTGATGTCCTCGCCACTCTTCTTGTCGATGACGACAAACACTTCTTTGGCAATCACGAGCTCGCGGATGTGCGACAGCGTGATGTACTTGCTGAGCTCTGTGTCATAGAGCCTGCGGTTCGGGTATTTCTTGATGGTGCGCACGGCGCTCGCCAGCTTCCGGGAGGTTCGTATTCTAAACCATTCCGGGCCCGAACCGCGTGTCGTCTAGGCTTTGTTTGCGAAACTCTGCTGGCCTCGCAGCGCGCCCGGCTCGTAGTGCTCAAGTGCCCAGGCGACAAGGGATTCGGGGGAATCGCCGTGATGCTGCCCGGGAACCGGCATGCCCATGGCTTGTAATGCACCGGTTAAATTCTCAACCGGTCTGTCTGTGCTCAATTCTGGTGCGCCCATCTGCTTGCTGAGCTTGCGTCCGTCGTTGCCCAGAAGCACCGGAAAATGCGCGTAGCGGGGCTGCGGCAGCCTGAGCAGCTGCTGCAACCAGATCTGGCGTGGTGTGGAGTCGAACAGGTCGACACCCCGGACGACGTCAGTGACGCCCTGATCGGCATCGTCGACCACGACGGCTAGCTGATACGCAATGAGACCGTCGCCACGTCGGATAATGAAGTCGCCAGGCTCTTCGTCTAGGTTGAAACGGGTTTCGGGCTGCCAACGGTCACGAACGATGATGGCCTCGCTGGGGACGCGTACGCGCACGGCGCCTTCGGCGAGGTCACGATCTCGGCAGATGCCGGGGTAGCGGTTGCCATGCCCGGCAGCACGGAGCTGACGACGGCTGCACTGGCAGTAGTAGGCATCACCGTTCGCCAGGAGCGTCTCAATCGCAGCGTCGTGCAGGCCCAGGCTTGCGCTCTGATAGCGGCATTCGCCGTCGTGGTGCAAGCCATGAGCAGCTAGCGCGGCGACAATGTCTGCTGCGGCGCCGGGGACTTCGCGGGGCGGGTCGATGTCTTCCACGCGCAGCAGCCACCGGCCACCCTGGTGGCGCGCATCGAGGTAGCTGACAAGTGCACCGACGAGTGACCCGAGGTGCAGGCGGCCCGTGGGCGAGGGCGCGAAGCGCCCCGTGTAGGGATCAGCGGTAGCGATCGTCCCGGTCGCGGAACTGGCGCTCGGCGAGTTCGCGGCGTTCCTGGGCCTCGAGGCACAGGGTGGCTACCGGGCGGGCTTCGAGTCGCTTCAGACCAATCTCTTCGCCTGTCTCGTCGCAGTAACCGTAGCTGCCTTCGTCAATGCGGGTGAGCGCTGAGCCAATCTTGCGCAACAGCTTGCGCTCGCGGTCGCGTGTGCGCAGCTCAAGCCCAAATTCGGACTCCTGCGTGGCACGGTCATTCGGGTCTGGGAAGTTTGCAGCTTCGTCCTGCATGTGGTGCACGGTGCGATCGACTTCTTCCATGAGTTCGCGCTTCCAGGCCATCAGGATGCTGCGGAAATGCTCAAGTTGGTCGTCGCTCATGTACTCCTCACCGCGCTTGGGCTGATAAGGCTGTACCCCATGGATCGGGCCGCTCATGACATCCGCACGGCTGCGGCGCTCGGCCCGGGCGACTTTCTTCTTCCGGGATGGCGCAGCTTTCTTTGCCGGTGCCTTCTTCGCGGGTGCCTTCTTCGCCGGCGCCTTCTTGGCAACCGGCTTCTTCTTGGCTACGGGCTTCTTCTTCGCCGTCTTCTTTGCCGCAGCCTTCTTGGCGGGCGCAGCCTTCTTTTTGGCGACTTTCTTCTTGCTAGGCGCCTTCTTCTTGCTTGCTGCTTTTTTGGCCGGCGCCTTTTTGGCGACCTTCTTGGTCGTCTTTTTTGTCACTTTCTTTTTAGCCGTGGTTTTCTTGGTGGAGGTCTTGCGCGCGGTTTTCTTGGTGGCCGTCTTTTTCTTGGCGGCCGTCTTCTTGGTCGCCGTCTTTTTGGCAGCAGTTTTTCGCGCGGCCTTCTTGGCCGGCGCCTTCTTGCGGGCCGAGGTCTTCTTGGCGACCTTCTTTGTCACCTTCTTGGCGGCCACCTTCTTCTTGGAGGTCGCCTTCTTCTTAGCCGTTGATCTTGCAGCCTTTTTCTTGGCAGCCATCCTGTTTCTCCGCGGCGAGAATACGTAAAAGCGCGCCGATTATACCGACAATGCGCGCGCTGTGAAGTAACGGCGCCACGGCCTTGTCAGTAGCCCGTGACGCCTGCAGGTGTGCCCGGGATCGCGACAGCCGGTTTCGGTGCCCAACCGTCGGCGCGGTGCTCGAGCACGACGTTCGTGTAAACGCCCCCACGGACATTGAAATCGCTGCACACTCGCATGTAGCGCGGCTCGAGTGCGGCCACAAGGTCGTCAAGGATCTGGCCAGTCACCTTTTCGTGAAAGGCGCCTTCCTCGCGATAACTCCAGAAATAGATCTTGAGCGACTTGAGCTCAACGCAGCGATCCTCGGGGATGTAATCGATGTAGATCGTCGCGAAGTCCGGCTGGTCTGTCTTGGGGCAGAGGCAAGTGAACTCCGGCGTATGGATCCGGATGACGACATCGCGGCCCGGGTGCGGGTTGGGGAAGGTCTCAAGCTCCCGGGAGGGCCCGGGGCGGGGTGTTTTTTCGATGATTTTGCTCATGAATCCTGGTCACCGTGTGCCGGAAACCGGTGCGGCGTCAAGCCTGTTTTGGGAAACGAATTAGCTTACACTAGCCGGCTTCTGAAGCGCCACGACAGACAGATCGAGCCCAGTCAAAACATGCGTTTGAGCAAAATTAAGCTTGCGGGCTTCAAGTCCTTTGTAGACCCCACCACCATCGAATTCCGGGGCAACCTGGTGGGTGTCGTGGGCCCCAACGGCTGCGGCAAGTCGAATGTCATCGACGCCGTACGGTGGGTCATGGGTGAAAGCTCTGCCAGCCGGCTGCGCGGCGACCACATTACGGACGTCATCTTCAACGGCTCAAGTGCGCGCAAGCCTGTGGGCACGGCATCCATCGAACTGCTGTTTGACAACACGGACGGCACTGTCGGTGGCCAGTACGCGGGCTATAACGAGATCTCTATCAAGCGCGTGGTCTCCCGCGACGCCATCTCAACGTACTACCTGAATGGCGCCAAGTGTCGCCGCAAGGACATCACCCAGATCTTCCTGGGCACGGGTCTGGGCCCCCGAAGCTACTCGATCATCGAGCAGGGCATGATTTCGCGTCTCATTGAGGCGCGCCCCGAAGACATGCGTGTGTTCATCGAGGAAGCAGCGGGCATTTCCAAGTACAAGGAGCGCCGCCGGGAGACCGAAAACCGAATCCGGCACACGCGCGAAAACCTCGAGCGACTGACCGACCTGCTTGAGGAAGTCGAAGCGCAGCTACGTCGCCTCGACCGACAGGCCAAGGCGGCTGAGCGCTACAAGAAACACAAGGCGACAGAACGCCGCCTGGGTGCAGAGCTGCTTGTGCTGCGACTGGCCGATCTCGATTCAGCCGACGAACAGAATCAGCGCCAGCTGGCCGAGCGCGAAAACACCCTGCAGGCGAGCATCGCCGAGCAGCGTAAGGTCGAGGCCAGCATCGAAGAGGCCCGCGAGCGCCTGACCGAGACCACCGACGCATTCAATGCGGTACAGAGCAATTACTATCGTATCGGCGCCGAGATCGCGCGGCTCGAACAGAGTATTGAACACAATCGCGAACTGCAGGAGCGCCAACGCGAAGACCTCGATCGTGCGGAATCCGGCCTTGCCGACATCGTCGAGCACATCGACAAGGACGTGTCGGTACTGGAGCAGCTTCAGCTCACGCTCGACGAACTCGCGCCTGACCTCGAAGCCGCCCGTCGGCGTGAGCAGGCCTCGAGCGAATCGCTGCAAAAGGCCGAATCGGCGATGGCCGATTGGCAGGAGCGCTGGGAAGCGTTTAACCACAAGGCCGGTGAGGCTGAGCGACTCGTGCAGGTTGAGAACACCCGTATCGAACAATTGCAGGAACGCCTGGGCAGGCTGACTCAGCGGCAAGAGAGCCTTCAGGCGCAGCATGATGCCGTGCCGCTTGAAGACCTCAAGGCGGCTCATGAGACCGCGCGCAGCGAGTCTCTCTCGGCGGCCGCGGGCGCCGAGAACGCTGAGCAAGCGCTGGCGGAGGTGGACGCTGCGCTCGCGCGCACACGCGAGCGCGTCAATGCGCTTGGCGATGAACGGGATACTGCCCGTGCCGCACTTCAACAAATGCTGGGTCGACAGGCTTCGCTTGAGGCGCTGCAGAAGGCGGCGCTCGACGACGGCAGCGGCGAAGTCAATTCCTGGATCGGGCGTCAGGGTCTGCAGGACGCGCCCAAGCTCGCGCAACGCCTGCGCGTGGCCGATGGCTGGGAACGCGCCGTCGAAACCGTGCTCGGCGACGAGCTCCAGGCTGTGGTGGTCGACGACCTGGAGCGTGCCGCGCGTGCCATCGCCGAAATCGGTGACGGCAGTTTGTCGATCATGTCGCGTGCGGGCGCCGGCAGTGCGGCGGGCCAGAATCGACTGCTCAACCACGTCGAACAGGCACCGGCGGCTGCCGGTCAATTGCTCGAACGCGTCGTTGCCGCCAATGATCTTGGCGAGGCGCTCGCGCTGCGCGAGCGCTTGGCCCCTGACGAGTCTGTCATCACACGTGACGGCGTTTGGGTGGGTCGCGATTGGGTTCGCGTCAGCCGCGGCGACAGCACGCGTGCCGGGGTTCTGGGTCGCGAACAAGAGCTTCGAACGCTGCAGCAGGATATCCGCGGTCAAAAGGCGGCCGTCAACGACACGGAAACAGCCCTGGACGCCGCACGCACCGAAGGTGCTGAGCTGGAAACACAACGCAGCAACCTCCGTACGGCCGCCGCGCAGGCCAACCGCGACGCTGCAACGGCCGCGGCCGCGGTCGAAAGCGCGGCCATTCGTTTGAGCGAGGGCGAGCAACGCCTTAAGACGAGCGCCGATGCGCTACGCGAAACCCGCAACGAAGCGGAGGGCGCCGAGCAGCTCATCGCTGATAGCCGGCGCTTGCTCGAGGAAAACCAAACGACAATTGCCAATGTCGCCACGGATCGCGAGGCGCTTGAGTCTCAGCGCGAGACACTACGAGCCGCGCTGGCCCGCGCGCGCAGCCAGGCTGAGGAAGACCGGCAGGCGGCACGCGACAAGGCCATCCGTTATGAGTCTCGACGCTCCTCACGAGAATCGGCAGAGCAGGGGCTCGCGCGCATGCAGCAACAGCGCGAACAGTACGAACGTCGTCGCGCGGCGCTGCGTGAGGAGATCTCGAAGGCTGAGGCACCCGTCGCCGGCATGCGCGAGACGCTCGAGGAGCAACTTGCGGCACGCGTGACGGCGGAGGCTTCGCTGTCCGATGCGCGCACCCATGTCGAGAACACCGAGATGCAGCTGCGTCAGTACGACCAGCAGCGCATTGATCGTGAAGCCGAGGTGGCAGAGGCACGCGATTCGCTGAGCGAAGCGCGCATGGCGGGGCAGGAAACGAAGGTCCGGCGCGAAGGGCTCATGGAGCAATTTGGTCGCACAGGCTTCGAGCTTGCTGCACTCAAGCAAGAAATGCCTGAAGAGGCTGCCATCGACGCATGGAGCATTTCGCTCGAACAGGTGCAGCGTAAGATCGAACGCCTGGGCCCGATCAACCTCGCCGCGATTGAAGAGTTCAAAGAGCAATCTGAGCGCAAGGAATACCTCGACGCGCAGCTTAGCGATCTCAACGCCGCGCTAACGACGCTCGAAAACGCCATCCGCAAAATCGACCGCGAGACGCGAAATCGGTTTAAGGAAACCTACGACCAGGTGAACGAGGGCTTCCAGAACCTGTTCCCCAAACTCTTCGGTGGCGGCAAGGCGTACCTCGATCTTACCGGCGACGACCTGCTGGCAGCCGGTGTGACGGTGATGGCGCGTCCGCCGGGCAAGCGCAACAGCACCATTCATCTGTTGTCAGGTGGCGAGAAAGCGCTCACGGCCGTGGCGCTGGTGTTCGCTATCTTTAAGCTCAACCCCGCGCCGTTCTGCATGCTGGATGAGGTCGACGCGCCGCTCGATGATGCCAACGTGAACCGCTTCTGTGAGATCGTGCGAGACATGTCGCGCACGGTGCAGTTTGTCTTCATCAGCCACAACAAGGGCACGATGGAGATGGCCGATCAGCTCATGGGTGTCACGATGAACGAGCCCGGCGTGTCGCGGCTTGTGGCCGTAGACATCGATGAGGCGGTTCGGATGGCTGCCGCCTGACGGCAACGGGCATGGACGGCCTGCGTATCGCATTGTTGGTTATCGGCGCGGTCATCGTTGCCGGCATTTACTGGAATGCGCGTCGCAAGCACGCGGCCGACATCCACAATACGGACGTCGCGGACCGCATCGAGCCTGCATTCGACGACACGGCCGAGCCCATTGAGCCCGTCGTGGATGCCTCTGAATTGCCGCTCGGCATACCGACGCCAGAGTTGGGTCCGACAGACCCTGCCAATGCGCCGGCGGACCCCCTTCCCGACGCCACGCCCGAGCGAAAAGAGAATGCCGCACAGGCCGATGTCCCGCAGAAGGTCATCTCGCTTCGCATCATCGGCAAGGGCAGCGCCGATTTCGCAGCCGAAGAGGTGGTGCTGACGCTGCGAGGTGTGGGCTTGCAGCACGGCAAGTTTGGCATCTTCCATAGGATGTCGGACGACGAAGATGAAGCTTTGTTTTCGGTGGCCAACCTGACCGAGCCGGGCACTTTTGATCTTGCCGACCTCAAGGAGCGCCGCTTCGCGGGACTGTCCTTCTTCATGTTGCGGCCCGGACCTGGCCGCGGCGTAGATGCCTTTGACAAGATGGTGGAAATGGCAAGGGCCGTTGCGATCACGCTTCAAGGTGAACTACTGGACGGCGACGGCAGCACGCTCAGTATTCAGCGCGAACGTTTCATGCGGGAAGACCTGATTCAGTACGAGCTCAAGCACCTGAAGTTGTAATGGCCGCGACACCCGACTCAGCGACGCGAAAGAAGGCTGCCGCGCTCGCGGCCGAGATCGAACAACACAATCGCGCTTACTACGTCGAAGACGCACCGGTCGTGCCCGATGCGGAGTACGACCGGCTGCTGCGGGAGCTGCAGGCGCTGGAAGCTGCGTTTCCGCAGCTGCAAACGCCAGATTCCCCCACGCAGCGCGTCGGCGCCACACCCATCTCCGGTTTTGCGAGCGTCACACACCGCCAGGCAATGCAGTCGCTGGACAACGCGTTCTCCGATGAGGAAATGGCGAGCTTTTTTGACCGCGTTGCCGCTCGGCTAGAGCTCGAGTCGGGCATCGGCGACCTCGAGTTTTGCGCCGAGCCCAAGATGGACGGTGCAGCGATGTCCCTGCTTTATGAAGACGGCGTGCTCGTGCGCGCCGCGACGCGCGGTGACGGCACGACTGGCGAGGACATTACTCACAACGTTCGCACTATTCATACGGCGCCGCTGCGACTTTCGGGATCAGGTATTCCAAAAACACTTGAAGTGCGGGGTGAGGTCTACATGCCGCGCGGTCGCTTCGAGGCGTTTAACAAGCGCGCGGAGTCGCAGGGTGAAAAGACTTTCGTGAATCCACGTAACGCGGCTGCAGGAAGCCTGCGTCAGCTTGACCCCAAGCTCACGGCGCGTCGGCCGCTCGACTGGTTTTGCTACGGCACCGGCGTGGTTGAGGGCGGGTCTATCCCGGACAACCAGTACGACACCCTGCGGCAGCTCGCGGCGTGGGGCCTCCCCGTGAATCCCGAGACGCGCCGAGTCGTTGGCAGCCAGGGTTGCCTCGATTTCTACACAGACATGGTGGAGAAGCGCGCCGGGCTCGACTACGACATCGACGGCTGCGTGTTCAAGGTCAACGCGTTCCGCGCCCAGACAGAGCTTGGCAGCGTCTCGCGGGCGCCGCGCTGGGCCATCGCCAGGAAGTTTCCGGCACAGGAAGAGCTCACCACGGTCGCCGGTATCGACTGGCAGGTGGGTCGTACAGGTGCGCTGACACCCGTCGCGCGGCTGGAGCCGGTCTTCGTCGGTGGCGTCACGGTCAGCAATGCGACGTTGCACAACATCGACGAGCTGCGGCGCAAAGACGTGCGCGCCGGAGACACGGTTGTAGTGCGTCGCGCCGGGGATGTGATCCCGGAAGTCGTTCAGGTTGTTCTTGAACGGCGGCCAGAGGGAACGGTCGCACCAGAGCTACCAAAGGTTTGTCCGGTGTGTGGCACGCCGGTTTCGAAGCCTGAGGAAGAAGCGGTAGCCCGGTGCACAGCCAGCCCCATGATTTGCTTCGCCCAGCGATCAGAGGCGCTGAAGCACTTCGCGTCCCGCAAAGCCATGGACATCGAAGGTCTTGGCGCCAAGCTTATCGAGCAACTGGCGCAGGAGCGCGTGACGCGACCGGCTGCTTTTTTTGATCTGGAAGTCGAGGAGCTCCAGGGCTTTGAGCGTATGGGCGAAAAGTCAGCCGCCAATGTCGTCGCAGCTATTGAGGCCAGCAAGCAGACGACGTTACCCCGATTCTTGTTTGCACTAGGGATTCGCGATGTCGGCGAACGCACAGCCGAACAGCTGGCTGAGCATTTCGGGACCATTGACGCGCTAGCAGCCGCAGGTACGGAGGCACTCGAGGCCGTGGAAGATGTCGGGCCCGTGGTGGCGGGCAGGGTTGCCGAGTTCTTCGCTAACAAAGAGATGCAGGCTGTGGTTCAGGACCTTATCGATGCCGGCGTCACCTGGCCCGACATTGAAGCACCCGATCCGGCCGCAACGGCCGATTCCCCGTTTTCGGGAAAAACGGTGGTGCTTACCGGGGCGTTGTCACAGATGACGCGAGACCATGCGGGCGCCATCGTGAAACGCCTGGGCGGCAAAGTTACAGGCTCAGTCTCGAAGAAAACGGACTTCCTGATCGCCGGCGAAAAGGCCGGATCCAAGCTAACGAAAGCGCAAAACCTCGAAATCGAGGTTCTCGACGAGGATGCCTTCATCGCCATGATTCCGCCGTCTTTGGTCAATTCTTAGCAGATTCGCACGCTGCAAAAATCCCTGATTTATAGACATTTGGGCGTTTTTGGACACGAGTGCAACCTCCAAGATTGGGTGCGCCAAAAATCCCAGAAAATGGGCACTAATTCCCAACCCCCTGATTCCATTGACCTCTACGAGCGTTGATTTCTAGTATCGGCGCGCATGAGCGATCGAGCCCAAGAAAAACTCCTAGACCTGCTGTTTCGCGTCCTCCGGCCACTTGTACACCTCCTGATTGAGTCCGGAATCGGCCATCGCGAGTTTTCGGAGGTCGCCAAGCGAGCGTACGTGGACGTAGCTTCCAAGAACTACGGCATACGCGGCAGAGATACGAACATATCTCGCGTCGCGGTCATGACGGGGCTCACTCGGAAGGAGGTCAAACGTCTTAGAGATGAGTCTGCTGGAAGTGAGTCACCGGCAGAGGTGAAACAACTGCCGGCCGGCCGCGTTTTGCAATTCTGGCATACGGATAGAGAATTCCTCGATGATGAGGGAAATCCGATGACGCTGAATTTCTCTGAAGATGCACCTTCCTTCTATCGTCTCACCAGGAAATATGCAGGCGATATTCCGGCGGGCGCCTTGAGAACTGAGCTTAAGAGGGCTGGAGCAGTATCCATAGGCGAAGACGGCACCCTCAAGCCGCTAAGACGAGAGTTTCGAGTACTAGATCCGAGCGCGCAGTTTGAGTGGGCTCTCGGTAGAACGATCTATGGCGCAATGGCAAACTCGAAGTACAACTTCTTCGAGAGAAAAGTCCAGGGATCGAAAAAATTCTCGCTTTGGCCGAGTCGGATTGTCGAGGCAGCTAGAGTTGCTCGAGAAGATGTAGCGCAAGTGAAGGAAATTGTGTCTAAGCAATCCATGGAGTTTTGCGAGTCGCTCGACGATGCCATGGAGCCTTACTCAGAGAATACTTGCCCTGATGCTTCAACATTGATCAGGGTTGCGGTCTTCTATTTCGAAGACTCCTAATACTGGCATTTTGACCGCCTTTCGATAGTAAGCAACTAGCCTGTCTGGGGCAGGATTGCATGTCCTATTCCCAAACCGAGAAATCCTCTTGCGTCCAATGAAGCGTGGCGGCCCCGCCGCCATGCGCACGTGCAGTTTCCATCTGCCCGTTCCCACCACGGTTGCCTCATTTAGGCGCCAGGTACGAGGCTGGAAACGTAGGCGGATCTACTGGGTGTACTGTCAAATGAAGCAGAACCACCGGCTACGAGCGAGGCGAAGGCCAGAGTGAGCACGCATAACAAGGTCTTTGGTGGCCGAAGCGCGGGGCTGAGACTCATGTGCGCTCATCGAGTCGCCGCTCCTCGAGCCTTCTGAAACTCCGCACTGAGGTGGGGCTCAAAGGCTACTTGTCGCGAATTGCTCGGACGATTGCGGCGCCCGCAGCTAGTTCCTCAACGTCATCGTCAAGCTTCTCACGGATCATAGCCGCTGCAATGAAATCTGAGAGCGCGGCAGAGAAATCTGCGTAGTGCTTATCGGTCGCGTGAATTCTTCGCAGTGGTCGGAGGCCTTTTCTATCCAATAATTCGATGGATCCAGCGCGCAGCAACTCAGTTCTTGCAGCTCCAGCCGGAAAGTCGCCACCAACGATATGGCACAGGTCCACAAAAGTAGGGCTTCCGTCTTCGTAGGGAAGGTCGATAGGATTGCCAGCGCTATTTAGGAAGTCGTCTTCACTCCACCAAGAGTCCAGGACCCGCTGACACACAGTGCGGCTGACGGTACTAAGCGCTTCGCCGGCTTCAATCGATGTCTTCGTCGCGCCAATTTCTTTACGAGTCAGGCCGCTCATTATGGCGATCCTAGATGTGGTCGTGGGGCGACCACGTATTCCATACTCGTCGGTAGCGACGTCAATGTAGGCGACCTTCAGAATTTCAATGAGATGTCGGACGTCGACGCTTGAGTCTATTGCGCCGCGGGCAATCGGGCGAAAGATACTGAGCAGAGATCGCGTCAAGAGACTCGACTCTTTATCGAGCGCCGATCCGGCAAGTCGCTGAGTTGGCGCTTGTTTATGGCCTGCCAACCGATGTCTCTTACTTTTTCGCCCGTGCTGGCCAGCTGATTCAATCGCCATTACATCTCTCTCATGCTAATTGGCCTTGCGCCAGGGTGATTCCTTGGTCCCTGATCGTAAGGCACTCGCGGTAGCAAACCGCCTGGAACCCTATTGCTTCGTAAACCTTGGCAGCAGGACTGCCTTTTTCGTAGGTGAGCATTACAAACTGCCTGCCGTTCATCAGGAGGTCATTTGCGATCGTTCGTACAAGGTGGCCTGCGAACCCATTCCGGCGATACGGCTCGGGTGTGAAGACGGATGAGATACGTGCGCCGGTACCTGTTACCCCAGAAACGGTCGCCATCGAGCGGACTTTATCGTCTTCCAATACATACAGCTCGCCCGACGCCAATTTCATCCGCATGAAAGTAGGAATGTCGATGAAAGAGGGGCTTTCACGCTCGTAGTGGCTAGCCCATTCGACAACCAGGCTCTGGTCATCTTCGGCACCGCGTCGAACCGTCTCTGTACTGTCACGGCTTGCTTCCGAAATGGACGATGTGCTTGCAACAACCCAGCCGCCGGCGCGGCCGATGTGCGCTCCAAAAACACTTCTATAGACATCTGCCGCTTTGATTGCGCTTTGTTCATCGCAGACCAGTCGCTTAGGTTGCACGTCGTTAGCTGCAGCGGAATCGAGCAGCGGCTCAAGGCATGCTTCAGGGAATGCTCTCGTGAGAACAAGTCCGTCTGGGTTGGCACAAACGGCGGCGCCGGTGACCTCTCCGCTGTCAGGGTCTTCCACCGTCCAAAACAGATAGGGCGGAGCGAAGAACGGCGACTGGTTTCCTACAGCGTGTGCGATCTGGATGACGTGGTGATTAGTGACACCGTCTGTCGATTCGAGGAACGATTGTGCAACGGTTAAAAAAGCTCTGGCATCGTTGTGAGAAACAAGATCCATTAGTGGGTTCGCTATCTACCGTGGCTAAGAGAATTTCGGGACGATCGCCGTATATAAAGACTCTCTCACAGATAGGGCGTCATACTATTAAGTCGGGAGTTTTTTACCAAGAATGGTGCTGGCCAGGCAAGGAGCCAGCGCGTCCATAAGCGGCAAAGCGGCGGTCCCCGCTCTATGTGGGATCAACATGAATAAAAAGATGGACCCTAAAGTGGCGACCCAGCTTCTATCGCAGCGGTTTTGCGCTGGTATTGACTCGAGGCCGGGCAAGAGCTGCGCCGCGGATAGCATGCATTGTTCGTTGCAGCGGCTCTCTCCTCCGATCGGTCGTTCGAGACCAGGCTGGGCCGTCGCGTCCGGTGACGAATGATGGGTGCATTAGCCGCCAGTCTGACGTAGAACGGAGACGCCGGAACCGCATCGCTGATCGGTCAGCACGGACTGATCCCCTAGGCAATGATCATGTTGGTTGACCTGCGGGATCCTGATTTTCAATGAGATCATGCCGCTCTCCACCCTCCGGCTGACCCCATCTCAGCACGGTTTTCACCGTGGAAGTTCCAAGGCATTTAGATCTGCAGCCGCCAATTGGCAGTCGACGCGGCCAGAAATCCCTTGGGAATAGGTAACCGCAGGATGCCATCTCTTCCACCGCGGAAGAGCAAATAGCGCAATCCGTCGGGTCTGGCGACAACCCCTGTAAGTAGGTTCCCCCACACAAATACCCGAAAATTTGGCCTTTGGTTTGACATAAGCTCTTAACATACTCAGAAACCTGGCCAAAAGTTACCAATTCCAGCAAACTTTTTTGCATAATTAAGTCGCTGCAGCTACCACAAATGAGTTCACGAGAAACAATAAAAGAGAACCTAGGCCGGGCATTGAGACTAATGCTCAAGCCCGTGGCGAAGCTCTTAGTGGACCAGGGCATTTCGCATCGCGAGTTTGCTGAGGCAGCGAAGGACGCATACGTAAGTGTTGCGGTTGAGGAACAGCTACGGAAAGGAACATTTAATCGATCGAGAGTAGCGATCGTCACGGGGCTAACGAGAAAGGAAGTTGCCGCCGTCATCTCAAGGGCAATGGCCGAGGATGATCATCCGAGGACCTTCTCACGGCCGAGCCGTGTACTTCACGGCTGGCACAACGATCCCGAGTTTGTCGGGCCCTACGGAGTACCGTTGGAAGTGCCCTATGACGCCGAAGACGACGCGCCTTCATTCGTGAAACTCGTCAAGACCTACTCCGGTGACCAAAGCGCTACGCAGATGCTCGAGGAGCTCATCCGTATTGGCGCTGTTGTAGAGACAGGCGAGCACTTGCTCCGAGCGATTCGCCGAGACGCTGTTGCAGAGAGCCTGTCTCCAAAAATGATCGAGCGTATGGGGGAGGTGACCTTCCACTTGCTCACAACAATTACTGCCAACGTTCAAAAGAAATCTATGGCAGAAGGCATTTTCGAAAGGGTGGTGGTTTCAAATCAGCCCTTATCGAGAGAGGAGATTAAGGAGTTCGATGGTTATCTGAAGTCGAGGGGGCAGGGCATGTTGGTCGAAATCGACAACTGGCTCACCTCGGCGATCAGAAAGAAACCCGAGGATTGCGAAGACGCATTTGAGACCGGCGTTGCGATGATCCACTACACGAATTTCGAGCCAGAACAAACTCGCTCCTTGCGAGAGCTTTTGCTCGATGTAGGGATCGAAGAATAGAAAGCCAATAACAAGAAGCGAAGAGCCTCATCGGGGATCACCTCGAGCCAGGGTAACGCGGCGGAACGACCGCGGCCTCACTAATCATGGATGAACCAACGCGACAAGGACTGTCGTGATGTCGTTGCCCCTGCCAGGAGAGCGGAGTAGTAGCGGTAAGGAAAAACTAGGAGCGATCTAGTGAAAATTAAGTACGTGAAGAAAGGCGCGATAGCGTGTGCTGTCGCAGTGTGTGCCGTCTTTCCAGCAGCTTTTGCCGCTATTCACAGCGGCGGTGTTAAGGCAATCCACAGCGGTGGCGTTGAAGCGATCCACGGCGGTGGCGTTGAAGCGATCCATAGCGGTGGCGTCGACGCAATCCACAGCGGTGGGGTCGAAGCTATCCATAGCGGTGGGGTCGAATCGATTCACAGCAGCGGCGTAGAGGCGATCCATAGCGGTGGTGTCGAGGCGATTCACAGTGGCGGCATTAGGGCGATCCACAGTGGTGGTATTCAGGCCATCCACAGTGGCGGCGTCCGAGCGATACACAGTGGAGGTATCAGCGCCGCTACTTCCTGTGCCAGTGGCAAGATAGCCGAGCGGATCTCAATTGTTCATGGTGGCCGAGCGCTCCTGACGATTGAGCCTTCTCCAACGGCAAAGTACGTAGGCAGTAGCAAGGAAGCGTATGCGCAAGCAATCCACAGTGGTGGTGTCGAAGCGATCCACAGCGGCGGCGTAGAGGCGATCCATAGTGGTGGTGTCGAGGCGATTCACAGCGGTGGCGTCGAAGCGATTCACAGCGGTGGCGTTGAAGCCATCCATAGCGGAGGCGCCCAGGCCATCCATAGCGGAGGCGTCCAGGCCATCGATAGCGGCGGCATCGACGCTGCAACGGTTAGTGCGATCCACAGCGGTGGCGTTGAAGCGATCCATAGTGGCGGCGTTGAAGCCATCCATAGCGGAGGCGTCCAGGCCATCCATAGCGGCGGCATCGACGCTGCAACGGTTAGTGCGATCCACAGTGGTGGGGTCGAGGCAATTCACATTGGTGGCAGTCCTTGTTCGAGCTACCTACTGTCTGGGTCGGTTACCAGCATCGACACCAAGAGCTCATCGTTCACACTGCTTGGGCAGCGAGTGTTTGGCAGCCTGAATACGGTAGGAGCCCTTAGGGAAGGCGACTATGTTGCGGTACTTGGCTTCCATGGACTTCCCGGACAAATCCAAGCGTCGACTGTGTTGCGCGACTCTGCGCAATACGTGCCGGGTGCGTCGAGTGTCTTCATAGCAGCGACGAATGCGTCGTTCGATATGCGGTACGGCACGGCCAAAATCGGCGCAGCGACCGTGGACTTTAATGCGTTGCTCTCCACCGGATCCTCTTTCTCGGGCGCAAGTGCCGGGTATGTCGGAATTCAGCCAAATCCTGGTGGCATCGTGCTTGCGACGGAGTCACGTTAAGAAGACTAAGGGGGAGGGCGGTGTTGTCGGACATACCGATGCTGACCCTCCCTGTTTTGTTCTGGGAGAACGAGAATGTCGATTGACACGATTGAGTTCGGGCGAGCGAATTTTTGCCTTCACGAAAAGTTCATTCTTCATTTCGCAGATCGTGGATTGCCGATCCAGGCAATGCCGGCGATCGTCGACGACTTGGTAGACGACGGCTTAGTAGAGCGGACCGACGACGTGAATGTCTTTCGGTTGACGCTACGCGGCGCGGACGCGTATCGAACCTACAGAGTAGATATCGCGCGCGCGGTTGCGGCGTAGCGCAAGAGTGACGTCGCGCAGGCCGATCGGGACTCTACGTAGATTTGAGAACCATTGTTTGAGATCTCAATGTAAGCGTGACGGAGCAGCCGCAAGCTCCCCACCAACGGCTAGTACATCGAATTCCACGGAGTGCCACACTCGGCACGAATTGATGCAGCAGGATAAAAAAAGGCCGACTCAAAAGAGTCGGCCGAATCTCGCCTCATCGTTTAGGAGATGTGAGGTAAGGGCGCAGCCGCCAGAGCGATCGAAGCGGCTACCCTGCAAAAGTTAGCCAATGCGAGGCACTTAGGCGGTGATGGTCGTCACATTTCGACGGTCCATCACCGCCTTTTTCTTTACTTAATATCGAGTGTCGCCTCTGCCTTCAGACTTTCGAAGTATTCCTGGAACTGCTGTTGTTCCATGCTTTGTTTCAGGCGGTCTTTGAGTTCCTCAAATGCCGGCGGCTCCGCCTTACGGCTTTCCTGGCGAAGGATGACGTGCCAGCCGAACTGCGTTTGAACAGGTGCCGTCGAATACTTGCCGTTCTCCAGTCTGCTGACCGCCTCACTGAAAGGCGCGACCATCGCACCGGCTTCAAACCAGCCCAGATCGCCACCTTGCGGACCCGACGGCCCCGTCGACTTTTGCTTCGCCAGTTCAGCGAAGTCAGCGCCGCCGTTGAGCTCGACAATCACGGCGTTCGCTTCGTCTTCCGTCTCGAGCAAAATGTGGCTGGCCTTGAACTGTTCGGGTGCCGGGAATTCGTCGATCTGCCGGTTGTACTCCTCGAGTGCATCTGCGTCGGTAACAGGATTGCGCTTCACGAAATCCTGGATCAGTGCCTGCGCGAGGACCGAACGACGTTGCAGCTCCAGTTCGGCGCCCACCAACGGGTCTTTGCCGAGATCACTGCGCTGCGCGATATTGGAAAGCAAGACGAGATCGCCGATCTGCGAGATCAGCTGCTCGCGGTTCTCGGCAGTTGCCTCAGCGCCCGTGCGACCCAGCGCGTAGGCCTTCAGCTGCGACTCTGTGATCTCGGAACCATCGATGGTCGCAATCGTTTGCGCGTGCGCGGGGAAGAAGAGCAGTGCGGACACGCCGGCCAACACAAGGTTACGGGTGGTGCTCATGGAGCCTCCTGTTATGGGATATTTTGGGTTATTCGTCGACGGCGCGGGCCCGGATGGCCAGCGCGTGAATATCGGTCTGCATCATATCGCCCATGGCGGCATAGACCATTTGGTGGCGCCGCACACGTGCGACGTCCTTGAATGCATCGGACACGACAAACACGTCAAAGTGCCCAAGTCCGTCACGCGCGCCCGCGTGGCCCGCGTGCAGGTGCGACTGGTCCTTGACCCTGAGCTCGACAGGGTCAAAGGCGTCACGCAGCGCCTGCTCGATTCGCTCTATTCGTTTCATGTCAGGGCAACACAGGCAGGAACGGCTTGACCTCAAAGCGCTCGAAAACGCCCTCGGTCACATAAGGGTCTGCGGCGAACCACTGCGTTGCCGTCTCCAGGTCCTCGAACTCGGCAACAATCAGCGAGCCTGAAAAACCCGCCGGTCCCGGGTCGGTTGAATCAACAGCCGGGTGGGGGCCAGCGAGCAATACACGTCCGTCGGCAGCCAACGCCTTGATGCGGTCAAGATGTACGGGCCGTGCCTCTTTTCGCAGCGGTAAGCTGTTCTCGCGGTCCTGTGCGATCAGCGCGTACCAGGGCATATCAGTCTTCCTCCGTCTCGGCAGCGGGCTCCGCGTCTTCGGCGCGTGGCGCGATCCAGAGCGCCTGCGCGACGATGAACACGATCGTCAGTCCGGTCAGCCCCCAAACCTTGAAACTGAACCAGGTGGACTCCGAGTAGCTGTAGGCAACCCAGATATTAAGCGCGCCGAGAAACAGGAAAAAGCCGACCCAAAAGCCACCCAGCTTGCGCCAGTCTGACTTGTTCATCGCAATAGTCCCGCCCATCGCCCGCTCGAGCAAACCGCGGTCCGAGTAGCGGTCGAACACGGTCAGTGCCACAGCAAGCGCCACATAGAGCACGGTCGGCTTCCACATAATGAAGCGGGGGTCGCGAAGCAGCAGGGTGGCAGAGCCGAACACGAGTACCAGCGCTGCGGACCATAGGTGCACTTGGGAGACCTTCTTGCCCAGCAGCTTCTGCCCAAGCGGAATCAACGGCAGCGCCACCATCAGTACGATGGTCGCGGCGTAGATTCCTTTGAGCTTGTAGGCCACCAGTGCAAGCAGCAGCGGCAGAAAATCTATGAGCATCTGCATCGTGCAGGACTCGGTCTGAACTTGAGCCCGGGGATACTATCCGAAACCCGCGGGATTTGCCGGTAAGACACGCCCGAACTCTGCCATCGGCAGCAGGTGAAACCAGTACAATCCCGCCATGGCTGAGCTCATCGACATCCACCCGGTCAACCCGCAGGCGCGACAGATAGCGCGTGTGGTCAGCCTGATCCGCTCGGGTGGGCTCATCGCATACCCGACCGACTGCAGCTATGCTCTGGGCTGCCATATCGGTGACAAGCGAGCTATGGATCGAATCCGACGCATTCGGCGTACGGACAAGGACCACAACTTCACGCTCGTGTGCCGCGATCTGTCTGAGATTTCGACGTACGCCCGCGTGGACAACTGGGCCTATCGTCTGCTGCGTTCGTTCACGCCAGGTCCGTTCACATTCATTCTTCGAGCGACGGGCGAGGTGCCCAAACGGCTCCAGAATCCGAAGCGGCGCACCATCGGCATCCGGATTCCGGACCACCCGATTCCGCTTGCCATGCTCGAGTACCTGAGCGAGCCGATTATGAGTTCGACGCTGCTGATGCCGGGCGAAAGCCTGCCGCTGACGGATCCTGTGGATATGGCGGAACGCCTGAAGGGGCAGGTTGAGGCGGTTATCGATGGCGGTGCAGGCGGGATCGAGCCCTCAACGGTGCTGGACCTGACAGGGGACGATGTCAAGCTGTTGAGAGAGGGCAAAGGCGACGCTTCTGCCATCGTGCCGGGCGCCTGATGCGCTAGAATAGCGGGCTATCCTCTGGAACCCGTCCGTACCGTGACCACCGAGCCGAACACCACAGAATCGCAAAGCGAAGGCGACCTGCTGCAAGGCCCCGCGGCCCAGCAAGAGATGCCGTTCGCTATTGTGGAAGGCGAGCCTGTAACGGAGCTGCCGCAGGATCTTTACATCCCGCCGCAGGCGCTCAAGGTGTTTCTGGAGGCCTTCGAGGGCCCGCTCGATCTGCTGCTCTACCTGATCCGGCGACAGAACCTCGACATCCTCGATATCCCGATTGCGGACATCACTGAACAGTACGTGCAGTACATCGAGCTTATGCACGACATGCAGCTCGAGTTGGCTGGCGAGTACCTGCTTATGGCTGCGATGCTCGCCGAGATCAAGTCGCGCATGCTGTTGCCGCGGCCGGTGTCGGACGAAGAAGACGAGGGCGATCCGCGCGCGGAACTTGTGCGTCGTCTACAAGAGTACGAACGCTTCAAGAAAGCGGCCGAAGATCTCGACGAGCTACCCCGCGCCGAGCGCGACACGCTCACTGCGCACGCGGAGGTCGAGATCAAGCGCAAGGTCACCAAGCTGCCCGACGTGACACTGCAAGAGCTGCTTATCTCGTTCAAGGAAGTCATGGCGCGGGCGGAGATGTTCTCCAACTTGCACGTTCAACGCGAAGCACTGTCGGTGCGGCAACGCATGAGTGACATTCTCTCGAGCACGGCGGGTGACCAGTTCCGCGACTTCTCTGAGCTGTTCGACCCGAACGAGGGTCGTCTCGGTGTCACAGTCACCTTTATCGCCATCCTCGAACTGCTCAAGGAGCAGTTGATTGAGGTGGTCCAAAGCCAGGCCTTTGCGCCTATCCACGTTCGCGCCGCCCGCAGTGTCGCGAACGCCGATGAAACGCTCGCCAGTATCGAGCTAGAAGTAGAAGACTGATGGCAAACGCCAACGCATTCGAGACAAAACACTTTATTGAGGCGGCGCTGCTTGCGTCACCCGAGCCCCTGTCGATCGACCAGCTGCAACGCGCGGCGAGTGCGCGCCCGGGCGCCGGCGAAACGCCTAAGAGTGAGGTGCGCGAAGCACTCAAAGCGTTGATCGAAGACTACGAGGGCAGAGGCATCGAGCTGCTGGAAGTGGCCTCCGGGTTCCGGATTCAGGTGCGCACAGAAATGGGCCGCGAGTTGGTCACGTTGTTTGAAGAACGGCCGCCGCGATACTCGCGCGCATTTTTCGAGACACTGGCGCTCATTGCTTACCGTCAGCCGATCACGCGTGGCGAGATTGAAGACGTCCGGGGCGTCGCGGTCAGCAGCAACATCATCCGCAACATGATGGAACGCGAGTGGATCCGGATCGTCGGTCACCGCGACGTGCCCGGCAAGCCGGCGATGTTCGGCACCACGAAGGCGTTCCTCGACTACTTCAACCTGAAGTCGCTGGACGACCTGCCGTCGCTGGCTGAGCTCACGGACATCGAAAGCCTGCGTATCCAGCTTGACCTGCCGACGGTCGAAGATGGTACTGGCCAGTCCAACGCACCCGCAGAGGCGAGCGATGACGACGCAACAGATGCGGCTGGGGCCGGAGACGAAGAAGCGGAATCGTCAACTGAGGCTGAAGCAGCTGAACCGCCTGCCCAAACCACCGGCGACGAGGAAGACGCGGAAGTAGCGCCCGTCGCGCGGCAGGAGCATGGCTGACCGCGCCCAGAAAGTGCTCGCCGCAGCCGGCTACGGTTCGCGTCGTGAGATCGAACGGCTAATCGCCGACGGGCAACTCACGATAAACGGCAAGGTGGCGGAACTCGGGGCCACGCTCGTTGGCGATGAAACGCTGGTGTTATCCGGCAATCCGATCAGCATTCGTGGTGCGCAGCAGGCCCGTCACAAGCATCTGCTCTATCACAAGCCACAGGGCGAAGTGAGCAGTCGCAACGACCCTGAGGGCAGGGCGCTGGTTTTTGACAACCTGCCAAAGCCGGGCCCGCGGCGCTGGATCTCGGTCGGTCGTCTCGATATCGCCACGTCGGGCTTGCTCGTGATGACAACAGACGGCGCCCTGGCCAATCGGCTCATGCACCCATCCTACGAGATCGAACGCCGCTATGCCGTGCGCGTACTGGGCCAACCTAACGCCGAAGCGCTGCAGTCCATGCTCGACGGCCTGGAGCTCGAAGACGGACGCGCTGCCTTCGAGACGTTGGTAGAGACGGGCGGCGGTGGTGCCAACCGCTGGTACGACGTCACGCTGCGAGAAGGCAGAAACCGCGAGGTGCGCCGGCTTTGGGAAGCGGCGGGTTTCAAGGTCAGCCGCCTGATCCGGATCGGTTACGGCAACCTGAAGTTGCCGCCCAGGCTCAAGCCTGGTCGCTACGCTGACTTGCAGCGACGCGAGATCGTCGGTCTGTACAAATCGGTGGGCCTCGAGCCGCCCCCGGAAGCCACGCCGCGCGGCCCGCGCCGCCGTCCGCGCCGTTAGCTCACTGCGCGTTGACGCTGTGGCCTGTGATGCCGCGGTCCGCTTCGCACAAGAAGTACAAGAAGGGCCCCAGCACCGCTTCGGGCGTCGCGATCGCGTTCTTGTCTTCGGCCGGGTAAGCCTGCGCACGCATGTTGGTGTGGGTTGCGCCCGGATTGACGACATTCACACTGACATCCGCTTGGCTGAGCTCGTCGGCAAGCGTTTGCGCTAGGCCTTCGACGGCAAACTTTGAAACGCTGTAGGCCCCCCAGAAGGCACGACCTTTTCGGCCGACGCTGCTGCTCGTGAACACAACCGCGCCTTTGGACTGCTTAAGGAGCGGCAGCAACACCTTCGTCAGTGCGAAGCCTGATGTGACGTTGACGTGCATGACCTGCTGCCAAACGGCTGCGTCATAGTCCTCGATCTCTGTCATCTCGCCGAGCATGCCCGCGCAGTGCACCAGGCCATCGAGTCGGCCGAAATCCTTCTCGATCTGCTCGGCCAGCGACAGGTAGACACCACCCTCGGCCTTGAGGAAATCCATGGGCACAAGAATGGGTTCGATGCCGCCTGCAGCCTCGATGTCGTCGGCAAGGGCTTGCAACTTCTTGCGCCGGCGACCCTGCGCGATCACGAGCGCACCCTTCTGCGCGCACTCAATGGCCAAGGCGCGCCCGATGCCGTCACTGGCGCCAGTGATCAGGACGACGCGATCCGCCAGTGCATCATCAGGTGCTTCAAATTCGCGCGGCGTTGCTGGGTCCAGTGACATCAGGAGGCTCCGTTCTTTCTGGTCTTGCGTGCGCTGCGCCAGGCGAAGCGTAACTGCCGCACGGCGCCGGGCTTGAGCCCGTCATAGCGGCGTCGGAGGGCATTCGCCGACGTGGCCGCAAGGACGGCAACGCCGACATCAGTAAGCTGCGCGGCGCTCGCGTTAATGGTGTCGTGCAGCGTCATTGCCGTCTCGTAGTCGAATACGGGCTCGTTGCGGTGCTCGTCGAGTGCGTAGAGCGCAACGGCAACGTCCCGAACGACAGGGGCGCAGGTGGCGCGCTGCTCGGTGGACAGTGCCAGCATGAGGCTCGCGCCGTAGCGGCGATAGCCGGCAATGCGGTGGCTGTCCGTGTCCTCAGGTGCCGGTCCGAACAGCAGGCGCTCGGTTTCGACGATCCACTCATTCGCAAGC
The DNA here is from genome assembly GCA_039814545.1 of Pseudomonadota bacterium. Taxonomy (GTDB): domain Bacteria; phylum Pseudomonadota; class Gammaproteobacteria; order Steroidobacterales; family Woeseiaceae; genus CALBPI01. The sequence goes on from JBCCBB010000015.1 coordinate 24,174, forward strand.
TGCATGGTGTCTGCGTCGATGTCGATGCGTTCGGCAAACTGCTGCGCGACCGGATGCTTGGGTTCACCCGCGACTAGCCGGTCGAGCTCATCACGCCACCACTGCAGCTGGGTGGCGCAGACGGCGGCCTCGCTACTCGTGGTCGCAGCCCCCACCACGGCTTCGCGCAACAGGTAAGTCGCCTCCAGGCGCTGGCCGTAGGGTTCGTCGACAAAGGCCACGGCGAGGCGCAGGCAATCGCCGGCATCGGTCATGGCAAAGCCGCCCAGGTTCATGCGCTGTCCTCGCCAGAGTCCGCGTCAGCATCGCCAGGCATGAGCGCTTGCAGGTCGCGCGTCGAAGACTCAACGCTTGTGAGTTCGTCGAGCTGTTTGCGGGGCTGCACGCCAAGCTCCGTGAACTTGCGTGCGCCGGGCAGCACGTTGCGCTCTAACGAGCCAACGGCCTTGTTATAGGCCCGCACACTGCCGTCGAGCTGGTTGCCCACACGCGCCATGTGTTCGGCGTAGACGGCGAGGCGGTCGTGCAGGTCGACGGCCAGCTTGCGAATGTGCTCGGCGTTTTCGGCGAGCGAGAGCTGGCGCCAGCCGTAGGCGACGGCTTTGAGCAGCGCAACGAAGCTTGTGGGTGTGGCCAGGATAATGTTCTGGCGCAGCGCATCGTCGATCAGTGTGGGTTGCTCGTTCAGCGCGGCGGTTAAGAACTGATCACCCGGAATAAACAGGATCACAAACTCCGGGCTCTTGGTGAACTGGGCCCAGTAAGACTTTTTGGACAGTTCGGCGATGCGCTCGGCGACCTTGCGTGCGTGTTGCTTGAGGAAGCGCTTACGTTCTTGTTCGTCGGTCGCTTCGATGGCGCTCAGGTAGGCATCCAGTGGTGTCTTCACGTCGACCACGAGTTCGCGTTCGTCGGGCATGCGAACGATCAGGTCGGGGCGCAGCGCACTGCCATCCTCGCCACGGACCGTGGCCTGCTCGACGAAGTCACAGTGCTCGACCATGCCTGCCATTTCGACGAGCCGCCTCAGCGTGATTTCGCCCCACTGGCCACGCACCTCGGGGCGGCGTAGTGCCGTGATCAGGTTGCGCGTCTCGTTCTGCAGGGACGCCGTTGTCGCCTGCATGTTCGCCAATTGCTCTGTGATGCCGCCGTAAGCCTGGCTGCGCGCTTTCTCGAGTTCTTCGATTTGGCGACGGCTGTCACGCAAAGCTTCGGAGATTGGTTTGACGAGCGACGCTACAGCTTGCTCACGCGCTGCAAGTGCACTGTCTGCTTCTTTCTGTCGTGAGCCCAGGTGCTCTTCCGCCAGCTGCAGAAAGGTCTCGCTGTTGGCACGCATGGTTTTTTGTGCCAGCTGCCCGAACTCGCCTGTGAGGCGCGTCGACATGAGCTCCATGAGTTGCTCACGCTCGCGCTGCAGTGCGGTGTCGTCGCGAATCTGTTGCTCGAGCCGCGCGATCTCCAACGCCTGGCGTTCGCTTCGGCTGCGGGCGATAAGCACCGCAATAAGCGCCCCGACGAGCAGCCCCAACAGTGCGGCCACACCCAGCCAGGGCCAGATGGCCGTCTGCTCCAGCAACTCGGGAAACGTCATACGGCGGCGCCTGAGTGCTGCGTCAGAAACTGCTCAATGTGCTTGGCGAGTTCGACCGGTGTCGGGGCGATGGCCTCGGCACCCCACTGGCCCGGGTCTTCTTCGGCGCTGATGTAACCGTAACCGGCGGCGATGCACCGCATCCCGGCCGCTTTGCCGGCATCGATGTCGCGGCTGTGGTCGCCGATGTACAGGCATTGGTGGGCTTCCACATCGAGGATTGCCGCCGCGTGGAGCAACGGCGCCGGATGCGGTTTCGCAACCTCGAGTGAATCGCCGCCAATGATGCAGTCGCGCGTAGGTACGACACCGATGCCGCCGAGCAGTGACCGGGCCAGACCGACACGCTTGTTGGTCACCACGCCCCAGGGCACCTCACGCGCATCGAGCGTTTCGAGCAGTTGATCGAGCGGCGCGTAGACCCGGGAATGCTCGGCAATGTTGTTGGCGTAGTAGTCGAGCAGATGTGCCAGCGCATCGGCGTGTTCCGGTGCGGTGTCGCCGAACGCCAGGCGCACGAGCCCAGGGCCGCCGTCACCGATCGCGGTTCGCGCAGCGGCCAGCGGCGGTCGTTCCCGGCCAAAGCGGTCACAGGCTGACCACAACGCCGCGGCCAGGTCCTCGGCGGTATCGACGAGCGTGCCGTCGAGGTCGAACAGGACTGCGGGGCGCGTCTGCGTCACGAATCGCTGGCCGGCCGGCGGTAATGGGCGAAGTAATTCACATCGACGCTTGTGCCCAGCCGGAACCGGTCCGATAACGGGTCGTACTCGAGCCCAGCCAGCGACACGAGTTCGAGTCCAGCGCGCCGTGCCGCGCCGTCGAGCTCGCTCGGCTTGATGAATTTCGAGAACTCATGCGTGCCACGGGGTACCCAATTCAGCACGTACTCGGCACCGACGATGGCGAGCGCGAAGGCCTTCGCCGTGCGGTTGATGGTTGAGAACACCACGTCACCGCCCGGCCGCACGAGGCGCGCCGCAGCCTCAACTACGGAGGCGGGTGAGGGGACGTGTTCAAGCATCTCGAGGCAGGTCACAACATCAAACTGACCTGCCTGATCGCCAGCGATCGCCTCAGCCGTCGACTCGCGGTACTCGATATCGTGCCCGCTTTCGTGCAGGTGCAGCTTCGCGACTTCAATGGCTGTGCGTGACATGTCGATCGCGGTGACCTGGGCGCCGCGTGCTGCCATAGCTTCCGCGAAGAGGCCGCCGCCACAGCCGATATCAATGAGCGTGGCATCGCTGAGCGTCACACGGTCGGCGACGTAATCCGCGCGCAGCGGATTGATGCGGTGCAGGGCACCGAATTCGCCGTCGGGGTCCCACCAGCGTGATGCGGCAGCATCAAAGCGGGCGATTTCGGCCGCGTCAACGTTGTCCGCACGTTGGGCCTGATTGGTATCACTCATGCCGTGTTCTGGGTTCCGAAACGCGCCGCCCAGTCGCGGGCGCGCGCCAGGACCGCGTCCTCATCTATCGTCAGTAGTTTACGTTGTTCAAGCACCGCTCGCCCGGCCACCCAGACGTCGGAGACGTCACCGTTGCCAGCCGCGTACACGAGTGTGGACAAGGGATCCGGGCAGGGCGTGGTATGCGGTCGATCGAGCGCGATGCACGTGATGTCAGCCCACTTGCCAGGCTCAAGCGACCCCGTATCGGCGTCGATGCCGAGCGCCCGGGCACCGTTGATTGTGGCCATCTCGAGCACACTCTCGGCCGGCAAGCTGCGCGCATTGCCAGACTGGGCCTTTGCCAACAACGCCGCAGTGCGCATCTCGCCGATCAGGCTCAGATCGTTGTTGCTGGCGGCACCGTCCGTGCCAAGTGCCACGTTGACGCCGGCTTCAACGAGCGCCGTAACCGGTGCCATGCCGCTTGCGAGCTTGAGGTTTGACTCTGGGCAGTGCACTACGCTCATACCAGAGGCGCCTGCGCGCGCGATCTCGTCTTCGTCGATGTGAACCATGTGCGCGGCCAACAGCGTCTGGTTGACGAAGCCCTGGCGGTCAAGCTGCGAGAACGGGCGCTCGTCGCGGTCGGCCACGTGGTTGGCCACCTCGGCCGCCGTCTCATGCAGGTGGGTGTGGACGCCGATGTCGAGTTGGTCCGCCTGCACACGGACGCGCGCCAACGTCTCCTCACTAACTGCATAGGGCGAGTGGGGTGCAAACTGAAAGCTCACGAGCGGGTACCGTGCGTGGCTGTCGTAAACCGCAACCGCTTTCTTGAAGTAGCCATCGGGGTCGTTGGCCCAGACCGTTGGGAAGTCGATGACGATGAGCCCGATCGATGCCCGCATGCGCGCTTCGAAGACAGCTTCCGCGACCACGTCGGGGAAGAAATACATGTCGTTGAAGCAGGTGATACCACCGCGCAACATTTCGGCCATGGCCAGCCGCGTGCCGTCGCGCACGAAATCGGACGTCACATGCTGGGCTTCCAGCGGCCAAATGTGCTGGTTCAACCAGGTGTCGAGCGGCAGGTCGTCTGCAACGCCGCGGAACAGCGCCATGGCGGCGTGCGTGTGCGCGTTGATGAAGCCGGGCGTCAGCAGGGCGTTGGGTCGATCGACACGTTTGCGTGCGTCCCACTGGGCCGAAATCGACGCCTCCGTGCCCACGGCGGCGATGCGGCCGCCATCTATGGCGACGGCGCCGTTTTCGATAAGCCGCTGCTCTCCGTCAACCGGCGCGACCCAGCGCGCGGCCAGTATGAGGTCACAAGTTTGCATGGCGCGAGTATACCGGGTTGAGGCCGATTCCCACGCCCCGAAGACGGTCGGTTTTGTGCTAGAATTTCAGGTGTTTGGAGGGGTTTGAAAGCGGCCGGCACCACGGCCTAGACGCGTTCTCCGAAAACAATATAAGCGCCTGAAAAAGCTACGTATTTAACCACTGATTGATAACGCCTCTTCGTGACCCGTTTCAGGCGGGCCGCGCACCCCCGTCGTGGCTGGGCTCAGGCCTTACGCACGGCCGGACAGGCGACCTGAATTTCTATGTCCGATATCGCCCAGGAACTGCTCTCAGTCACCATCGAAGACGAGATGCGTCAGTCGTATCTCGACTACGCCATGAGCGTCATTGTCGGGCGCGCGCTGCCCGACGTTCGCGATGGTCTCAAGCCGGTACACCGTCGCGTGCTTTACGCGATGCGCGAGCTGGGCAATGAGTTCAACAAGCCCTACAAGAAGTCTGCCCGCGTCGTCGGCGATGTGATCGGCAAGTACCACCCGCACGGCGATTCGGCCGTTTACGACACGATCGTGCGCATGGCGCAGCCGTTCTCGATGCGCTACATGCTGATCGACGGTCAGGGCAACTTTGGCTCTGTGGACGGCGACGCCGCGGCTGCCATGCGTTACACCGAAGTGCGTATGGCCAAAATTACGCGTGAGCTACTGGCCGACATCGACAAGCAGACCGTGGACTTCGTCGAAAACTACGACGGTTCCGAGTCCGAGCCCTCCGTGCTGCCAACCCGCGTGCCAAATCTGCTCGTCAACGGCAGCGCCGGCATTGCGGTCGGTATGGCCACGAACATCCCGCCGCACAACCTGGGCGAGGTGATTGACGCTGTGCTCGCGCTCATTGACGACCCGGACATCGACGTACCCGGCCTCATGGAGCACCTCCCGGGCCCCGATTTCCCGACGGCGGGCATCATCAACGGCTCTGCGGGCATCTATTCTGCCTACAAGACCGGCCGCGGCCGCATCTACATTCGCGGGCGTACGCACGTTGAAGAGATGGACGGTAAATCCCGTGAGGCCATCATCATCACGGAGCTGCCTTATCAGGTTAACAAGGCGCGCCTGATCGAGAAAATCGCCGAGCTCGTTCGCGAGAAGAAGCTCGACGGCATTTCGGGACTGCGTGACGAGTCCGATAAGGACGGCATGCGGGTCGTGATCGAGCTTAAGCGCGGCGAAGTCAGCGACGTGGTGCTCAACAACCTGTTCAAGCAGACGCCGCTGCAGAGCGTCTTTGGCATCAACATGGTCGCGCTCTCGAACGGCCAACCCAGGCTCATGACGCTGCACGAGGTGCTCGATGCGTTTGTGTCGCACCGCCGCGAAGTGGTTACCCGCCGCACGATCTTTGATCTGGGCAAGGCGCGGGACAGGGCCCACGTGCTCGAAGGCCAAACCGTCGCGCTTGCGAACATCGATGAGGTGATCGAGCTCATCAAGGGTTCGCCGTCGCCTGCAGAGGCGCGCGTGCGACTCACGGCGCGCGACTGGGCGCCGGGGCAGGTCACGGACATGCTCAATCGCGCGGGCAGTATCGACACGCGTCCTGATGCGCTTGATGAGTCCTTTGGATTGCGCGGTGCCGGTGACGGCGCACGCTACCGTCTGTCGGAAACGCAGGCCCAGGCCATTCTTGATCTTCGTTTGCATCGTTTGACAGGTCTTGAGCAAGACAAAATTGTCAAGGAATACGAAGAGATACTGGGTAAAATTAAAGAGCTCTCACATATCCTTGCCGACCCGGATCGACTGTTGGAAGTCATCCGCGAGGAGCTTGCCGACGTGCGCGAGCAGTACGCGGATTCGCGTCGGACGGACATCGTTGCTGATCATTCTGATCTCAGCATCGAGGACCTGATTCCCGAGGAAGACGTGGTTGTCACGCTGTCGCACGCGGGCTATGCCAAGGCGCAGACACTCGACACCTACCAGGCCCAGCGTCGTGGTGGGCGCGGGCGGGCCGCGACGCGCATGAAGGAAGAGGACTTCATCGACACGCTGTTCGTCGCCAATACCCACGACACGCTGTTGTGTTTCTCGAGCCACGGCAAGGTGTACTGGCTCAAGGTCTATCAGCTGCCGCAGGCCGGCCGAGGTTCACGCGGCAAGCCGATCGTGAACCTGCTGCCCCTGGAGCCCGACGAGCGCATTAACGCCGTCGTGCCGACCCGAGACTTTCCGGCTGATCGCTACGTGTTCTTTGCGACGCGCCGCGGACAGGTCAAGAAGACGGCACTCGAAGCGTACTCGCGTCCACGCGCGAGCGGCATCATCGCCATCGACATTCGCGACGGCGACGAACTCGTTGACGTGGAAATCGTGGGTGACGAGGAACAGATCATGCTGTTTGCCGATTCGGGCAAGGCGATCCGCTTCCAGGGCAGCGATGTCCGTGAAATGGGCCGCGGTGCCGCAGGCGTGCGGGGCATTCGTGTCGCCGACGATCAGAACGTCATAGCCATGATGGTCGTCCGGGAAGGCGCCGTCCTGATTGCCACCGAACACGGTTACGGCAAACGCACCGAGGTCGACGAGTTCAACACCCAGGGCCGTGGCGGTCAGGGGCTCATCGCGATCCAGACGAGTGAACGCAACGGCCGCTGCATCGGCGCCCTTCAGGTGCGAGACGAAGACGAGATCATGCTCATCAGCCACGCCGGCACGCTTGTGCGCACGCCTGTTGCAGAAGTGTCATCGTTGGGGCGCAATACTCAAGGTGTCCGGCTTATCCGCCTGGACGACGGCGACAGCCTGAGTGGGCTGGCGCGCATTGAGGCTATCGAGGAAGACGACTGATGGGTCGCATCTACAACTTCAGCGCCGGTCCTGCGGCGCTGCCCGAAGCTGTGCTCGCGAAAGCGCAGGCGGAGCTGCTCGACTGGCAGGGCTCTGGCATGTCGGTCATGGAGATGAGCCACCGCGGCAAGGCCTTCGTGTCGATCGCGGAAAAGGCGGAATCCGATCTGCGCTCGCTGCTCAACATTTCTGACGACTACGCTGTGATGTTCCTGCAGGGTGGCGCGACGCTGCAATTTGCGATGTCCGTGCTGAATCTCGCGGCACCCGGCGACACCGTCGACTACGTGGTGACTGGCAGCTGGGGCAAGAAGGCGGTCAAAGAAGCGGCACGTTACGCCAAGGTCAACGTCGCGGCAGATGCTGCGGGCTCAAACTACACCGACATCCCGGACCGGAGCGGCTGGCAGGTCAGTGACAACGCCGCTTTCCTGCACTACACGCCCAACGAGACGATTGGCGGGGTGGAGTTCCACGACGTCCCCGACGACGTGGCGACCGGTCCGCTTGTGGCTGATTACTCATCTACTATTCTGTCCCGGCCCGTCGATGTCAGGCGTTTCGGTCTCATCTATGCCGGTGCCCAGAAGAACATCGGTCCCGCGGGTCTGACCATTGTGGTCATGCGTCGCGACCTGCTCGATGCGAAGCGCGACGATGTGCCGACGATGCTGAGCTACAAGGCCCACGCGGATGCCGGCTCGATGAGCAACACGCCGCCAACCTACGGTTGGTACATGGCCGGGCTGGTGTTCGAGTGGCTCATCGAACAGGGCGGCCTCGACGTCATGGCCCAGCGCAATCAGCGCAAGGCCGAAACGCTTTACGGCGCCGTCGACGGCTCCGATTTCTACCAGTGCCCGGTCGCGCCGCGTGCCCGGTCCCGTATGAATGTGCCCTTTACGCTGGCCGATGCCAGTCTCGACGCCACGTTCCTGGAGGAAGCTGCGGGCGCGGGCCTGGCAACGCTCAAGGGCCACCGTTCGGTGGGTGGCATGCGGGCCAGCATCTACAACGCCATGCCGCAAGAAGGTGTCGATGCGCTTGTCGCCTTCATGCACGATTTCGAACAACGCCACGGTTGACGGTATACCCCCATGTACAAGATCCAGACCCTGAACAACATTTCAGTCAAGGGGCTGCGCCGGCTGCCGCGCGACAGCTACGAGGTTGCCTCTGAAATAGGCCACCCAGACGCGGTTCTGGTCCGCTCAGCCAACATGCACGAGATGGACATCTCGGAGACTGTTCGCGCCATCGGTAGAGCAGGCGCGGGCACCAACAACATCCCGATTGAGTCGATGAGCGAACGGGGTGTTCCTGTGTTCAATGCACCCGGCGCCAACGCGAACGCCGTCAAAGAGCTCGTGCTCGCGAGTCTGTTTGTGGCCTCTCGCAACATCAAGTCAGCGCTGACGTACGTCGACGGCCTGGAAGGCACCGACGCAGAAATTAGCAAGGCCGTTGAGGCGGGCAAGAAACGCTATGCCGGGCGCGAGCTTCCGGGGCGCCGCCTGGGTGTCATCGGCCTGGGCGCAATCGGCGTCGAGGTCTGCAATGCGGCACTGGCTCTGGGCATGGACGTCATGGGCTACGACCCACACATGACCGTGCGCCGCGCCTGGCAGCTGTCTGCCGGCGTCGAGGAGGCCACGAGCATTGAACACTTGCTGGGCCAGGTCGACATGCTGACGGTTCATGTTCCGCTCAACGACGCCACGCGCGGTCTGCTCGACGCCGAACGCCTCGCATTGCTGCCCGACCACGCCGTGCTGTGCAATCTTGCGCGTGGCGGCATCGTCGACGATGCGGCTGTGGTCGCTGCGTTGGACAACGACACGCTGGGCGCCTACATCACGGATTTCCCGAACCGCACGACAATCGGCCACGATCGGATTGTGGCGCTACCGCACCTCGGTGCATCGACAGCCGAGGCCGAAGAAAACTGTGCGGTCATGGTCGCCGATACGGTTCGGGACTTTCTGGAGAACGGCAACATTCGCCACTCAGTGAACTTCCCGGACGCCAAGATGCCCCGGGTACCGGACACCTACCGAATCACCATCGCCAACCGCAACGTGCCGAACATGGTGGGCCAGGTCTCGACCTTGCTCGCCGATGCGGGTCTCAATATCGCGGACCTGCTGAACAAGTCGCGTGGCGACCTTGCCTACACCATCGTGGATCTCGACGGTGCCGCGGACGAGGCGACGCTCGCCGCGATCGCGGGCGTGGAGGGGGTCCTCGACGTGCGGGTGCCTGGGCTGTAAGCCCTGTTGATTCGGGCCGAGGCGCCCCGCACACTGGCGCAAACCGCCAGTAGACAGTTCCGTGACCGACGAACCCAAGCACAACCTTAACGACGTCCGTACCGAGATCGATCGTATCGACTCGGAGCTGCAACGTCTGATCAGCGCACGCGCCAAGCTCGCGCAGGCCGTCGGCATCGCCAAACGCGGTGCCGAAGACAACGCAAGCTTTTACCGCGCCGACCGTGAGGCCGAAGTGCTTCGAGGTGTGGTTGCCCGTAACGACGCCGGGCCGCTGCGCGACGAGGAAATGGTGCGGTTGTTCCGCGAAATCATGTCGGCGTGCCTGGCACAGCAGGAACCGCTCAAGATCGGCTACCTGGGTCCCGCGGGAACGTTCACGCAGTCGGCAGCGCTCAAGCACTTCGGTCATTCGATCCGCGATTTACCGTTCGCGACGATTGATGAGGTGTTTCAGGAGGTCGAGTCGGGCAACGCCGACTTCGGTGTCGTGCCCATCGAGAACTCGACGGAGGGCACGGTCAACCACACGCTGGATATGTTCATGACCTCGCCGCTCAAAATTTGCGGTGAGATCGAGCTGCGCATCGAACAGCACCTCATGGGCAGCGAGCACGACACGCTTGAGAGCGTCGAGCGGGTTTGTGCGCACCAACAGTCGCTGGCCCAGTGCCGCGGCTGGCTTCGTGAATACCTACCCGGCGCCGAGCTTATCGGCGTCAGCAGCAACGCCGAGGGCGCGCGCCGTGCGCGCGACGAACGCGGCACTGTGGCCGTTGGCGGTCAATCCGCGGCGGATGTCTACGGGCTCAAGATCCTCGTTGAAAATATTGAGGACCGCGCGGACAACACCACGCGATTCCTGGTACTGGGCAAGGCCCTGTTGCCTTCCAGCGGTGACGATAAGACAGCGCTACTGATTTCCGCGGCCGAAGCCGACGGTTCGGGTGCGCTTTACCAACTCCTGCTGCCGCTGGCTGATCACGGGGTCAATATGACGCGCATCGAGTCGCGGCCGTCGCGACGTGGCGTCTGGGATTACGTGTTCTTTATCGATGTGGACGGACATCCTGAAGATGCCGGCATGAAGGCCGCCATCGAGGCGCTCGAATCGCGGGCGACGCTGTTCCGTGTCATCGGCGCCTATCCGCGCGCCGTACTCTGACCGCTGACCCTGTTATTTCCGATGTCCGCGACACCCGAAACCATCGTATCGCGCCCGATTGCGCGCCCACTGCACGGCCGGTTGCGTGTGCCCGGCGACAAATCCGTCTCGCACCGCTCGCTGATGTTCGCAGCGATCGCGACGGGTACCAGTCGCATCCGGGGCTTGCTCGAGGGCGAGGACTGCCTGGCGACAGCCGATGCTATGCGCGCGTTGGGCGTTGCCGTCACGCGTGAAGCCGAGGGCGATTGGTCTGTCGTTGGCCGCGGCCTTCGGGGCCTCGAGGCGCCTGCTTCCGAACTTGATCTCGGCAACTCGGGCACCGGCATGCGCCTGTTGTGCGGACTCATGGCCGCGCAGTCATTCTCGTCGACACTCATCGGCGACGCCTCGCTCTCAACGCGTCCCATGCGTCGTGTGATCAATCCGTTGAGCGCCATGGGCGCTCGGATCGACAGTGTCGATGGTCACGCGCCGCTCGTGATTAACCCGCCAGACTCGCTTGAGGGCATCGACTTCGAGATGCCCATCGCGAGCGCCCAGCTCAAGAGCGCGTTGCTCATCGCGGGGCTTTACGCCACGTCGCCGACGACGCTGCACGAGCCCGCACCGTCGCGGGACCATACCGAGCGTATGTTGTCGGCGATGGGCGCCGAAGTGACGCGCGACGGGAGAACCGTGCAGATCGCACCCTGTGAGCGCCTCGATGCCGTCGATATTCGGGTACCGGCTGACCTGTCTTCGGCCGCGTTCTTCCTCGTCGCCGCGAGCATCGTGCCCGGCAGCGAGCTGACGCTCGAAGCCATAGGCACCAACCCGACGCGGCGCGGCGTGCTCGACATCCTCGAGGCGATGGGCGCGGATATCAGCCTGACGAACCCACAGACCGTCGGCGGTGAGCCCGTGGCAGACCTCACGGTTCGTGGTGGGAAGCTCAAAGGCGCTCGCATCTCGGAATCGCTGGTTCCACTGGCGATTGACGAGTTCCCTGTCTTGTTTGTTGCCGCGGCGACAGCAGACGGTATTTCCGAGTTCTCGGGCCTCGCCGAGCTGCGGCATAAGGAAAGTGACCGTATCGGCGTCATGGTGGCCGGCCTGCAAGCACTGGGTGTCCGGGTTGAAGAGGGCGACGACTGGGTCCGTATCGAAGGCGGGCAGCTCGGTGGTGGCGCCATCGACAGCCATGGCGACCATCGCATCGCGATGGCCTTCGCAGTCGGCGCCAGCGTCGCAACGGCCCCGGTGACCATTGGTGATGCGCGTGAAATCGCCACCTCATTCCCCAATTTCCTGGAGCTCGCCGCTGCGGCGGGCCTGAATGTGGGCCCCGCGGCGTGACGGCACCCATCATTACTGTCGATGGGCCGAGCGGGTCGGGTAAGGGCACGGTTTCCCGCGCTCTGGCGGACACACTGGGCTGGCATTTGCTCGATTCGGGCGCGCTGTACCGTCTGACGGCGCTAGCCGCGGCGCGGCGCGGTATCGCTGACGATGCCGTGGACGAGCTGGCGCATGTCGCGGCCGAGTTGGACGTCGAATTCGGCACCGATGAGAGCGGCGATGAGCGGGTCTTGCTCGAAGGCGACGATGTCAGCCTGGAGATTCGCACAGAAACGTGTGGCGAACGAGCCTCGATCATCGCGGCGCTTGGGCCGGTTCGCGACGCCCTCGTCGACCGTCAGCGAGCCTTCGCACAAGCCCCTGGGCTGGTCGCCGACGGCCGCGATATGGGCACCCGAATCTTCCCGCAAGCGGCGGTCAAGGTGTTCCTGACAGCGAGCGCCGCCGAGCGTGCCGAGCGCCGCCATAAGCAGTTGATGGGTAAGGGCATTACTGTTACCATCGCGACCCTTTTGCGGGACATCGAGCAACGGGATGAGCGTGATCAGTCGCGCGCGGCGGCGCCCTTACGGCCTGCCGACGACGCCATGGTCATCGATTCCACCTCGATGTCGGTCGACGCTGTCGTCGCCACCGTACTGGCGTTGAAGAACGCGCGGCTTGGGCTCGGTGCCCTCGCCACGTAGGACTAACGCCTGCCGGTGTCGGCGTTTTTTCGTTGTCAGGCCCGCAATCTGGGCCCGGAAAGTCAACGGCGCTTAAGCTTCTTGAGTTACCGGTTTTGGTGGCACGGCATCCCTTGGGTGGCGTGCTTAGGTGTCCGCAACCTTTGCACGTCGCATTGGCCGGACGTTTTTAACTCTACATGGGTGCTGCCTTTGTGGCAGCGATGGTTCACAACATGTCTGAAAGTTTTGCACAACTCTTCGAGGAGAGCCTGGCCAGCCAGAAAATTGCGCCGGGTACGATCCTCAACGGGACCGTCATGGCGGTCAATAGCGACGTCGTCATCGTCAACGCCGGACTCAAGTCCGAGGCGGTGATCCCCGTCGAACAGTTCCAGAACGACAGTGGCGAAGTTGAAGTCGTCGTCGGCGATGTGGTCGAGGTTGCCCTCGACGCCGTCGAAGATGGCTTCGGCGAAACGCGGCTGTCGCGCGAAAAGGCCAAGCGTGCCCGTACCTGGACGCGTCTCGAGAAGGCCTTCGAAGGCAGCGAGATCGTCAACGGTGTCATCAACGGCCGCGTCAAAGGTGGCTTCACCGTCGACATCGACAACGTCCGCGCATTCCTGCCGGGCTCGCTGGTCGACGTACGCCCGGTTCGCGACCCGTCCTACCTCGAAGGCAAGGTCCTCGAGTTTAAGGTCATCAAGCTTGATCAGAGCCGCAACAACGTCGTCGTATCGCGTCGTGCGGTGGTTGAAGAAGAGTACAGTGCAGAGCGCGAAGCGCTCCTGAAGAGCCTGCAGGAAGGCCACGTCATCAAGGGTATCGTCAAGAACCTCACCGACTACGGTGCGTTCGTCGACCTGGGTGGCATCGACGGCCTGCTGCACATCACGGACATGGCGTGGAAGCGCGTCAAGCACCCGTCGGAAGTGGTCTCGGTCGGTGATGAAATCGACGTCAAGATCCTGAAGTTCGACCGCGAGCGCCAGCGTGTTTCGCTGGGCATCAAGCAGCTCGGCGCCGATCCCTGGCAGAACATTGCGCGGCGTTACCCGCCGACCACGCGTCTGTTCGGTAAGGTCACGAACATCGCGGACTACGGTTGTTTCGTCGAGATCGAAGAGGGCGTCGAAGGCCTCGTTCACGTCTCGGAAATGGACTGGACGAACAAGAACGTTAACCCGCACAAGGTGGTCCACCTGGGCGAAGAAGTGGAGGTCATGGTGCTCGACATCGACGAAGACCGCCGCCGCATCTCACTGGGCATCAAGCAGTGCAAATCCAACCCCTGGGCTGAGTTCAGCGCCACCTGCAACCGCGGTGACCGCGTCAAGGGCCAGATCAAGTCGATCACCGATTTCGGTATCTTCATCGGTCTGGACGGCGGCATCGACGGCCTCGTGCACCTCTCGGACCTGTCCTGGGACGACGAAGGCGAAGACGCCGTTCGCAACTACCAGAAGGGCCAGGAAGTGGAAGCCATCGTGCTGGCCATCGACGCGGAGCGCGAGCGTATTTCGCTGGGCATCAAGCAGATGGACAAGGACCCGTTGTCCTCATGGCTCGCAGAGCACCCCAAAGGCAGCATCGTCAAAGGCACGATCCTCGAGGTCGACGCCCGCGGTGCCACCGTCGAGTTGGGCGAGGGTCTGACGGGTACGCTGCGTGCCTCAGAGCTGTCGCGAGAGCGCGTTGAGGACGCGCGGACGGTGCTGCGCACCGGTGAAGAGGTCGAGGCGCGCATTACGGGCGTTGACCGCAAGAACCGGAACGTAGCATTATCCATCAAGGCCAAGGAGTTCCACGAGGAAGCTGAGGCACTTCAGAGTTACCAGTCGGAGACGCGTACCAGCAGTTCTGGTACCACCCTCGGCGATCTTCTGAAGGAAAAAATGTCCGATTCCTCGGATTGATTTCGGCATGACCCGGCGGCAAGGGCCGCCGGGTCACGTCGGACAAACGTAGGGGAGGCGTGTAACGATGACCAAGTCCGAGCTGATCGAACAGATTTCGCGCAAACAGCGCCACCTGCCTGCGAAGGACGTCGAACTCGCGGTCAAGCATCTCCTCGAGCTCATGAGCGATTCGCTCGCGCACGGTGATCGCATCGAGATTCGTGGTTTCGGTAGCTTCTCGCTGCACTTCCGTCCGCCGCGTCAGGGACGCAACCCGAAGACGGGCGCTGCTGTTGCGCTGTCGGGCAAGCACGTACCGCATTTCAAACCGGGCAAGGACCTGCGCGAACGGGTCAATGCGAGCCGCCACATTCCGATCAAGAGCTGACGGCGCGCGCCGCGCGCCTGACGCTTTTCAGGGGCAGACCCCGTGATTCGTCGTGTCCTGACCCTAATAGTTGTCGTTATCGCTGTCGTATTTGCGGCCGTGTTCGCTACGCTTAACACCGAGATTATCCAGCTTGACCTGCTGTTTGCCCGCTATGAGCTGGCGCAGTCGTTTGTGATCATTGGTGCCCTGATCATCGGCGTAATGCTTGGGCTTGCAATCGCCTCGCTGTTCCTGTTGCGCGTGACCTCCGAGCGACGGAAGCTGCGTCGTGCGTTGAGCACGGCGGAAACCGAGATCACCAGCCTGCGCAGCCTGCCGCTGCAGAATGCCGACTGATTCCCTCGAACAGATCCTGCTGCTCGCAGGGCTGTTCCTGCTGTTGGCCGCAGCGGGGTTCCTATTTGGTCGTTTTGGTGGCGATCGTGATGACATCGATGGCATCGCGGCACCACTCAACTCCGAGTACCTCAAAGGCCTCAATTTCCTCCTCAATGACCAGAACGATCAGGCGCTGGAGCACTTCATACGGCTCGTTCGTGTTGACGACCAGACCATAGAAACCCATTTCGCACTCGGCAGCCTGTTTCGACGCCGCGGTGAAGTGGACCGCGCGATCCGCGTTCACCAGAACATCATTGCCCGACCCAGCCTGTCGCGCGAGCAGCGCGATCAGGCGTTATTTGCACTGGCACGCGACTACCTTCATGCGGGGTTGCTCGACCGCGCTGAAAATTTGTTTGCGCAGCTTGCTGAGGACTCCTCCTATCGTATTGAGGCGCTGCAGCGCTTGTGCAGCATCTATGAGCAGGAGCAAGAGTGGGCCAGCGCCGTCGTGGCCGCGCGACAACTCGAGGCGGTCAAACAACCCGAGATCAAGGCGCGGCTCAGCAACTACTACTGCGAGATTGCGCAGCAAGCACTCGATCGGGGAGACATCGGTGAGGCGCGCGACAACGTGCGGCTCTCGCAGGCCAAACGCCAGCGTCTCACCCGCGGCGCCATACTGCGCGGTGAAATTGCACTCGAAGAGCACGACCGCGACCTTGCGAGGAAGCTGTTTGGTCGCGTGTTGGCCCAGGACGGCGCGTATCTCATCGAGCTGCTGCCGAAGCTCGCGCGTCTCTACGAGGACGACGCCCAGGGGCTTGACGCAGCCCTTCGTGAGATCACGGCGGAGCGCGATGCGGCACGCGATGAGATTGCACGGGCGGCACTGCATTGGCCGGACATCCGATCGCCGTTCATCGATGACTGCGTCGAGACTATGATCAGCGACGATCCGGTGCTCGCGGGGTTCATCGACACCCAGCAGGTGTTCGCGCACGACGATCCCGAGCTGCGCCAGGCCGCTGTGGAGCGGGTGCGCACGGCGCTGGGGCAGCTCGCCGCGTCGTCGCCACGCTACCGTTGCACGCGATGCGGTTTCTCGAGCCGGCAGCTGCTCTGGCAGTGCCCAGGTTGCCGCAACTGGGAGTCATTCCGGCCGATCGACAAGGTGCGTTTCGATACGCTCATTGAGAGTGACGGCGGTGTGAACTACTGACTCTCTGATGCCACAATCGTGGGCATCGTACCGCGATACACGCACAGCACGCAGCAGCATCAAGACCGACACTGGCACCTGCCGGCACGTCGCCGGCGACAGCCAGGAGATCACCATGAAGGCACTAGCTGCCGCGGCTCGCGTTGCCGCGCTCGTCTTTGTCCTCGCCGCGCCAATTTCGGCCCACGCGGGCCCCGTCAACATCAATTCGGCCGATGCCGAGACGCTTGCCAGCGAGCTCGAAGGCGTGGGTATCACGAAGGCCCGGGCGATCGTCGCGTACCGCAATGCCAATGGTCCGTTCACGACAGCAGAAGCGCTCGCCGAAGTCACGGGGATCGGCGCCCGGACCATCGAGGTCAATCGCGCCAACATCCTGCTCGAGGACAGCGAAGGCGTCGCTGACAACGCGCGCTAGCGCGGCTTGAGCAGCCCGTCACAGCCTGGCCAGCGTGAGCATGGCACCCTCATTGGATAGGGTATAGTTCGCGCTGGCTGGCGCTGTGACGCGCCGTAAAATGACACATTGGAGGCAGCAATGAGCGACAGGGTCAGGGTGGCGGTTTTTCCTGTGGCGGGCCGTGGCACCCGGTTTTTGCCGGCCACGAAAGCGAGCCCCAAAGAAATGCTGCCTGTGGTCGACAAACCGCTGATCCAGTATGCGGTCGAGGAGGCCGTTGCGGCCGGTGCCATGCGCCTGGTCTTTGTAACGGGCTCCTCAAAGCGCGCCATTGAAGACCACTTTGATACGGATCCGGAGCTTGAGCGCGCGCTCGGGACCTCGGGAAAGACGGCGCTTCTGGAGAGTGTTCGTGACATCGTGCCAGAGGGTGTCTCCTGTATTTTTATTCGCCAGGGTGAGCCGCTAGGTCTCGGCCATGCCGTCCTGTGTGCGCAGCCGGCCGTTGGTAACGAGCCCTTCTTCGTACACCTTGCGGACGACCTGATCCACAGCCAAGAGCCCTGCCTCAAACAAATGGCGGATTTTCGTGAGGAACACGGCGGCAGCGTTCTTGGCGCACAGCGCGTTCCGCGCGAGCAGACGGGTAGCTACGGCATCGTCGATATCGGCGACGCCGACCCCGGGGCCGGCGAGGGCGGCCGCATTCGGCACATGGTCGAGAAGCCCGATCCGGACGACGCACCTTCTGACCTTGCCGTTGTGGGGCGTTACCTGCTCGAGCCCGAAATCTTCGAGAAACTGGAGACAACGGGACGCGGGGCAGGGGGCGAGATTCAACTGACGGACGGCATCGCAGCGCTGCTGAAGGAGCAAGCGGTCTACGCCATGCCGTTCGAGGGTCGCCGCTACGATTGCGGCAGCAAGCTGGGCTACCTGCAGGCCACGGTCGAGTTAGCGCTCGAACATCCGGAGCTTGGCGACCGGTTCCGCGCGTATCTCGACAGTCGGGGCGACTGAAGCCACCGGCCCACACCCCAAAAAAACAAAGCCCGCACATAAGGCGGGCTTTGTCAGGTTTGGCTCCTCGGGCCGGACTCGAACCAGCGACCAATCGATTAACAGTCGACCGCTCTACCAACTGAGCTACCGAGGAATTGCTCGCGTGAGCGAGCCGGCAATTTTCCTGAAGCTATCCGGGCAAGTCAAGATGCTGCGTCGCAGCGTTGGCCATGCCGGGGACTGCCCGAAGCTGGCCCAGATGGTAATCTGTCGGATTGCGCGCCGCCCGGCGCCGTAAACCGGAATCATAGCGATGCAAGACAG
>JBCCBB010000080.1:0-13178 GCA_039814545.1 Pseudomonadota bacterium
CGACGTCGTCAGCCCTCGGTGGCGCCCGATCGGATCGCCGAGGGTGACGCCCCGAGGTGTCGGTTCACGAACTTCGAGAAGCTCGACGCGTCGGTGAAGCCGAACGCCCCGGTTCGTTCAGGGCTACTGATCATGCGCACCCCTTGTGTCCGAGTTCCCCGCGTCTTTGCATTCGCGGTGCTCGGGCTCGCCACGACCATCGCCAACGCGCAAGTCACTGCGCAAGATCCGATGTGGCTGCGCCTCGGGCACTACGATGCCAAGGGCGGCGGCTTTGAGAGCACGGTGCAGACGCCCGAGTTTTTCCTAGCGGCAAAGGGCAAGACTGACCCCACCGCAGAACTCGACGCGACGCTGCAGGCCATGCGTGCGCCCGACACAGAAGACCCCAACATGCACGCACAGTGTCGCTTCCCGGCACGCTATCTCTGGCTGCATCGCATCGGCGCCCTGCCCGACGTTGCACCGCGTGTCTGCCCCCAGTTCGATAGCTGGATGTTCGAGGACGTGCCTGAGTCCATCAGCGTCATCTTCGCGACAGGTTATCTCGGAAATCCGGCCTCCTACTACGGCCACACGCTGCTTAAATTCAACGCTCCCGGTGACGCGCGTCGCTCCGACCTGCTCGATGTCACCGTCAACTATGGCGCCATCATCCCGCCCGGCACAGGCCCGCTCGAATACATCGTGCGCGGGGCCGCCGGGGGGTTCGGCGCAGGCTTCAGCCACATCCAGTATTACTTTCACGACCACCAGTACGGTGACGTCGAGTTGCGTGATCTCTGGGAGTACGAACTCAACCTCCCGGCCGAAGACGTGACTATGATCGTCGCCCACTCTTGGGAGGTCCTCGGACGAGAGTTCACCTACTACTTCTTCCGACACAACTGTGCTTACCGCATGGCCGAAGTCGTCGAGGTCATCGAAGGCATCGAGATCATTCCGCCGAAGCGTCCCTGGACGGTCCCGCAGGCACTGGTGCGCAGAACGAGCGCGCAAACCTATCGTGGTGAACCGCTCGTACGACGTGTGACCTACCGCCCGTCGCGACAATCCCGCTTCTACGCCAGTTACGACCAGCTTAGCGACGCCGCACGCAGCGCCGCTCAGACCGTCGTGCGCGGCGCGGCGGACGGGCTCGATACGGCCGCCATTGAGGCGTTGCCGGCCGCTGCGCGCGCCGCGACGACCGACGCCCTGCTCGACTACTACCAGTACCGCATACCCGGGAACGCAGCCCCCGATGATCCGCTTCGCGACGCCTACCGAAAACTGCTGGCCTATCGCTTCACGCAACCCACGGGCGCGCGCGCCGCAGTGCCGGAGCCTGCACGCGACCCTGCGTCGGACCGCCCGCCGGGCTACCTCGCCGCTGGCTACGCCAACAACTCGAGCACAGGCGTTAGCACCACGCTGCAAGTGCGCGCCGCCTACTACGATGCGTTGGACGCTTCGGTCAGCCACGTGCCTGACTCCGAGCTCACGATGGGCGACGTCGAGATCGAGCTCCGCAACAGCAGCGCCCGGCTGCGAAAGGCACAGCTGTTTCGCGTGGAATCCGTGAACGGCGCTCGCTCAGGTTTGCCCGGCGACAACGGCAAGTCCTGGCGTTTGGCGCTGGGATTGACGAGCCAGGACCTTGCCTGCGACACCTGCCTCGTGGCTCGTTTCGACGGCGACATCGGGCGCTCTCGGGCGCTGGGGCGCCGGGCCACCGTGGGTGCCTACGTCGGCGGCGCGCTTCAAGACAATCGCAACAACAATGGAAACGCGTTTGCGCAGGCGTCGACCTACCTCAACTGGCGCCCTTCAGACCGACTGTCGCTTCGCGCCCGTTACGAACACCGCCGACACCTTGATGGCGGGCTTCAGGGGCAGGATGTGCTGTCGCTTCGAGCTCGTTGGCAGATCACGCAGCGCGTTGATGCCCGTTTATCGCTGCAGCGCAATGTCGCCGAACAGTATGCGTTGTCCTTCGGTTATTATTGGTGAACCCTAGCGCTCGGAGTGCCGCCCTTGCCTTTGATCCCTGAATTGGATGCCACAGAGGCACGCGTCATTGGGTGTCTCATTGAAAAGTCAGTGGTCACCCCTGACCAATACCCACTCACGCTGAATTCGCTGACGAGCGCTTGCAATCAAAAGACAAGCCGTGACCCCGTGATGGCCTTGCAACCAGGCGAGGTGCAGGCCTGCCTGCGACGGCTGAGCGATAAACACCTCGTCATGTTTGACGAAAACTTTCGCGGGCGAACCGAGAAGTACACGCAGAGGTTCTGCAATACGCGCTACAGCGAATTGCAGTTTGACCCGGCGGAGCTCGCCGTCATCACGCTGTTGCTGCTTCGCGGGCCGCAAACTCCGGGAGAGCTCCGCAGCCGATCAGGACGACTGCACAGCTTCGATGACAACGACGCGGTGGTTGCGACGCTTGAGTCCTTGCAAAGCCGCGCGGCGGGTCCCGTAGTGACGCGGCTGCCACGTGTACCGGGACGCCGTGACGCGCAGTACGCACACCTATTTAGCGGCGCGGTCCCCACGACTGTCGCGCCCGACACTCGTCCAGCACCGGAACCCCCACGATCGCATGCGGCGGAGGCCAGGCCGAGCTCAGCCAACGAGGAACCGGCAACACTGCAAGAACGGGTCGCCAAACTGGAGTTGGAACTTCAGGCGATTCAGACGAGGCTCAGGCGCCTGGAGGGTACGGACAGTCCGCTGGAATGATTGGAATGAAAGCGTAAAGAATTCTGACACTTAGTATCTTCTTGACATAAGCTTGTGACATAACACGTAATCAGGGCCCTCTCCGCAGCACAGCCAGTCACTCTGGCTTGCATTATGGAAAACAAAAAGACCGATTAGGCCCGAATTATAATGTGACGCGGTTCACACTTTGAGTTGTCGAAAAACTTTACAACTACGAACACCGGGCGCCGCCATTTCTATAGTTTTCAAGAAGTAAGGTGTCTGGCCCGTATATTGCAGAGTGACTGGTGGATTCGAACGTTGAAGCGACTCCGGTCGTAGCGATCATCGGAAAGCGTGAGGTGCAGCACATGTGGCGACCCACGGAGCTGGAGATTTCGACGCGAATTCGACTTTCGCATGACATGCGAGCAAAACAACGGCCATGCTTAGAGGCCGATCACCTCATAGGAAGGGGAGTTCCGTGAAAAAAATCTTGTTTGCGCTGGCTTTGGGCCTCGCAGGTACCGCGAGTGCCAGCTTTTCGACGATTGGCGAAGTCACCGATTTCGGGGACGGTAGTTTCTTCTTGGATACCGGTGCCGATTTCGGCACGTCAGCGACCAATGCAGAAATCGAAGGCGCTCTGCAGATCCCCCCGGGCGCGCTCGAATTCTTGGAGGAGTTCGTTGTCGATCCGTTTGATGACGGTGACGTTCTGGGTGGTTCCGCCATCTTTCAGGACATCGAGTTTGGTAGCGGCGACACCCTGTCTTTCGACTGGGTCTGGAATACGAATGAAGGAGCCGGGTTCTCACTGAACGCAGACTTTGCTGCAGTCACGATTTCAGGGCCTGGTGGTGCGTTTGGGTTCGCGCTCGCTAATGCCTTTGACGACGTATCCGGCGAAGCAGGAACGTTCTCGCTAATGAACGACTTCCTCCCGACAGGCATCTACACGTTGGGAATTCTGGTGGTCAACGTTGATCTCTTTGGTCTTTTTGCGGACGCCGATTCCTTCCTGGACGTCTCGAACTTCACCAAAGTACCCGCTCCAGGCACGCTGCTGCTGGCGCTACTCGGTATCTTCGGTATCGGCGCTGCTCGCCGCAGAAGCTAAAACAGCTGTAGTCCGAAATTAAGAACCCTGGGCGACAGTCGCCCAGGGTTTTTTTTTGGCTTTCGCAAGCCATGCGACAGCACGGTGCAAGCATCGCCACGAACACCAACATCCTCAAACTGCGTGGCCTGGGCGCCAACGGCACCTTTGTGATAGTCGTCGGTCGTGGACATCGGACTCGGCGAATCGCGTTGTCCAGAACTCAGCGGCAACGTCTTTTGCGCCGCCGTCGGGCCGCGCGCACAATGAACAACACGATTCTCGAGCGGTCCAATTCAAGGACACCCAGCCCGGAGGCCCTATGACCCGCAACCGCATCCTGACGCACCTGGCCCTGGCCTTCGTGGCGCTGGCCGCCGGCGCCGCGAGTGCCGACAACGAATTTCTGCGCTTTGAGCGCGACGAAACCAAGCGCATTGTGGGGCTCGAAGTGGCCATCGCGCATTTCAGCCCGGCCGATCAAGACGGCATCACCGTCGATCTCATCGGCGCTGTCCACGTGGGCGACGCGGCCTACTACGCCGAGCTCAATGAGCGCTTCAAGGACTACGACGCCGTACTCTATGAGCTCGTCGCGCCCGAGGGCACGCGCGTGCGGCCGGGGATGCCGCGCACGGGCATGTTGGCCGGCGCACAACTCGCGATGACTGACGGTCTCGACCTGGCCTACCAGCTCGACGAAATTGACTACTTTGCGGAGAACCTCGTACATGCGGACCTCTCTGGAAAGGAGCTGCGCGCTGCAATGGAAGAACGCGGCGAAACGCCCTTGTTGTTCGCGTGGCGCGGATTCATCGCGGGCATCAAACAAAGCGCCCGCGATCCCATGGGCATTCAGAGCACTATCATGCTCGCCAATCTGATCGCTCCGGGAGACAGCCGCACGCGCAAAATCACCGTGGCGAAAGAGCTCATGAAGATGGACCAGATGCGTGAGCTCATTGGTAAGGACGAAAATTCATCGATCATCGGCGCCCGCAACGAACGCGCCGTCGAAATCCTTCAACGTGAGCTCGCCAAAGGCCACAAACGCGTGGGTATTTTCTACGGCGTTGGCCACAACGAAGACTTTGCGCGCCGCCTGACCGAGGAGCTTAATTTCGAGGCCGAGGGTGCCACCTGGGTCAAGGCCTGGGACATTCCCTAAGAAAAAAGGCGAGCCACACCATCCCCGATGTGGCCCGCCAGTCCCTACCTTAGGCTGCGTCAGAACCGGTAGCCCAGCGAGATGCTGTAGACGAACGGATCGATTTCTACATCCGTGGTCAGCTGCGAGCTGCCAAACGGGAAGGTGGCGTCGGTGTCGATGTCGACCCACCACACGCCGACGTTCAGGAGCCACTTGTCGTTGAGTGCGTAGTCGAATCCCGCCTGCAACGCGAGCCCGAAGGAGGCATCGAGGTCGAGATCGCCGGATCCCAGCACGCCTTCGAGCTGGCCGTCGACGTCTTCGTCGAAAAACAGGGTGTAGTTGACGCCTGCACCCACGTAGGGCTGAAACGCAGCCGAAGGGTCCGCCGGAAGTACTGCAGCGACACCGTGGGCGGCAAATGCTTGGTCTCACCCGCGGAGACCGTGCCCAGCCCAAGCGCGCCTGTATCCGCCGAGATGTCGTGCGAGAAGGGCGTCGAGGCCAGGACTTCAAGCCCAATCTTGTCGCTGAATATGTACACGAAAGTCAGCCCAATGGCTGTGCCGTCGTCGACATCAGCTTTGGAGCCCGCGATCGCCGATCCGTCGAGTGCGAGCTCGGCGCTGCTGGCATCGGGCGCCACCGTGGCCACGCCACCGCGGAACAGCAAATCCCCCGCCTCGTAAGCCTGCGCGAAACCGGCCAGCATCATCAGCGCAGCCGCGACCATTGTCCTCATTGCCCTCTCCTCTTTCTGTCGTCATGTCGTGATTGACGACGAGAGGATGCGGCTCGAGAACCGCGGTCACATTGACCACGGTCATTGACAAGGCTTCGACAGCGTGTTCCGAAAACGTCAGGTCGAAGCGGCAGCCTTATAGCGATCGACGAGGCGACGTTTGTAGAGCTTGCCGTTGTCGTGACGTGGCAGCGCAGCGTCAAAATCGATGCTGCGTGGCACCTTGATGTGAGACAAGCGCTCGCGCAGGTAGCCGATCAATTCCGTTTCAAGCGCGTCGTCGCCCGCAGTGCCCTCCAGCGGCTGCACTACTGCATGTACGCGCTCGCCAAACTCGGGATCGGGCAACCCGAATACGGCCGCATCGGCCACCTGATCGTGCGATACGAGCAAGTCTTCAACTTCCTGCGGGTAGATGTTCACGCCGCCCGAAATGATCATGTAGTGCTTGCGGTCGGTCAGGTAGAGAAACCCTTCTTCATCGACGTAACCGACATCGCCGACCGTGGCCCAGTCGCCCCTATAGCTCTGCGCGGTTTTCTCAGGTTCGTCGAAGTACTCAAACTTTTGCGGATTGCCGGAGAAATAGACGGTGCCCACCTCACCCATCGGTGCCGGTTCGCCATCGTCGCCGACAATGTGTATCTGGCAATTCACGGGCTGCCCCACACTGCCCTTGTGCGTGAGCCAGTTGGCCGAATCGATAGCGGTGAAGCCGGCACCTTCTGTAGAGGCGTAATACTCGGCGAGCCGCGGGCCCCACCACTCGATCATGCGCTGCTTGATGTCCACGGGGCACGGCGCAGCGGCGTGTATGGCGACCTGCAACGACGAAAGGTCGTAACCCGTGCGTGCCGCCTCCGGCAGCTTGAGCATGCGCACAAACATGATGGGCACCCACTGGCTGTGGGTCACGCCGAACCGAGCGATGCTCGCAAGCGCCAGTTCGGGGTCGAATTTGGGCATGATCACGATGGTGGCACCCAGCGCCTGCGCCACGGTGCAAAACGTCAACGGCGCGGCATGGTAGAGCGGCGCGGGCGAGAGGTAGACGGTGCCGGCGCCGATACCAAACGCACTCACGAGCGCCAGCGGCATGGGCAGGATTTCGTCAATGGGTGTGCCGCTTGGCCGCAGTGACAGCACACCCTTTGGTCTACCCGTCGTACCCGAGGAGTAGAGCATCTGCACGCCGGCTTCCTCGTCGTCAATGGGCGTCTCGGGATGCGCCGCGATCACAGACTGAAAATCGTGGAACGCGTCGGTATTCGCACGCAGCATGGCCGCAAACTCAAGCTGCGGCGATGCGTCGCGCACACTGGCCGCAAGCTCGGCGAACCGGTCGCTTGTGATCAGTAGGCGTGAGCGAGAATTCGCGACGATGTAGGCCACCTCATCGTGCAGCAGATGTGTGCTGATGGCCGTGTACACAAGCCCACTGCGTTGCGCCGCCCAGATGATAGGCATGTACTCGATGCAGTTTTCGAGCAGGATGGCGATGTGGTCACGCGGCGCGAGTCCCAGCGATCGGAACCAGTGGGCAATGCGATTCGACAGCGCATCGAGTTCCCGGTAAGTCAATTGCTCGCCCGTGTCCGCCATGATCACGGCGGGCGTGTCCGGCTGACTGACAGCCTGGTGGCTTGGATGCATCGTTGTCCCCCCGACGGCATGCTCAGCGGCTATAATGGCGACTACGCGACACTACGCGCAACCGCGCGGGCACCGTGGCCGGTGCCGCAATTCGGCCACCGCGCGCCGAACCATGCCAAGTCTCCCCGAATACATGCACTACCCGCTCGCCGACGTACCGGCACCCGGCCAGACCATAGCCGTCGCCGACGGCGTGTCCTGGCTGCGTATGCCGCTCCCGTTTATGCTGGGGCACATCAACCTCTGGCTGCTTGACGACCGCGACGACACGATCGCGATCGTCGACACGGGCCTCAACACACAAGACACGCAGGAGCACTGGCGCTACCTGCTAGACGGTCAGACCGTGAGTCGGATTGTGATCACGCACATGCACCCCGACCACGTGGGCAGCGCTGGCTGGCTGCACGAGCACTACGACGCACCGCTGTACATGACGCGTGCGGAGTACCTGATGTGCCGTGTACTCGTAGCCGACACGGGACAGCCGGCCCCCGAGGCCGGCGTCGACTTCTACCGCGCCGCGGGCTTCGACGATGAGGCCCTGCAGCGATACCGCGACCGCTTCGGCGTCTTTGGCAAAGCCGTCTACCCGATGCCGCAGGCTTATCACCGGTTGCAGGAAGACGACGTATTGCAGATCGGCACGCAGGACTGGCGCATTGTCACCACGAGCGGCCACTGCCCCGAGCACGCCTCATTGTTCAATGAGCAGGCGGGGCTATTTATCGCCGGCGACCAGATTTTGCCCACCATCTCTTCCAACGTCAGCGTCTGGCCAACAGAGCCAGAGGCTGACCCCATGGGCTTCTGGCTCGAGAGCTGTCGCAAGCTCAAAGACCTGCTCGACGACGAGGTCCTTGTCCTGCCGTCCCACGGCAAACCCTTCCGCGGAGCACCGGGGCGCCTCCAGGCGCTCATCGACGAGCACGAAGACAATTTCGACGCACTGCGAGACCTCTGCCGCGAACCCCAGCGCGCCATCGACACCTTCGCGGCACTGTTCAAGAGTCGCATCACCGACGGCAACCTGATCATGGCAACGGGCGAAGCCGTGGCGCATCTCAATCACATGCTGCGACAGGGCCGTCTCGTCCGCGAGACCGACGATGATGGTGTGCACCGCTATCGTACCGCGTAGGTCGTACGCGTGAGTGGCATCGCGCGTCACATCGCGTCGGGCATCTGCCTCTATGACGACGAATTGCAGTGGCACGCCGTGCGTGCAAGCGGTCCGGGCGGCCAGCACGTGAACAAGACCGCCACGGCCGTTGAGCTCAAGTTCAATATCCCAGACTCGCGATTGCCTGCGCCCGTCAAACAGCGGCTGCTTGCCCGTAACGACCGGCGCATTGCCGCCTCGGGCATTGTCGTCATTCGCGCGCAGCAGGCGCGCTCGCAAAAGCAGAACAAGCGGGCTGCGCTTGACCGACTATCAGCGCTTGTAGCCGAAGCCAGCCACGAGCCCAAGCGACGCATCGCGACCAAGACGCCCGCCCGCGTCCACCGTGCACGACTTGCGGCCAAGCAACGCCGCTCCGAGACCAAGCGTCGACGCGCTGCCGTTCGCGGAGGCGATCATGATTGAACGCACTGACATCGACGTGATCATTGTCGGTCAGGGCATTGCAGGCTCGTCGCTGGCCTGGGCGCTTATGGATCGCGGCATGCGCCCACTCGTCATTGATGATCGGCGCGAAACGAGCG
Organism: Pseudomonadota bacterium; assembly: GCA_039814545.1. Taxonomy (GTDB): domain Bacteria; phylum Pseudomonadota; class Gammaproteobacteria; order Steroidobacterales; family Woeseiaceae; genus CALBPI01. The sequence goes on from JBCCBB010000080.1 coordinate 9,040, forward strand.
CCTCGAGCGTGGCCGCAGGGCTCATCACGCCCGTGACGGGCGCGAAGCTCAAGCCTCAAGCAGATTTCTCCTTTCTTGCTGGTGCTGCCGCAGCTCACTATCGCGCGGTCGAGGCGGCCACCAAAGTCAGCTGCTACTTCCCGCGCCCGGCGTGGCGCCTGCTGTCCACGGAACGCGAGCTATCCATCTGGAACGACGCTGAGCCAGCGCTGCGCGCACAACTCGAACCGACAGACGACTTGCCCGCAGGCATCGCACCAGGCCAAGTGAATACCCTGATGCCCAACGCCGCGCGGCTGGACACACAGCGCTATCTGGAGGCCGTGCACACCGCGCTGTGCGACAAGGGGCTCATGCTCGGTGGCCATGTGGAACCCGAGGACGTGACGCGGGTGGACGCCGGTATCGCCCTCCCCGATCTCTCGGTTCGAGCACGGCACATCGTTTTTTGTCGTGGCTACGCCGATGCACGTAACAGCTATTTTGCGGGGCCATCGTGGCGTCCCGCAAAGGGGCAGGTTCTGACCATCCGCTGCCCCGATCTCGACATTGCGAACACCGTGCATGCACCCGGTCTCTGGCTCACACCCCTGGGCGGCACGCTGTACCTCGCCGGCGCGAGCTACGAATGGGACACGCTTGACGATCGCCCCACAGCCGAGGCCCGCGAGGCGCTCTGTGACAAGCTGGACCGCCTGCTGACCGTCGACTACACCGTCGTCGATCACCGTGCTGCCGTGCGGCCCATCGTGCAGGGGCGCAAGCCGGTCTGCGGCCCGTCGCCCAAGGACTCGCGGATCTGGCTATTCAATGGGCTCAGCTCCAAGGGCGCGCTCTACGCGCCGACCGTTGCCATGCAGGTTGCCGGCGCACTCTGTAAGGACATCCCCGTCGACGACGAGTACCGGTTCGACCTTCGAGCCAGTGGGGAATGGCAGGACGACTGACGGCCGTCGCGCACGCCGCGATTGCCGAATCCCTTGAGCCCGGTGCGCTGGCCGTCGACACCACAGCAGGCAACGGGCACGACACACTGTTTCTCGCCAACATCGTCGGACCCAACGGCAAGGTCTTTGCCTTTGACGTACAAGCCCGCGCCATTGCGGCCACGCGACAGCGTCTCGACGACGCGGGCGTCTCGGACCGCGTCGCTCTGATTCACTCAGGCCACGAATTGATGGCTGCGCAATTGCCCGACGCGGCTCACGGCCACATCGCAGCTGTGATGTTCAATCTGGGTTACCTGCCAGGTGCCGACCACGCGATGACGACCTCGGCGGAAACGACAACGGCGGCCCTGAAGACCGCCGTTGCGTTGCTCGCGCCTGCCGCCGCCATGACAGTCATGGCGTATCGGGGCCACGCTGCCGGTAAACCGGAGAGCGAGGCTGTGGCGCATTATTGCGAGACGCTCGCCGCTTCGGGCTTCACTGTGCGCCGAGAATCAGCGGCCGGGAACGGTCCCGTGTTGTGGATCGTTCGCGCGCCGGCCCACTGACCGACGCGCGACAGGCGATCAGGCCGCTTCGTCCTGAGACTTGACGACCTTGGGCTGCTTCTTGCGCGGGTCGAGACCAATCGAACGCGCGATGATCTCGCGCATGATCTCGGAGCTGCCCGCGTAGATGCGCGACACGCGCGCATCCGTGTACATGCGCGAGATACGGTACTCGTCCATGTAGCCCGCGCCACCGTGCAGCTGCACGCAGGTGTCCATGACCCGGCCTTCGAGCTCGCTGCCGTAGAGCTTGATGCGTGCCGCCATCTCGGCCGAGAGTTGGCCCTTGTTGTGCTCCTCGACACAGCGGTCCAGGTAGACCTGCGCAAGATCGATTTCCGTACGCATGTCGGCCATCTTGAAGCGCGTGTTTTGGAAGTCCGCGATCGTCTGGCCAAAGGCCTTGCGGTCGGTGATGAATTCCATCGTCAGGTCGAATGCGACCTGGCAGGCGGCGACGTAGCCGACAGCACCCAGCAGACGCTCCTCGGCAAGGAACTGCATGAGATAGTAGAACCCGCGGGTTGCATCGCCCAGCACGTTTTCTTTGGGAATCTTCACATCGTTAAAGAACAGCTCTGCGGTGTCTTGTGCCGCCAGACCCATTTTCTTGAGGTTGCGGCCGCGCTCGAAGCCTTCCATATCGCGCTCAACGACAAACAGACCCAGTCCGTGCGTGGTGTCCGGCACGGTGCGTGCGGCGACGATCACAAGATCAGCGTTGATGCCGTTCGAGATGTAAGTTTTGCTGCCGTTCAGGACCCAGTGGTCACCCTTGTCGACTGCGCGCGTCTTCATGCCTGCGACGTCACTGCCAGCGCCTGGCTCGGTCATCGCAATGGCCAGGATGCTCTCGCCGCTGATGCACTTGGGCAGCCAACGCGCTTTCTGTTCCTCGGTGCCCAGCGCGCCCAGGTAGGGTGCGACGAGGCGCGAGTGCAGTGTCATGAAAAAGCCTGGGTCGCCATGCTTGGCCAGTTCCTCGATGAGGATCTGCTCATAGCGGAAATCCTCAACGCCGGCACCGCCGTACTTTTCGTCGGCCCACATGAGCAGCAGGCCCTGTTCACCTGCTTTCTCGAAGGCCTCGCGATCGACGATGCCCTGCTCTCGCCAACGCTCACCGTGCGGCTCGATCTCGTTGATCATGAACTGCCGGACGGCGTCGCGGAACATCTCGTGATCTTCGGTGAAACAGTTTCTTTCCATTGTCTTGCTCCATGGGCCACATGCGGGCGCCAATCTTTCTAGCCTTTGAATTCCGGTTTACGCTTATCGAAAAACGCCGTGACGCCTTCCTGGTTGTCGGGTGAACCGACCAGGTCCGTCTGCAACCGCGCCTCGTAGTCGAAGGTGTCCGCCCAGCTCGACGACTCGGCGGCGCGCATGACAAGCTTGGTCGCACGCACGGACAGCGGCGCACGCTCTGCAAGCTCGTGGCCCCAGGCCGTCGCGTTGTCGAGCACCTCGGCGTTGGGCACGACGCGGTTGACGAGCCCCCAGTCGAGACAGCGTGCCGCATCAATGCGCTCGGCCTCCACAGCCAGCTGGAACGCACGCTTGTAACCCAGCTGCTTTTGCAGGAGCCAGTTGGCGCCGCCATCGGGCACCAATGAAATCGTTGAGAATGGCGCCAACAAGAAGGCCTTCTCGCCCATCACGGCCAGGTCGCAGGCCAGCGCAATCGACAGCGCGATGCCCGCCGCGGCACCGTTGATCGCGGCGATGACGGGCTTGGGCATACCGATAATCTCGTCGAAGATCGGTCGGTACTCGCGCTGCAGCTGCTGCTCGATCGTCATCTGCTCAGGAAAGCCCGCGCCCAGATCGGCGCCTGCCGAGAAGGCACGTTCCGCCCCTGTGAGCACGACGGCGCGCACTTCAGTGTTGCTGGCCGCTTCGCGCAACGCCGCCGTCAGGTCGAGACGCAGGGCCTGGTTGAAGGCATTCATGGACTCGGGCCGCGCCATCGTAACGATGGCAACGGGCCCGTCGATGACACAGGTGGCTACCGGTGAATCGCTCATGATGCTGCTCAAGCCGCGCTGCGCGCTTCGGCGCCGTCGGTTTCGTCGTAAAAGCCGCGACCTGCCTTGGCGCGCTCACGCAGGCTGTCGGGCACTGTGAAGCGCTCACCGTAGGCTTCGGCCATGCGGTCACATTCGTCGACAAACGTCTGCAGGCCCACGGTCTCGATCAATGAGAGCGTGCCGCCCGTGTACGGCGGGAAACCCCAGCCCAGAATCGAGCCGATGTCGCCGTCGGCGGGGTGTGTGATCACGCCCTCGTCGAGGCAGCGTACGGTGTCGAGCGCCTGAACGTAGAGCAGCCGCTTCTTGACCTCTTCGGCGGTCGGCTGGACCTCGGCCGGCGGGTAGACGTCGGCGAGCCCCTGCCACAGGTGCTTCGTGCCACCCTCGGGGTAATCGTAGAAACCCTTGCCGAAGCGCTTGCCGCGGCGGTCGAGTTCCTCGACGAACTTGAGCATGACAGGGAAGCCTGAGTTCGGCGCGTAGTCGTCGCCCAGCGCTTTCTCAGTCGCCTGGGCCACGTGGTAGCCGAGTTCCAGCGTCACCTCGTCCATGACCGCGAGCGGGCCGACGGCCATGCCGGCCTGCTTGGCCACGTTCTCGATGAGCGC
>JBCCBB010000046.1:0-22502 GCA_039814545.1 Pseudomonadota bacterium
GAAGGCCAAGCAGACCCCGTTTGGCACGACCATTGCGCATGGCTACCTGACCTTGTCCCTGTTGCCGTACTTGAGCGCGCAGTGCGGCATCTCACCCGAGAATCTCGTCATGGCCATCAACTACGGCAGTGACAAGTTGCGGTTCCTGCAGCCTGTGCCGGTTGGCAGCCGCGTGCGTTGTCACATGGTGCTGGCCGAGGTCACGGAAAAGGGCCCGGGGCAGCTGCTTTGCAAGAGCAACGTTACGGTCGAGATTGAGGGCAGCGCCAAACCGGCACTGATCGCCGAGGTGCTCTCACTGTTCATCGTCGGCTCAGGCAGCTGAGCGACACACAACGCATTCAATACAAGTAGGAAATACTCATGACGATTCGTTTCGACGGGCAAGTCATCATTGTCACGGGCGCAGGTGGCGGCCTGGGTCGCGCGCACGCGCTGGAATTCGCTAAGCGCGGCGGCAAGGTCGTGGTCAACGATCTTGGCGGCGCTCGCGATGGCACGGGCGGCTCGGTTTCGGCCGCACAGGCCGTCGTGGAAGAGATCGAGGCTGCGGGCGGTGAGGCGATTGCTGACGGCGCCAATGTGACGAACTACGAGCAGGTCGAGGCCATGGTCGCGGCGGCCATGGACAAGTGGGGCCGCGTTGACGTGCTTGTGAACAACGCAGGCATCCTGCGCGACAAGACCTTCGTCAAAATGCCGGTCTCGGACTTTCAGGCCGTGGTCGACGTACACCTCATGGGTAGCGTGAACTGCACCAAGGCCGTCTGGGAGATCATGCGCGAGCAGAAGTACGGCCGCATCATGATGACTTCGAGTTCGTCGGGACTGTACGGCAACTTTGGTCAGGCCAACTATGGTGCGGCCAAGCTGGGGCTCGCGGGCCTCATGAATACGCTGCACCTCGAGGGCATGAAGTACAACATCCAAGTCAACACGCTGGCGCCTGTGGCCGCCACGCGTATGACCGAAGATCTCATGGCCGAAGACGTGCTGGCGGCGCTCGAGCCCGCGCTTGTCACGCCGGCCGTCATCTTTATGTGCTCGGAGCAGGCGCCCAGCCGGCAGATCATCGCGGCGGGTGCGGGCGGCTTCGCGCGCGCGGCCATCGTCGAGACGCAGGGCATCCTGCTCGATGGCGACGAGGTGACCGCCGAGAACGTCGCAGCAGGCTGGGAAGAGGCCAGCGACCTGTCGACCGCACGTGAGCTCATGCAGGGTAGCGAGCAAAGCGTGAAGTTCCTGACGGCGCTGGCCAAGCGTCGCGGCATCAAGCTCGAGCGCTGAGGAGTCGGACATGAAAGAAGCAGTTATCGTTGCGACGGCACGTACGCCGATCGGCCGTGCCTACCGCGGCGCCTTCAACAACACGCAAGGTCAGTCGCTGGCCGCGCACGCCATCGAGCACGCCGTCGCGCGTTCGGGCATCGACCCGGCGGAGGTCGACGACGTCGTCATGGGCTGCGCGCTGCAGCAGGGTTCGACGGGTCAGAACGTCGCCCGCCAGGCGCTCGTTGGCGCGGGTTTGCCCGTCACGGTGCCCGGCATGTCTGTCGACCGTCAGTGTGCCTCGGGCATGATGGCGATCGCGACGGCCGCCAAGCAGATCATGGCGGACAACATGTCGGCCGTTGTCGGCGGTGGTGTCGACACGATCAGCCTCGTGCAAAACGAGCACTTGAACACCTACCGGGCGAAGGATGATGCCGTCGTCGCCAAGGCACCGCACATCTACATGTCGATGCTCGAGACGGCAGAAGTCGTGTCCAAACGCTACGGCATCACGCGCGAGCAGCAAGACGAGTACGGACTGCAAAGCCAGCAGCGCACAGCGGCGGGCCAGGCTGCGGGTCATTTCTCGGATGAGATCGTGCCGATGCCCTCGACGATGGGCGTGCAGGACCGTGAAACGAAAGAGATCTCGTTCCACGACGTGACGCTCGACAAAGACGAAGGCAACCGCCCGGAAACGACGGCCGAGGGCCTCGCGGGTCTGCGAACGGTGTTCGACGGCGGTGTGATTACAGCCGGTAACGCCAGCCAGCTGTCGGACGGCGCGTCGGCTTCAGTCATCATGGACGCCAAGCTCGCCGAGCAGCGCAACATTGAGCCGCTGGGCATCTACCGCGGCATGGCCGTGGCGGGCACCGAGCCCGACGAGATGGGCATTGGCCCTGTGTTCGCCGTGCCGAAGCTGCTTGAGCGCAACGGCCTCAAGATGGACGACATCGGTCTCTGGGAGCTCAACGAAGCGTTTGCCGTGCAGGTGATTTACTGCCGCGACCGGCTTGGTATCCCCAACGAGCTGCTCAACGTGAACGGCGGCGCAATCTCGATCGGACACCCTTACGGCATGTCGGGTGCGCGCATGGTCGGTCACGCGCTCATCGAAGGTAAGCGTCGTGGCGCCAAATTTGTTGTCTGCACCATGTGTGTGGGTGGCGGCATGGGTGCTGCGGGTCTGTTCGAGGTCGTCTAGGACGCGGGTCGCGCAGACATGCACTTTTGGATACTGATCCTTGGCGCGCAGCTCGCGCTGCTCGTGCATGCAATGCGCACTCAGCGCGACACGATCTGGGTCTGGATCCTGCTGTTGGCGCCGGCTGTCGGCGCCATCGCCTATTTCTTTGTTGAGTTTCTACCGGATGTGCTCGACGGCCAGCGCGCCGCCAAGCGACGTGCGCTGCGCGGGGTGAGCAACGGTGGAACCCGACCGGAGCGTGATGAAACCGACAGCACTGTGCGCGATGCGCTAGCGGCGGCACAACAGCATTACGACGAGGGCGCGTTTCAACAGGGGCTCGCCCTGGTGCAACGCACGCTGACGGGTGCCGAGCGCTTCCAACCCGATCTCATGCTCGAGCTCGCGCGCATGCAGTTCGCGCTTGAGGACCCTGCAGCGGCGATCAACACACTCGATGCACTGCGCGACAAGAACCCGGACTATCAGTCGCCGCACGGGCACGTGCTTTACGCGCGCGCCAAGGAGGCCGCCGGCGATATCTCAGGCGCGATCCACGAGTACGAAGCCCTGTGCGGCTACTACGCGGGGCCTGAGCCCTACGTGCGCTTCGGTGACCTGCTGCGCGCGGAAGGCGACGATGCCCGAGCGCGGATGTTGTACTTCTCTGTGCTTGAGGAGAGCGAGAAGGCCGGCAAGCTCTACACGGAGCGCCACAAGCAGTGGGTCGATGCCGCGCGCGAAGGCTATGCCGCAACGTCCGGCGCGTCGGCGCCAACCGGCGACGCTTAGTGATCAACCGCGGTGCTGCTCGTGACGAGATAGTTGCGGGGTCGTGAGTCGGCTGCTTCAACGCGTCCAGCAGTGCACGATTTGTGAGGGTCTGCCGCTGGGCACGTCGCCCCTGCTTCAGGTCAGTCGAAACGCCCGCGTGCTTATAGCCGGCCAGGCACCTGGGCGGCGCGCACACGAGCGCGGCATTCCCTTCGATGATCCGTCGGGCAACCGACTGCGCGACTGGCTTGGCGTAGATCGCGATACGTTTTATGACGCCACACGTATCGGTGTGTTGCCGATGGGATTCTGTTTTCCGGGTACGGGCAGCTCGGGCGATTTGCCACCACGGCCCGAGTGCGCCGAGAACTGGCGCCAGCCCATGCTAGACATGATGCCCGACGTCGCGCTGCTTTTGGTCATCGGCCGCTACGCGCGGGACTGGCACTTGCCCGAGCGAAAGTCGGAGTCGCTGACTGAGACGATTCGCAGTTGGCCGGCGCTTGGCGACGGCGTCATGGCGTTGCCGCACCCGAGCCCGCGCAACAACCGGTGGCTCAAGAAGAATCCCTGGTTCGAGGGCGAGGTTCTCGACCTGCTCCAGACGCGCGTGCAACGCGCGTTGACCAAGGCCTGAACGACATGGCAGGCGGGATGGAGAAGCTGGTTTCGCAGCTGCTCGCCCGGCAGGACCCGGGCGCGCCGCACAGTCTGCTGACGCGGTTTCTGGTCAGCGCCATCATCGTGTTCGCACAGCTCGTGTTGTACGGCGTCTACGGCGTGATGGGTGCGGTGGTGATGTACTTGCTCGGCGTGGAGCTCGGTGGCTTGTCGTTGCGCTGGATGTACCTGCCGATTGGCGTAGCGTTGATCTTTGCGCTTTGGGGTGCGGGGAGGATGCTGGGGGACTACTGGCGGAACTACGGTCGGTAAAGACGCCATTGCGAGCCGCCGAAGCAGGCTTACCCGTCATCGCGAGGAGCGAAGCGACGCGGCGATCTCATGACGCTCTCGTGCCGACAAACAGCACGATGTCGTTGAGAGTTTGCCGCGCCGGCTTCGCTGGCTCGCAATGACGATTTATCAGAGCGCGCTTACACCCCAGAGCTTCGTGTACTTCTCGCAGTGCAGAACGAGCGTCTGGAACGAATCGAGGTCGATGTCAGCGGGGATCTCGTAGCGCTGCGCGCCCTTGGCTTTCTGCAGCTTGGCGATCAGCACACTGCCCGAGGTCGCGTTCTTGGCGTTGACGTCGCCGGCTTCCAGCGGCGAGAGAAACAGCTTCAGATCCGGGGCGCGACGCGTCTTGAAGCTGTCGTCGAGTTCGAGGAAACGACCTTCGGCGGTCTCTACGATTTTCCAGGCGCCTGCGATTTTCTGCGACTTCTTCGTCCACGTGCCACCGTGATTATCGGCGTATGCGGTGTTGCTTGTTGTCAGTGCGGCGCCCAATACGGCGACGACAATGAGTACGGTGCGTACTAAGAGGTTTGCGTTTGTCATGTTCTTGCTCCGTTGGTTTTCGGTTCGTGTGTCGCCCACAGCGACCTTGCCGAAAGAGACCTCAGCCCATGCAAAAACATTTCAGCGATTGCTATTCGCGTGCGACCAGCTCGACTCTGCGGTTTTTGGCGCGGCCGCCATCGGTGGCGTTCGTGAACACGGGTACAAGCGGGCCAACGCCTGCCGCCTCAAGGCGGTCGGGTGCGATGCCATAGTCCTGAACCAGTGCCGCGCGCACGGAAAGGGCACGGTCGGCACTGAGCTTTATGTTGTAGGCGTGTGTGCCCTTCGCATCCGTGTGGCCGACGACGTAGAAACGCGCTTTAGGGCTGGCGCGAAGGAAACCTGCAATTTCGTCGAGTGCCGGTTTGGACTCAGGTAGCAGCGCGGCATCGTCATAGGCGAACTGCAAGCCATAAAGCACGGTGCGCCCGAGCTCCTCAATATCACGGCCCATAGCTTGTGCATTGGCGACAACGAGCCCGGTTTCAGCGGGCTTGGTTTCAACGATCGTGATGAGTGCTGCAACTTCGTTGGATGAGTGCTGCTCGAGCGACACCAGTGCATAAATCGTATCGTCAGCGCGCTCCTTCCTGCCGAATACGGCACCCGTGCCGCCGCTGGTCGAGGTGCCCGACACGAGCTTGCCGACGGCTCCCGAGCCCTGCCAGGGGTTCGTGATGTAGTACACACCGAGCCAGCCGCCGCCGCCAATGCCGCCTTTGACGTTGCGCTCGGGGAACAGTCCCTCGGCGATGATCTCGAAACCTGCATCGGCCAACGCATCGCTGAAATTCTTCCAGACCTCGGCGTGGGTGCGCTCGCCACCCTTGAGTGAGTAAAAGTTCCGTGTGACGCGGCCTTCGACGTCAACCCACTCGCCGATGGTGCGGTAGCCTGTCACTGGCCCAACGGGTACTCGATAAGGCAGGAAGTTATCGGTCTGGCACCATTCGAGCACGGTGTTTGGATAACGGGACAGCGCGCCGTGGTCGCTGCAGCCGTCGGCGTCTTGCGCCTGCACGGGTGCTTGCGCGGCCGCAAGCAAACAGGCCGACAGAAGAAAGACTCGGTATCGCATATTCGCCCCCCAGAGAATGTCCCGCGACGGCGATCAGTATAAACGCGTCGGCTGGGGCCGCGGACTGAGACGTTGTAGCGTGCCCGGCGCATGCGGATTCGCTATGCTCGGGCTATGACACGCCTGATCTCCATCGTTTCGTTCGCTTTGTGTCTGGCCGGCTGCGGCTCTGGCATGCTGATTTTCGACAAGGACGGCATCGACTTCGAGCCGCGCCGGGATAACGTCGAGACCGTAGCGCATACAAACGACCGGAACGCCTGCCGGGTCGACCATCAGTGCGATCGGCCGTTGACGGTCGTGCAGGAACAGCAGCAGCGCGATCGTGAGCGCAAGCTTGCGGCTCAGGATGCGCTGGCAACGAGCGAGCCCTCGCCACTGCCTGCTATTCGCCTGGAACGCGATTCAGGCTGCGAGCCTGAGTGCACCTCGATGCGGACGCGCAGCCTGATGCTGCCCGCCGAGCCGTTGCCCGTGTTACTCGATCCGTTGGAGCGCTAGGCGCCCCTAGTCCAGATCCGCAGCGCTGTGTCGTTCCTTCAGCTGTGAGCTTTCGTCGCCCCAGGTGCGGTTAACGCGTCGGCCGCGTTTCACGCCGGGGCGTTCTGCGATCTGCTCAGCCCAGCGCAGCACATGTTTGTACGACGTGACGTCGAGGAACTCGCCGGCGTCGTAGAGCTTGCCCATCACCATGCCGCCATACCACGGGAACGTGGCGATGTCGGCGATGGTGTATTCGCTGCCGGCCAGGAATTCGCGGTCCGCGAGGTTGCGGTCAAGCACGTCGAGCTGACGCTTCACTTCCATCGAGAAGCGGTTGATGGGGTATTCCCATTTCTCGGGCGCGTAGGCGTAGAAGTGTCCGAAGCCACCACCCAGATAGGGTGCTGCGCCCATCTGCCAAAAAAGCCAGTTGAAGGTCTCGGTACGTGCGGCGGGGTCCGTCGGCAGGAACTCGCCAAACTTCTCGGCTAGGTAGACGATAATCGAGCCGGACTCAAAAACACGCGTGTGCGGGTCCGTGCTGCGGTCGAGCAGGGCGGGGATCTTAGAGTTCGGGTTGATGTCGACGAAGCCGCTGCCGAATTGGTCGCCTTCACCGATGTTGATGAGCCACGCGTCGTACTCCGCGCCTTCGTGGCCGGCCGCCAGTAGCTCCTCAAACATCACCGTCGCCTTGACGCCGTTGGGCGTGGCCAGCGAGTAGAGCTGGTGCGGGTGCTCGCCGACGGGTAGCTCTTTATCGTGCGTCGGGCCTGAAATCGGTCGGTTGATGTTGGCGAACTTCCCGCCGCTCTCGGCGTCCCAGGTCCAGACTCTCGGGGGGGTGTAGGTGTTGTCGGACATGACTGGCTCCCTTAAGGGTTTTGTTTGAGGTAGCGCGATGAGACCGGCGCCGGGCGGAGTATATGACAGGTCGGACAGTTGTCATTGCGAGCCCGTGCGGCCACTCCCGGTCATCGCGAGGCGCGCAGCGCCGCGGCGATCTCTATCGGGTTGTTGTTAGGTTTCTTGTCGAAGAGGCGTTGGGAGATTGCCGCGCCCGCTTCGCGGGCTCGCAATGACAAGCTAAGCGCTAACCCGCTTGCCATCGGTGTCAATGATGACCACGCCTTGCTCGGTCTCGAACGGACCCTGCGGCCACGTATCGAGTAGCTCGAGCACGGTGTCCGACGGCCGACATAACGCCACGCCTTTCGGTGTGCACACAAAGGGCCGATTCACGAGAACAGGGTGTTCCAACATGGCGTCGATGAGCGCCTCGTCGCTGACACCGTCTTTGAGCAAGCCGAGCTCCTCGGCCGGCGAGCGTTTCTCGCGCAGTGCCTGGCGCGGCGTTACATCGGCGGCCGCGAACAGACCGAGCAACTGTGGACGAGTCCAGCCAGTTTCGAGGTACTCGATAACCACGGGCTCAATGCCAGCACCGCGGACGATTCGCAGCACGTTGCGCGACGTGCCGCAGTCGGGGTTGTGGTGGACGACGATCATGGTGTCAGGCCTTGTGAAATTTGGGCGGCGCCAAGGGTACCCAGAAATTGCCAGCCACAGGTGGGATAGACAATCGATACGTGACAGGTGCGCTCTGAAGGGGCAATTACCTACATTTTGGCGACCTGCAACGGGATTTTCTCGCTTAGAAACAACAAATTAGCCAATTATGTGCGAGTTTTCACATATTTGTAACTTGTCCTCTATACTAATCAGGCACTGGGCTTGGCGACAGCCATAGCTCTGCGACCGAAAATGAGCTTTGGTGACCATCATTGGAGAATGATGCGGCCAAAGCGCAAACAACGAACAAGAATGATCGGGGACACCAATGACGGTATGGATTCGATGGGTTTCGGTTTTTGGGTTGTTTCTAGTCGGCGCGGGGGCTTCTGCCCAGCATAGCGCCGACGCAGCGTCGCTCTGGGCGCAAGACGGTGGCGTGACGTTCATTGGTCAAAACTCAGTTGTAAACGGTGTGGTCCACGCGTCCGGAAGCGGTCAGTCGTATCTCGGCAGCGTGAATTTGGCAGGTCCGGGAAACCAATTCACTGCTGCGGTTGAGTACGAAAACGCATTCGCCAACGGCGGCGGCAACACCTTTCAAATCCCGCCCATCCAAGTCGCAGGTCAGCCCTCTCCCTTTTTTGCCTCAGTTGCGGAGTACGCGCCCGGCAGTGCAAAGGCTATCGCCGCGGGATCGAACTACGTCGACTTATCATCGAGCTGTACGGTGGTGCCGCTCTTCGGCGCTATGTATCGCGTCATCGCATACGTGACTCTCGACGGCAGCTCAGGTGATTCGGGGCTCTACTACGCGGACTGCCAGATCGAACTGACGGTAATCGGCTCGGTTAGCGCGACCGTCGTCTCCCCATATGAAATCGCGGTTCAAGTGTCCCAGGGCACGAACTGGACAGCCTTTATCGAAGACACCCTCGCAGTTACAACGTTTCCCAACCCGCTGCCCTCGCGAGTCGGTAATCGCCTTAATTCCAGCGGCATCGCCATTTCTGGCTCCAATGCGGAGTTGGCGGGTTACATACTGGGAGATGTTGTTAGCGTCACCGCTAATAACACCACATTCACCGGTGGCTTGTTTGCCGCCGGACGAAACTATATCGCTGGCGGCAGCAATACGTTTAATCCGCTTGCCTCACAGACGGGTCCTCAGCCTCCGGTTGCAAACCCAGATTCGGCGTCCGGCAACGAAGACACGCAGATCTCCATCGATGTTCTCGCCAACGATGATCTCAATGGATCGGGCGCAGACATCACAGACGTCAGCATCACCACGCCACCGGGTTCGGGCACCGTCGTGGCCAACGTGTCCGCAAACACGCTCGAGTACACACCCAACGCCGACTTCAACGGCACGGACAGCTTTCAGTATGAAGTCGGCGGTTCAGCGCCGGCGCTTGTCTCGATCACGGTTGCTCCCGTCAACGACGCGCCCGTCGCCAGCAACCTGACCGCGTCAGGCACCATTGGCGAGACCATCATCATTCCGATCATCGCGTCCGACCCGGATGGGGATCCGCTGACCTATGAGGTCATTTACGAGCCGCCGAACTCGACGATCACTGTGAGTGGCGACACCTTCGTGGTCGACACCCAGGTAGGCGTTGCGACGCCGCTTTGGTTTACGTACTTCGCATTCGATGGCGAACTCATGTCGTCACCCGAGGCGACCGTCACGATTGACCCGCTGGACCCACCCGCGCCGCCAACGCCGCCGGTTGCGAACAATGACGTCGCAAGCGTTGATGAGGACTCGTCTGTGGTCATCGACGTCTTGGCGAACGACGTGCCCAATGGTGCAACGCTAACAATCGCCAACGTTGTCGTTGTCATGCCGCCCGCGTCTGGCACGGTTACCCCAAGTCCGGGCGGCGGAGACACGCTGCTCTACACACCTTCAGCAGACTTTAACGGCAACGATTCCTTCGTCTACCGAATCGACTATGAGGGCGTGTCCTCTGAGCCTGCATCCGTCTCAATCGTGGTCGCGCCGGTCAACGATCCGCCTGTTGCGTCCGATCTCACGGCAAGTGGAACTGCCGGAGACACGATCACGATTCCGATCATTGCTTCCGACGTGGATGGCGATGCGCTGACGTACTCCCTGTTGTCGCAGCCTGCGCAGGGCACCGCGTCGGTCGTTGGCGAGACGATTGTCGTCCAGACTGTCGCTGGTTCGGCTGCGAACCTTGCCTTTGACTACGCCGCCAATGATGGCGGCCTGGTGTTGGGCATAGGCACGGTGACGATTGGCCTAAGCGCATCGCCCACACCGACACCGCTTCCTGACGATGTCATTGGTGACGAAGACACGCTCTTCGTTATCGATGTGCTAGCCAATGACGATCTCGCCGGGGCCCCGATAACGATCGCAAACGTTGTGGTCAGCGCACCGCCCGTCAACGGCACGGTGGTGTCGAACGCGACGACGCAAACTCTGGATTACACGCCGGCCCTGAATTTCAACGGACTGGACGGGTTTAGCTACCAGATCGACTACAACGGCACACTGTCGGATCCAGTGGTGGTCGACGTCTACATCGATCCTGTCAACGATGTCCCCGTGCCATCGGACCTTGGCGGCACCGGTGTTGCCGGCGACAGCATCAGCATCCCGATCATCGCGTCCGACGCTGATGGCGACACGCTGACGTATGTCATTGCTACCCAGCCTGCGCAGGGCAGCGCCGCGATTGTCGGCGACAACATCGTCGTGGACACCGTTGCAGGGTCGCCGTCGCCGCTGCAATTCACCTACAGTGCAACTGATGGCGTCTCCGCGCCGGTTGTCGCGACAGTCACGGTCACGCTCGATGCGCCCAATGAGGCGCCGACAATCACGAGCACGCCGGCCTACGTCGTTCCCGAGCAACAGACCTACACCTACGCGGTTCAGGCCACGGATCCGAACAACGACGCGCTGCAGTACGCGCTGGGCAGGGCACCTGCAGGTGCCGTCATCGACGACACCACTGGCGTGATCACCTGGCCCGCGACCTCGGCCGATGTGAACGCGGTGCCCGATTTCAATTGGCTCTGCCGTGAAGACGATGACCTGCCGCTCGAAGACATCGTGCCGCAGATCAAGTGGGAGTGGCTGGGCTCGCCGGCGTACCCGGGCGTTACGAGCATCAAAGGACCACCTGTGGTTGGCCAGCTCACCGACGACAACGGCGACGGGCTGATCAACGAAGACGACACGCCGGATTTGGTGTTCGGAGCGAACGATCGTGACGCGCCCAGCGTGGGTGTCATGTTCGCGCTGAGCGGCGATACGGGCGCTGAGATCTGGGCGTTCGATGCGATCAGTGTTGCCGCCAACGGCAGTCTCGCGCTCGGCGACATCGATGGTGATGGTTTCGTCGAGATCGTTGCGCAGGACTTCGCGCGCACGCAGCTGTTTGTTCTCAACCACGACGGCAGCTTGCTTTGGGCAGTACCTACAGGCCCACAGCACGCCAGCCAGTTTGGTAGCAAAGACGGCATCACGCTAGCGGACCTGGATGGCGATGGCTCGCCTGAGATCATCCACGGCCGCAGCGTGTTTAATGCCGACGGTTCGCTCCGCTGGCAGGGTACGGGCGGGCACGGCGGCATCATCGGCTACGGCGCCGTCTCGATTGTTGCGGATGTCGACCTCGACGGCACGCCCGAGGTCATCGCGGGCAACACCATTTATGACAGCGTCGGTAACATCAAGGCGCAACTACCGAGCGGCACTGATGGCTTCAACGCGGTCGGCAACTTTGACGCCGATGATGAGGCTGAGATTGTCCTTGTCCACTCCGGTCTGGTTGCGCTGCATAACCATGACGGCAGCATCATCTGGAACAACCGCGCCATCCCAGGCGGAGGCATTGGTGGCCCGCCCACCGTGGCAGACATGGACGGTGATGGCGAACCGGAGATCGGTGTCGCGGGTCGCCGGGAGTACGCGGTCTTCGAAACCGACGGCAGCCTCAAGTGGAAGTTCCGCGTCCAGGACGAGTCATCAAACCGTACGGGCTCTTCCGTCTTCGATTTCGACAACGATGGTCGGGCAGAAACGCTTTACATCGATGAAGTCGACTTCTTCATCTTCGACAGCGCGACGGGCAAGCTGCGTTATCGCGACCGTAACTGGTCGGGAACGACGCTTGAGTACCCGTCCGTGGTGGACGTCGACGGTGACGGCGCCGCCGACATCCTTGTGCCCTCAAGTCAGATCTCGCCCAACTCACCAGGCGGCGGCCTGCGTGTGCTCGAATCCGCGCTCGACCCCTGGCCGGGCACGCGCGAGATCTGGAACCAGCACGCTTACAGCATCGACAACGTCAATGACGACGGCACGATACCGCCGAGCATGGCGGCGTCCTGGCTCTCGCATAACACGTTCCGCCTCAACACCTTCATCGACGATTCGCCACTAGACCAGGCGGACCTGATCGTCTCGGAGCTCCGTCTCGATGCCGCGACGGGTGACTTGATCGCGACGGTCCACAACCGCGGTCGCAGGGGCAGTGCGTCTACCGTAACCGTGGGCTTATTCACCGCGCCGAATGGTGGTGGCACGAACCTGGGCTATGTGGACGTCGGCCCGCTCGAGGCGGGCTTAAGCGCGAGCTACAGTTTCTCGGGCATCAACCTCGCGAGTGTCGGCGACACGATCTACGCGGTCGTGGATGCCGCAAGCGTGCAGCTGGAGTGCTTCGAGCAGAACAACCAGGCGCAAAGTGCTTTCTTCGAAGTCACCGTGGACGATGGCAATGGCGCCACGGACACACAGCAGTTCTCGGTCTACGTCACCGACGTTAACGCGCCGCCACAGATTGTCTCCGACCCCGAGTTGTCGCTCGAGGTCGGTTCTCCGTTCGCGGACCAGGTGATCGCCGAAGATCCGGACCTCGGTGACGCAGTCGCGTTCTCGCTGACCACCTTCCCGAACGGCCTCAAGATCAACGAGAAGAGCGGCCGCATCACCTACGACCAGTTCGTGTTGCAGGCGGGCCTGCACCCCGTGACCGTCCTGGCGACTGATCTTCGCGGATTAACAGCGACGCTGTCTTACGACCTGAACGTCACGGTCAATCCCGATCCCAACACGGACCCAGAAATCACCTCGGAGCCTGAGGCGCTGGGCGAGGTCGGGCAGGACTACATCTACACCGTCATCGCGACAGATGCGGACTTCGATACGTTGGACTACACGCTGCGTATTGCGCCGCCCGGCATGACAATCAACAATATCACCGGAATCATAAGCTGGCAGCCGACGAGTGCCGGCCAGTTCCCTGTTGTGGTCGTTGTTGATGACGGCTTCGGTGGCGAGGCGTCGCAGAGCTATGCCGTGCGGATCGAGTTCGGCCCGGCCAACGCGGCGCCGGTGATCACGAGCACGCCGACCTCGGTCGTCGCGCTCGGTGCCAACTACCAGTACAGCGTCATCGCGACGGATGCCGACGGCGACCCGCTGACGTACTCGCTGGATGTCGCGCCCGCGGGCATGGGCATCGATGCCAGCGGCAACATCTCCTGGCTCGCCGACCGGACGGGCACGATGCCCGTCGCTGTTTCGGTCAGTGACGGCCTGAACGAAGCTGTGCAGAATTGGCTGCTCACGGTGCCCGTTGCGGCGGGTGATCTGTCGGCGACGCTGACAGCAACGCCGACGGTGATAGAGCTTGGTCAATCCGTGGCGTTCACCGCAGTCGCAAACAACGCCAGCGGTACGCCGACCTTGGCGCTCGACGTGGGCGGCACGGCCATCTCGCTCGACGCTGGCGGCAACGGCAGCTTCACACCCACCGCGACAGGCGCATTCACAGCCGTGTTGACGGTGACCGACGGTGCCGACACGACTTCGGCCGTGGCGGTCTTCCAGGTGATTGCAGAGCAGCAGCCCAACCAGCCGCCCGTGATCACCTCCGCGCCGCCGCAGTCCGTCAACAACACGACGGCCTACAGCTACACCGTGACGGCCACGGACCCTGAAGGGGACACGCTGAGCTTCTCGCTGCCCGATGCGCCTACCGGCATGAGCATCGACGGCCAGACCGGGCTCGTCTCGTGGCTGCCCGATACCGAAGGCAACTACCCGGTCGCCGTGCGCGCAACGGATACGAATGGCAATTCGGCCACGCAAACCTACACGCTGAGCGTCGTCGCGTTGGGCAGGACGAACGTGCCGCCGGCATTCGTTTCCACGCCGCAGCTCGTCACTAACCTCGGTCAGTCTTACGGTTACACCGCCGTCGCGACTGATGCTGACGGCGACGCCGTGGCCTATGGTTTCAGCGTCAATCCGCCTGGAATGAGCATCGATCCGCTCACGGGTGTCGTCAGCTGGACGCCGAGCCAGGCCGAGCAGGTGGCGGTGATCATTGAGGCCTACGACGGCCTGGGTGGTGTCGCAACGCAGGCCTTCAGCATCAACGTGGTCGCGCCGGCCAACGAAGCGCCCGCGTTCACGACCGTGGCGCCGACGACGGCTGTGACCGGCAGCACCTACCTTTACGGTGCCGCCGCCGCGGACCCCGACGGCGACACCATCAACTACTCACTGATTGAAGCGCCGGCCGGTATGACGGTCGCCGCCGACGGCACAGTCGTCTGGATGCCCGTCACCAGCGGCAACGTCAACGTGACGTTGCAGGCCAGCGATGGCATCGCGGCCGTGACGCAGAGCTGGATGATCGTGGTTGCAGACGCCGCGCCGCTCAGCGTTCAAGTCCTCGTCACGCCCGCGGTCGCCGAGATCGGCCAGTCTGTGACGCTCTCGACCGTGGTCTCGGGCAATGTGGGCGCACTTTCGCAGCAGCTCGTGGTTGATGGTCAGACGCTGACGCTCGACGCGGGCGGTCAGGCCGTCTTCAACCCGAGCACGGTTGGCAACTACGACGTCGTCTTCACAGTAATTGACCAGGTCGGCAACGCTAGCGACGAGACGAGCTTCCTTGTGGTCGACAGCGCCAGCCCCTCGGCGCCGCCGCAGGTGACGTTGGTGACGCCGACAGAAGGTGCCGAAGTGACGGCGCCCATCGATGTGGTCGCCACGATAGCAGACGACAACCTGCTCGACTGGCGTCTGGGCTTGCGTGATCGCAACGCGCCCATCAGCGAGTTCGATGTGATCGCGCAGGGCGCGACCACGGAGACGAACACCGTCATCGGCCAGGTTGATCCGACGCTGTTGCTCAACGGGCAGTACGCGCTGATCCTCGAGGCGACGGACCAGAGCGGCAACGTCGTCACCGACAGCCGCACGCTGCGTGTCACGGGCGACATGAAGATCGGCAACTTCTCGGTCACGTTCGAAGACCTGCGCATCGACCTGGCGGGCATTCCTGTCACGGTGCAGCGCACCTACGACAGTCGCCGCCGTTCGGATTCGCTGGACTTTGGCTACGGCTGGACCGTGGATTATCAGAATGTACGCGTGCACGAGTCGCGCGACATTGGCTTCGCCTGGAACTTGATCGAAGAGAAGCAGGGCTTCTTCTCAGACTTCTGCGTCAAGCCGGCCGGTGACCCGACGGTGACTGTGCGCCTGCCGGACGGCGACATCGAGACCTTCGTCGCGCGCGCCGCGCCCGAATGCACGCAGTTTGGTGCAACGCTCGACGTCAACATCGTCTTCGAGCCAATCGACGACACCGACTCGACGCTCGAGGTCACGGACGTCGGCATCGTGCGGCTGGTCAACGGCAACATCGTCGACATCGAGTCGCCGGCGGATCCAGTCGATCCCGATCGCTACCGACTGACGACGCCCGAAGGCATGGTCTACGAGCTCGATCAAAACTTCGGCATCCGCCAGATCCGCGATACGCACGGCCACACGGTCGACTACAGCGACGCGGGCGTGAACCACAGCCAGGGCTTCGCGATCGACTTCACGCGTGATGCGGAAGGCAGGATCATTGGCGTCACGGCGCCCGATGGCACATCCATGGCCTACGCCTACGATGCTGCAGGCGATCTCGTGTCGTTCACCGACCAGGTGGGCGATGAGACGACGTTCGGCTATCTGCTCAGCCAGCCGCACTACCTCGAGGACATCTTTGACCCGCGCGGTATTCGTGTGGCGCGGAACGAGTACGACGGCGATGGTCGCCTGACGGCCCATATCGATGCCGACGGTAATCGGATTGAGTACACGCATAACATCGCGGGGAATACGGAGATTGTTAAGGACCGTCGTGGTAACTCAACGACCTACGTCTACGACGATGAGGGCAACGTGCTCGTTGAGACGAACGCGCTTAGCGAGACGATCACTCGTACGTACGACGACGAGCGGAATGTGCTGAGTGAGACGGATCCGCTCAACAACACGACCTACTGGACGTACAACGACCGTGGTGATGTGTTGTCCGAGATGGACCCGCTGAGCAATACGACCAACTTCACTTATGACGAGCGCAGCTACCTGCTCACGCAGACGGATCCGCTCGGCAACGTGGTCATGACGAACACCTATGAGCAGTTCAACAGCAACCTGCTGACGACGACGGATGCCATCGGTGCCGTGACCACGTTCGAGTGGGATTCCCGCATCGGCACCTGTAGCACAGGTGCGTCTCGGGGTTACAGGGATGCCGAAGGCAACATGTTTGAGCTGCAGCCCTGGTGTGTAGGTCCTAAGCGCGGTCTGCCTAAGTGGGAGATTGACGCGAACGGCGTGCAGACCAATTTCACCTACGACGACATGCTGCGCAAAGTCGTCGAGCAACGGTTTCGAACGGATGAGAACGGCACGCTCGTGTCGATGACGACGAACTATGAATACGATGACAAGGGGCGGCTGACAAAGATCATCGCGCCTGATGGTGGTGAGACCATCACGACGTACAACAAGATAGGAAAGGAAGCGACGGTTACGGATGCGCTGGGTCGCACAACGGCCTACAGCTACGATGACCGTGGGAACCTCGTACAGACCCAGTACCCCGATCTGACGACAGAGCTCATGGAGTACGACGAGGAGGGCAACGTCGTAAGCCAGACCGATCGCGGTGGCCGCACCACAACCATGGTGTACGACGCCGCGAATCGCTTGATCGAGTCGATCTACCCGGATGATACGCCCGGTGACATGACCGACAATCCTCGTACTTCTATGGAATACGATGCGGCGGGCCGTGTCGTGGCGAGCATTGACGAACGCGGAAATCGCACGGATTACGAATACGACGCGGCGGGTCGTCGCACGAAAATCACCGACGCACTCTTGCACGCGACTGAGTATGAGTACGACGAGCGCGGACTCCGCACTGCGATGATCGATGCGCGCAACAACAGAACGGAGTTCGTATACGATTCCGCTGGACGTATGGTCCAGACGATGTTCCCGGATCTGGAGTCGAGCTCCACCGCGTACGATCTCTTAGGCCGCAAGGTGAGCGAGACAGATCGAGCTGGGGAAGTCACTCAGTTTGAATACGATGGTCTTGGTCGTTTGACGGCGGTCGTTGACGCTTTGAGTCAACGTACTGAATACGAGTACGACGAGCAGGGCAACAAGCGCATTCAGAGGGATGCATTGCTCCGTGAGACGTCGTGGACCTACGACGACCTGGGTCGCGTCACCGGTCGCACACTGCCAATGGGTCAGTCGGAGTCGATGACCTACGACTTAGTTGGGAACATGTTGACACGCACCGACTTCAATTTAGCGCTGTCGACGTTCACCTACGACGTCATGAACCGGCAGGCAACAGCGAGTTACGCGGATACGACGTCAGTGACCTCGACGTACACGCCGACCGGCCTCATGAGTACGGTCACAAACGAGAACGGCCTAACCACGTACACCTATGACGTTCGTGATCGGCTGGTTCGCGTGGATTATCCCGACGGTGGCTACATCGACTACGTCTACGATCCTGCGGGCAACCGCATCGCACTGGATACCGCGCATCAGTCCATCACCTATGGATTCGACTCGCTCAACCGACTCGCGTCTGTGACCGACGCGCAGGGTGTCACGGGGTATAGCTACGACTCCGTAGGAAATCGTGCGCGCATCGACTACGCAAATGGAACCTATACTACCTATGTCTACGATTCCCTAAATCGTCTGACGACGCTCACGCAGTTTGCGCCGGGCGATACTCAGATCGCACAACACAACTACACGCTGGGGCTCTCTGGCAATCGAACTGCACTTTCGGAAACGCTTACGCAGCCTAGTGGGGGTACGTTGTCACGCGCGACTAGCTACACATACGACGCCCTTTACCGTCTGACTAATGAGGTCGTGACTGACGCCACCAACGGCAACCGTGATACGGCCTGGGCTTATGATCCGGTCGGCAACCGCCTTTCGCAGGACATAAGCGGCGCAACGACCAGCTACACGTACGATGCGAACGATCGCCTGACCGACGAGCAGTCTCCCACGGGGATCACGCAGTATAGCTATGACGCGAACGGCAACACGTTGCTGCGCACCACCCCGTCTGACTCCACCAACTATTCCTGGGACAGCCGCGACCGTCTAGTTTCCGTCGACAGCGGGACCACTGTCTATACCTACGACGCTTACGGTATCCGCCAGAGCGCGACCAGTGCGAGCATCACAACCCGCTACCTCGTCGACCCCAATCGAGTCTATGCGCAGGTCCTCGAGGAACGAGACATCAACGCAGCACTATTGGTCAGTTACACCCACGGTGATGACTTGGTTAGTCAACACCGTGTTACGGGATCGTTGCCGACCGATCGCGAGCGACGGGTCTTCCACGCAGACGGGCTGGGCTCGACACGTCTTCTTACAGATGACGGTGGGCAAGTAACCGATAGCTTGTTCTACAAGGCATTCGGCGAAGATGATGTTTCGATCGGGGCAACGATTACCGACTTCCGGTTCGCCGGAGAGCAGTTTGATCCCAATGTTGGGTTCTACTACCTGAGGGCCCGATTCTACGACGCGTCAATCGGGAGATTCCCGAGTATGGACGAATACGCCGGTCGTATTCATGAGCCCGCGACCCTGCACAAGTATCTCTACGCGCATGCCGAGCCTATTGGTCACACTGATCCAAGTGGTTACGCAACGATGGGCGAGATATTTACCGGCCTAAACGTCGCGTCGAATGTCTATACGGCAGGAACAGTGGCGGTGAACGTTCTTACCGGGAACTACGCTGCTGCGGCGGGGACGATTGCAGAAGAAGTTGTCTTCTCAAAGCTAGGCGCGCTTGGGCGACCAATCGCGAAATTGAGTGACAGGGCGATCCGTCTATTTCATCGAGTTTGGGGTCGGTCACTCAGGCTGAATCTAACAAGTGGACCTAGCGGGACCGTCTTGGGCGATAACTTGGAAAAGGTCTTAGGTCACCGGCCTCCAGATACAGCGGCTCACCACATAGTCGCGGGGACCTCTGCACGAGCACAAGCGGCGCGAGACGTACTCGATGACCTTGATATCAACATCAACTCGCCAGTCAATGGGGTATTCTTGCCCAATTCCGCTAGTTCAAACGCGCTCGGGTCGTTGCATACTGGGGGGCATTTGAATGCCTATCACGATGAAGTTACCGATCGAATCATTAAGGCATCTGCAAATGGAAAGATCGCTGTCCTCAACGAGCTCGCCGCGATCAAAGTCGAACTATTGGCGGGGAGTCTAAGAGTCCAAAATGTCACAAGATGATTGGCCAAACGGCGAGTATTTCTCATGGTTTGAAAACCAGGAAAAATTCGCCACGGTTTCGGGGGTAACAAAAGAAGACAGGTTAGCCACACGAATGTCTCAGGCTATTCCTCCGGAGACTCAGACCGTTCGTCTCCGTATTGCGACCAGTGGCCCAGGTGATCTGGGCGATTTTCCAACAACGGGAATCCGCTTTCCCAAAATTCTTAGCGAGAGAGCATTTACGCTACTTCGGCCGATGCTCTTGGCAAACGGATTGACTCGGGATGCGGACATCGGCGGCGAGCGATATCACCTGTTTTGGCCAACGTCTGTGTCCGACTGCTTGGACTATGAAGCATCAAAGATCAAACGAGCACCGACCGGATACGAGAGACTGCTGGTGCCCGCCTTCCAGGTCGGCGGTGTCGAATCAAGATCAGTTTTTGTCACGCGACAATTTCCAGACTTGGTTTTTGTTGGGCGAGAGTTTCTGTCAATCATCACTGAAAACGGATTGAAGGGCTTTTGTACGTGGCCAGACATGGGTGACGATGAATCCCTGATTTGCGTATAGAGGACGCAAGGGCGCGAAATCCATCTTTGCATCTGGATAGATGCGCTACCGCGAGATTTTCACAGGGATGGGTGACCCCTGTCTTAGCAACCATTGTCGAAAGACAGAGTGAGGACTGTTCAGCCGAATGCGAACTTGCCAGAGTCGAGAGAGCGCCTGGCCTCGTAAGCTGATTGTTGGTCCTGCGGTCAGAGGCCTGAACGCGAAGCGTCGAGGGACCCGAGCATCTGCCGCGCTCGTCTACTGGCTCCGCGCCGTTGCTCGTCGCCGCCAAGTATGGAGCAACGGTTCAGTATAGCCATTGGGCTGCGTCGTCCCTTCAAACACAAGCTCCCGCGCGCAACGATAGGCATAGCTCGTATCCCAATTCCCCGCCATGGGCCGATACCCGTTGTCGTGCTGATTTTGCTCGTCGACCACGGCCGCCATGCGTTGCAGCGTCTCGTCGATCTGGTCGGCCGTGCAGATACCGTGTTGCAGCCAGTTGGCCAGGTGCTGGCTGGAGATACGTAGCGTGGCGCGGTCCTCCATGAGGCCGATGTCGCTGATGTCGGGCACCTTGGAGCAACCGACACCCTGTTCGACCCACCGCACGACATACCCAAGCAACCCCTGAATGTTGTTATCCAGCTCGGCTTGAATATCCTCGGCTGACCACTGCCCAGGATTCGTCTCGACAGGAATCGTCAGAATGTCATCGAGAGACGCCATCTCACGCTTGGCGATCTCGCGCTGACGTGCGAGCACATCAATCTGGTGGTAGTGCGTGGCGTGCAGTGTCGCGGCGGTGGGCGAGGGCACCCAAGCGCAGTTCGCACCCGCGAGCGGATGGTTGGTCTTGGCCGCCACCATCTTGGCCATCTCGTCGGGCATGGCCCACATGCCTTTACCGATCTGCGCTTTGCCGGCCAGCCCGCAGGCAAGGCCAACATCGACATTCCAGTCTTCGTAAGCGGAAATCCAGGGCGTGTCCTTCATGGGGCCTTTGCGCACCATGGGGCCCATGAGCATGCTCGTGTGGATTTCGTCGCCCGTGCGGTCGAGGAAGCCCGTGTTGATGAACACCACGCGCCCTGGGATGCGGCTGATGCACTCGGCGAGGTTCACGGTCGTGCGCCGCTCCTCGTCCATGATGCCGATCTTGACCGTGTTCCTTTCGAGGCCCAGTGCGTCTTCGACACGATCGAAGAGTTCGCCCGTGAAGCTGACTTCATCAGGTCCATGCATCTTGGGTTTCACGACGTAGACGCTGCCCGCGCGTGAATTCAAACGCGCACCCTTCAAATCGTGAATCGCAATCGCGACGGTCGTCAGTGCATCGAGAATCCCCTCGGGAATCTCGCGACCTTCGCTGTCGAGCACGGCGTCCGTGGTCATGAGGTGACCGACGTTACGCACAAGCAGCAGGCTGCGACCGGGCAACGTGAAGCCGCTGCCATCGGGCGCCGTGTAATCACGGTCGCCCACGAGCTCGCGTGTGACCGTCTTGCCACCCTTGGCGAAGCTCTCGATGAGGTCGCCCTTCATGAGGCCCAGCCAGTTGCCGTAGACGACGATCTTGTCGGCGGCGTCGACAGCCGCGACGGAGTCTTCGCAATCCTGAATCGTGGTGATGGCCGATTCGAGCACAACATCGGCAACACCGGCCTCATCGTCCTTGCCGACGGGATGGCCGCGATCAATGACGATCTCGATGTGCAGACCGTTGTGTCGCAACAGCACGGCGCTCGGTGCGCCGGCATCGCCGCGGTAGCCGACAAACTCGGCGGGCTCGGCGAGCCCCGTGTCGAGATCTCCATCGACCGTCACGATGAGCTGGCCGTCACGAATCGCGTAGGTGGTCGCGTCGACGTGCGAGCCGTTTGCAAGCGGCACAGCACGGTCGAGAAAATCGCGCGCCCAGGCGATCACCTTGTTGCCGCGAAGAGGGTTGTAGCCGCCCGCGCGTGTCGCGCCGTCGTCTTCGCTGATGACATCGGTGCCGTAGAGCGCGTCGTAGAGGCTGCCCCAACGCGCGTTAGCGGCGTTGAGTGCGAAGCGCGCATTCATGACGGGCACCACGAGCTGCGGACCGGGCTGCGCCGTGATTTCGGTGTCGACGTTCGCCGTCGTGATCTGCGGCGCGGGGTTGGGCTGCGGCAGCAGGTAACCAATTTCTTCCAGGAACGCCTTGTAGGCCGCCGCGTCGTGAGGCTGCCCGGCATGGTCGCGGTGCCACTGTTCGATCTGTTCCTGCAACGAATCGCGAACCGCGAGCAGCTCGCGGTTTCGCGGCGCGAGGTCGTTGACGAGGCCCGCGAGCGCGGCGAAGAAGGTGTCCGCATCGATCCCGGTGCCGGGCAGGGCGCGGTCAGCGATGAAGGCGTCGAAGGCAGAATCGACGCTGAGTCCGTGGCGGTCTACGCGGTCAGTCATGGCAAGCCCCTGAAAACAGTGCCCGAATTCTCGGCGAGGGGCCGCCATTAGTCTAGCGAATGGC
>JBCCBB010000078.1:0-13432 GCA_039814545.1 Pseudomonadota bacterium
CGACTGCAGCGTGGCCGTCACCAGCGCCTCGCGGCCGCTGCCACGTGTGAGGCCCAGCACGGCGCCGCGCGCGTCCGGGTCCCAGTAAGGCGCGCCGAGCCCCGTAAAGGCCGGCACGACGATGACGTCGCGTTCAATGCCATGTGCTTCGGCGATCGCCGCACTGTCGGGCGCACTATCGATGACCTGGAGCGCATCACGCAGCCATTGGATCGCCGAGCCCGCGACGAAGATGCTGCCCTCGAGCGCGTAGGTCACGACGCCGTCGAGCCGGTAGCCGACCGTGGACAACAACTGGTTCTTCGAACGCAGCAGCGTGTCGCCCGTGTTGCTGATGACAAAGCAGCCCGTGCCGTAGGTGCTCTTGGTCATCCCGGGCGCAAAACAGGCCTGACCGATGAGTGCCGCCTGCTGATCGCCGGCAATGCCGCGCACGGGGATCGGTGCCCCAAACAGGCTGGGTGACGTGGCACCAAACTCCGCCGCGCAGTCACGTACTTCGGGCAGCAATGAATGCGGCACGCCGAAGATCTGAAGCAGATCGTCATCCCAGCGCTGCGCCGAGATATCAAACAGGGCGGTGCGCGATGCGTTGGTGGCATCGGTGGCGTGCACGTCGCCGCCTGTCAGGCGCCAGAGCAGAAACGTATCGATGGTTCCGAATGCGAGCTCGCCAGCCTCGGCGCGCGCGCGGGCGCCCTCAACGTGGTCGAGCAGCCAACCAATCTTGGTCGCCGAAAAGTAAGGGTCGAGACGCAGGCCCGTGCGCTCGCTCACCGTCGCGCCATGACCTGCAGCCTCCAGCGTACGGCAGTGCTCGGCCGTGCGCCGGTCCTGCCAGACGATGGCCTTCGCAATGGGCTTACCGGTCGCGCGGTCCCAGATCACCGTAGTCTCGCGCTGGTTCGTGATCCCAATGCCCGCGATCCAGCTGGCCTCGATACCCGCCTCCGCCATGGCGTCGCGGCACACGGCGACAACGCCGTCCCAGATTTCATCGGCGTCGTGCTCCACCCAGCCCGACTGCGGGAAGTGCTGGCTGAATTCGCGTTGTGCGCTGGCTACGGGTGCGAGTGCCGCGTCGTAAACCACCGCACGAGAACTTGTGGTTCCCTGATCAATGGCCAATAGAAAGGATGCGCTCACGATCGGTCTCCTTTAGAAGCGGGGCCAAGCGGCCGCGCGACCTTGATGGTTTGGCCCGTGGCTTCGGGCCAGTCGCCCGTAACAGCCGAGGCCGGGTGCGCCGCAATACCCTGGATGAGTCGTTCGGGCCAGGGCGACACGCGCCGGGTGCCGAGATCGACGTGCAGGTGCAGCCACTCACAGGTCGCGCTCAGCGCTCCCGTTGTGGCGTCGAAGAGATACTGGAACTGGTGCAGCCGCTTGTCGTCCCAGGCAAGGATTCGGGCGCACACGACGAAGCCCTCGTCAGCGACGAGTTCCTTGAGATAGCGGATGTGGGCCTCGACGGCGAAGGTCGAGCTGCCGGTATCGTCGCGATAGTCATCGCTCAGACCGAAGCCGTGCCAGAGCGCGTCGATACCGTAGTCGAACGCCAGCATGTAGTAGGCGACGTTCATGTGATTGTTGACGTCGATCCACTCCGGCAACACGGCGCCTTCGTAGACGACGGGCGCCGTGCACGCGTCGAGTGTCAGCTTGCGATCGGACATGCCCCCTCCACCTGCGCCAAGCCGCGCATGAGTGTGTGATACTCACCCGCCGATCTCAAGCCATACGAGCCACGATGCCCTCACGCCGCTTTCGGATCCGTTACCTGTTTGTTGCGCTTCTCCTGGCCGCAACGGCTGTTGTCGTGACTGCCCATGTGCCCGACCGCAGCGTCGCGGAGCTTGCCGACTGGCAGACGCCCGCCTCGCGGTTCATCGACGTGGACGGCATGCGCGTGCACTACCGCCGTGAAGGCCCTACCGGCGCACCCACGCTCGTCCTGCTGCATGGCACCGCGGCGTCGCTGCACACCTGGGACGGCTGGGTCGAGTCGCTTTCCACAGACTTCGACGTGGTTCGGATGGACTTACCCGGCTTCGGGCTCACGGGGCCGCATGTCCGCGCCGACTACCGCATCGCGAGCTACGCGGACTTTGTCGAGGACGTCGTGGACGCCCTGGGCCTTGAGACTTTTGCGCTTGCGGGCAATTCGCTGGGCGGCAACATCTCATGGCAATTCGCAGCCACGCGTCCCGAACGGGTGTCGTCGCTCGTTCTGCTCGACCCCAGCGGTCTGCCGCCTGAGTCGGCGCGCGAGCCGTCCTTGGTATTCCGCCTCGCGAGCACGCCTGTACTGCGCAATATACTCACGCTGTTTGCGCCCAATTCGCTCTACGAGGACAGCCTGCTCGAGGTCTACGCCGACGACAGCTTGGTCACGACCGAGCTGATCCGTCGCTATCGCGAGCTGTCGCTGCGGGAGGGCAATCGGCAGGCCTTTGTGGACCGCACCCTGCAGCTCGAGACGAGCGATCCGGATCAACTCGCGGACATCGCCGCGCCCACGCTGATTCTCTGGGGCGCACAGGATGTGTGGATTCCCGTCGAGGACGCGGCACGGTTTGAGTCCGGCATCGCCGATTCGCGCGTGATCATCTACCCGGACCTGGGGCACATCCCCATGGAAGAAGCGCCGGCCCGCACAGCTGCCGACGCGCGTGCGTTTCTCGAGTCGCTGGCGGACTGACGCCCTAGCGCTTCTTCTTCGGCGACACGTACATGGGCACGGTGGCTTCGGCCACAACCTGGCCGGTCGCGTCCTTGACCACGAGTTCGAGCGGCACGTCCTGCGTCTCGCGCCAGTCATAGTCATCGATACGACAACTGGCCGTGACGTTCGTTTCCGCCTTGCCGAGGTAGCGGATGTTCATGCCTTTTGGAATCCAGCGCATGTCGGCGGAGATGCTGACTTCCATGAGGGTGCCCGCAACGAATTCGCAAAGATTCGCCATCGCGATGGCGTGCACGGTGCCCAGGTGGTTGGTGACCTTGCGACGCTTGCGCAACTGCGCCTCGCCAAACCCGGGCTCGAGCGTCGTAAAGCGCGCGCCGATGCTTCCGAAGTACGGCGCCTTGAGGCTCACGGCGCGCGAGAACAACCACAAGCCGAAGGGCTTGCTGCGCAGTTTTTCGAGCGTGGCGTGCGTGGGGTTGCGAGTCGGCATCAGGCGCCTCCAAAACAGGTCGCGCCGACTATAGCCGAAGACGCGCCATGGGCGTTGCTGTCGGCTACACTAGGGCGATGAGCAAGACCATGCGCGTTGCCGAGATTTCCACCCCAGGCGGCCCCGAAGTGCTGGTTGCCGGCACCCGCGCCGTGCCCGAGCCGGGGCCAGACGAGGTCCTGATCCGCGTCGCCGCTGCGGGCGTCAATCGTCCCGACTGCCTGCAACGCGCGGGGCTGTACCCGGCACCGCCCGGCGCCAGCGATTTGCCCGGCCTTGAAGTGGCTGGCGAAGTCGTGGCAACAGGCAGCAACGTCAGCCGCTGGCAGCCGGGCGACATCGTCTGCGCGCTAACACACGGTGGCGGCTATGCGGAGAACGTGCGCGTCCATGCCGGCAGCTGTCTGCCCGTGCCCGGGCGCTTGACGCCCGCGCAGGCTGCAGCGCTGCCCGAAACCGCGTTCACGGTGTACTTCAATGTCTGGATGCGCGCGAGTATGAAACCGGGCGACAGCCTGCTGATCCATGGTGGGTCCAGCGGCATCGGCACGACTGCGATTCAGTTTGCGAAGGCACTGGGCCACGACGTCGTGGTAACGGCGGGCAGCGAGGAAAAGTGCACGTTCTGCCGCGAGCTTGGCGCCGACCTTGCGATCAACTACCGCGACGGCGACTGGCGCGACGCGCTCGCAGAAGCGCGCCCCGACGGCGTCGACGTCATCCTCGACATGGTTGCCGGGCCCTACACGCAGAAGAACATCGACGCTCTGCGCACGGATGGCCGCTACGCCCTCATTGCGCTTGTGGGCGGTGCGGTCGCCGATGGCGTCAGCATGGGCAGCATCCTACGTAAGCGACTGACCATCACGGGCTCGACGCTGCGCCCGCAGCCCGATGCCGTGAAGGCCGAGATCGCGACCAACCTCGAGCGCGACCTCTGGCCGCTCGTCAGCGTGGGTAGTATGACGCCCGTGATCCACGCCGAATTTCCGCTGGAACAAGCGGCCCAGGCGCACGCGCTCATGGAGCGCGGCGAGCACATGGGCAAAATCGTTTTGACCGTCGACTGAACGGAGCACCTGGATGGACGCACTGCTAATCGTCGTTGCCGCACTGCTCGTGCTGGCTGTCGTGGGCTGGATCATGCTGCTGGGCAGCCGCAGCCACACGAATCCGCACATTACCGTAGGCCGACGCTTGCCGAGCTTTGTGTGCAAACGCGAAGACGGCAGCACCGTGTCGAGCGACGAGCTCGTCGGCAGCCGCAGTGTGCTCGTGTTCGTGCGCGGCAGCTGGTGCCCGTTTTGCTCGACGCAGGTTCAGGCGCTGACCTACCACTACCGCAAAATCACCCAGGACGGCGGCAAGCTGATCATCGTTACTCGGACGCCGCTCGATACGACGCGCCGCGTCGCTGATCAATTCAACGTGGAATTTGAGTTCTGGCTCGACGAGAACCTTGAGGCTGCGACCGGACTCGAGCTCGTGGACGACGAGGACATCCCCGAGCGCTTCCAGGGGGAGTTCGGCCGGCGCACGATTCTGCCGACGGTGATCGTCACCGACTCCGACAACATCATCCGCTACAGCTACCGCTCATCAAAGCCGTCCGACCGCCCGGAACCGCAACGGTTCATGTCGGTGTTTGAAGCGATCAGCTAACCCCAGATTCAGTCGCCCGCAATCAGGGCTCGGGCCATGGCGTCCGCGATGACGTTGGTGGGGCGTTGCTCACGGTC
This sequence comes from Pseudomonadota bacterium, assembly GCA_039814545.1. Lineage (GTDB taxonomy): Bacteria > Pseudomonadota > Gammaproteobacteria > Steroidobacterales > Woeseiaceae > CALBPI01. Next base: position 4,919 of record JBCCBB010000078.1, read on the forward strand.
CGACTGCGAGAAGATGTCGCCGAGCCGGTCGCCGATCGCCGCAACGCGCGCGTCCACATCGGCTTCGGTAAACCCGCCTTCGTATTCGAGCGCCACATTCACGATGCCGCCGGCGTTGATCACGTAGTCAGGTGCATAGAGGATGCCCGCGTCAAACAGACGCTGGCCGTCCTCATCGGTGGCCAGCTGATTGTTGGCCGCACCCGCAATGATCGTCGCCTTGAGACGCGGGATACTCTCGGAATCGAGAACCGCACCCAACGCGCAAGGCGCCACGATATCGGCGTCGGTGAACAGGATGTCCTCGAGCGACGCCGCCTCCGCGCCCAGTTCCTCGCAGGCCTGGGCGACACGCGCACCGTTGATGTCAGCCACCGTCAGTCTGGCACCCGCGTTCGCCAGCGAGCGAGCCAGGTTCATGCCGACGTTGCCCACGCCCTGAACCGCCACGTGCAGACCTTCGAGCGATGCATTACCGCGCTGGTGGTGAACCGCCGCACGAAGGCCCGCGAATACGCCATCGGCCGTCTTGGGTGACGGGTCGCCACCCGCACTGCCGCCCGTGCTGGGCAATCCCGCAACATGGCGCGTCCGCGTTGCAATGACCTGCATCGCCGGAACACTCATGCCGACATCTTCGGCTGTGATGTAGTCACCGCGCAGCGTCTCGACGAACTGCCCGAACGACTCGAGCAGGGGGTCGGTGAGCTGTCGGTCTTCAGGCGCCAGGATCACGGCTTTGCCGCCGCCCAGCGAGAGCCCGGCCATCGCGTTCTTGTAGCTCATGCCCTGAGAGAGCCGCAGGACATCGGTCAGTGCCGCCGTGTCGTCGTCGTAGCGCCAGAAGCGGCAGCCACCGGCCGCCGGACCCAGCGACGTGGAGTGAATCGCGATGATCGCGCGCAGGCCCGAAACGGGATCGCTGCAATGCAGGACCCGTTCATGCTGCGCCCAGGCAGCATTGTCGAACACGCTCATTGTCAGAGTCCCCGTGGTGGGTTGCTCAGTCGGCACCCAACTCGTCGATGTATTTCTCGGCGTCGAGCGCCGCCATGCAGCCGAAGCCGGCTGAAGTGATGGCCTGCCGGTAAACCTGGTCGGCCACGTCCCCGGCCGCGAACACGCCCGGCACACTCGTGGCCGTCGCATTACCACCCAGGCCACTGTGGATGACAATGTAACCACCGTTCATCTCAAGCTGGCCTTCGAAAATGTCTGTGTTGGGCTTGTGCCCGATGGCGATGAACACGCCGTGCAGGTCAACGTCCTGGGTTTCGCCCGAAGCGACATGCTTGATGCGCATGCCTGTCACGCCCGCGTCGTCGCCGAGGATCTCCTCGAGCGTGTGATCCCAGTGGATCGTGACGTTGCCGTTCTTTTCCTTGTCGAACAGACGGTCCTGCAGGATTTTCTCGGCGCGCAGCTTATCACGGCGGTGCACGAGGACCACCTCGCTAGCGATATTCGACAGGTACAGCGCCTCTTCGACGGCTGTGTTACCGCCGCCGATGACCGCAACGCGCTTGTCGCGGTAGAAGAAGCCGTCACAGGTGGCGCAGGCGCTCACGCCCTTGCCCATGAACGACTGCTCCGAGGGCAGGCCCAAGTACTTGGCCGAAGCCCCCGTCGAGATGATCAGAGAGTCTGCCGTGTATTCACCCGTCGAGCCCTTAAGCACGAACGGCCGCTGCGCCAGGTCAACCGCGTCAATGTGGTCGAAGACGATCTGTGTGTCGAAGCGCTCGGCGTGGGCTTTCATGCGCTCCATGAGCGCGGGGCCCTGCAGGCCTTCGACGTCGCCGGGCCAGTTGTCGACATCGGTCGTCGTCGTGAGCTGGCCGCCCACTTCGATGCCTGTAATGAGCATCGGCTCGAGGTTGGCGCGCGCCGCATAGACGGCCGCGGCGTAGCCGGCCGGGCCGGAGCCCAGAATGACGGTTTTGGCGTGGGTACGGTCGCTCACAGTGAGTCCTGTCTGGCGCTACTGCTGCAGGGCGCGCAGCACCTCGTCGAGGGTCTGCTTGGCGTCACCGAATAGCATGCGCGTGTTGTCCTTGAAGAACAGCGGGTTCTGCACGCCGGCGTATCCCGTCGCCATGCTCCGCTTCAACACGATAGTGGTGCTGCCTTTCCAGACTTCAAGCACGGGCATGCCCGCGATGGGGCTGTCCGGCTCGTCCTGGGCGGACGGGTTGACGATGTCGTTGGCGCCGATCACGACGCTGACGTCTGTTTCCGGGAAGTCGTCGTTGATCTCGTCCATCTCAAGCACGATGTCGTAAGGCACGCGAGCCTCGGCCAACAGCACGTTCATGTGACCCGGCATGCGACCCGCGACGGGGTGAATGGCGAAGCGCACATTGACGCCCTTGTCGCGCAATGTCCGCGTGATTTCGTTCACAGTGTGCTGGGCCTGCGCCACGGCCATACCGTAACCAGGCACGATGACGACGTTCTTGGCGCCCGCGAGCATCTCGGAGACCTCCTCGGCCTGCACGGCGATGACCTCGCCCTGCTCGCCCGCCTCACCGCCACCACCACCGCCGCCTGTAGTGGTGCCAAAGCCACCCGCAATCACGCTCAGGAACTTGCGGTTCATGGCGCGGCACATGATGTAGGACAGGATCGCGCCCGAGCTGCCGACGAGCGCACCCGTAACGATGAGCAGGTCGTTGGAGAGCATGAAGCCCGTGGCCGATGCAGCCCAGCCCGAGTAACTGTTGAGCATCGAGACCACGACGGGCATGTCGGCGCCGCCGATGGCGACGACCATGTGCACGCCGAAGGCGAGCGCAATCAGCGTCATGAGGAACAGCGGCAAGAAACCACCGCCTGCGGCTGAACCCTCGACGAACAAGGTGCCGAGCCAGATCGCGATCAGGCCCAGGCCCAGGTTGAGCCAATGGCGCGCCGGCAGCAGCACGGGATTGCCGCCGATGCGGCCCGACAGCTTGCCGAATGCGATGACCGAACCCGAGAACGTCAATGCGCCGATGAGCACACCGACGTAGATTTCGATGTCGTGGATCGTCTTCTCGACGCCGTAGAACTTGGCCGACGGGTCGAGGAACGTGGCGTAGCCGACGAATACCGCGGCCAGGCCGACAAGGCTGTGGAGGATCGCGACGAGCTCGGGCATCTGAGTCATCTGCACCGTGCGCGCGAGCTTGATGCCGATGGCCGCGCCCGCACCCAAACCGAGGACCAGCAAGATGTAGTTGCCATCAACGATGCCGAAGATGGTGGCGACAAGCGCAAGCGCCATGCCGGCCATGCCGTAGAGGTTGCCGCGCCGTGCCGTCTCCTGGTTGCTGAGACCACCCAGCGCGAGGATGAACAGGATCGTGGCGATGATGTAGGCCGCCTGGACCATTCCGATAGACATACTGTTCTCCCCGACCTACTTGCGGAACATGCTGAGCATGCGCTGCGTGACCGCAAAGCCGCCGAAGATGTTGATGCTGGTGATGAGCAGCGCCAGGAACGCGAGTGTCACGACCCAGAAGCCGCCGCCGGATATCTGCACCAGCGCGCCAATGACAATGATGCTCGAGATGGCATTCGTCACACTCATGAGGGGCGTGTGCAGCGCCGGCGTGACATTCCAGATCACCATGTAGCCCACGAAGCAGGCCAGCACAAAGACCGTGAAGTGCGCCATAAACGACGGCGGCGCGACGTTGCCGAGCGCGAGCAGCAGCGCGGCACCGATGCCCATGGCGGCGATGGGGCCAAACACGCTGGGCTTCTCAGGAACGGGTGCAGCGGCAGGCTCGGGCGCCGCTTTCGGGGGCGCCTTGGGCGCCGCCGAGAGCTTGGGCGCCGGTGGCGGCCAGGTGATCTCGCCGGCCTTGATGACCGTGGCACCGCGGATGACCTCGTCATCCATGTTGATGTCGATGTTGCCGTCTTTTTCAGGTGTGAGGTCGGTCAGCAGGTGGCGCAGGTTGGTCGCGTAGAGCTGGCTCGACTGGGCCGCGAGGCGGCTCGGCAGATCCGTGTAACCGATGATCGTGACGCCGTGGCGCTGGACGACTTCGTGCGGCTCCGTGAGCTCGCAGTTGCCGCCTTGTTCCGCGGCCAGGTCGACGATCACGCTGCCCTCTCTCATTGAGGCCACCATTTCCTCGGTGATGAGCTTGGGCGCGGGCTTGCCCGGGATCAGCGCCGTGGTGACGATGATGTCGACTTCCTTGGCCTGCTCCGCAAACAGCGCCATCTCGGCGTCAATGAACGCTTTGCTCATCGTCTTGGCGTAGCCGCCCTCGCCCGCGCCGTCTTCGTCATCCTCAAAGTCGAGGAAGAGAAATTCGGCGTCCATGCTCTCGACCTGCTCCGCCACCTCGGGCCGCGTGTCGAAGGCACGCACGATGGCGCCCATGCTTTTGGCCGTTCCGATCGCGGACAGACCCGCGACACCGGCACCGATGACGAGCACCTTGGCCGGCGGAATCTTGCCCGCGGCGGTGATCTGGCCCGTGAAGAACCGACCGAAGTGCTGCGCGGCCTCAACCATGGCGCGGTAGCCGCCAATGTTGGCCATCGAGCTCAGCGCGTCCATCTTCTGCGCGCGCGAGATGCGCGGTACGCTGTCCATGGCCAGCACGTTGACGCCTTTGGCGGCGAGCGTGTCCATGAGTTCGGGGTTCTGGGCGGGCCAGATGAAGCCAATCAGCGTCTGGCCTTCTTTGAGCTTGTCGATCTCGCTGTCTTCGGGTGCGCGCACCTTGAGCAGGATGTCTGACGCCTCGAACAGCGTATCGCCGTCTTCGACAACCTCGGCACCGGCCTGGTGATAGGCCTCGTCGGGGAACGTCGCCGCGGCGCCGGCGCCGGCTTCGATCGAGAGTTCGAATCCGAGTTTGCTCACGAGCCCGACAACGTCAGGGGTCATAGCGACGCGCTTTTCGCCGTCGTACACCTCGGCGGGTACGCCAATTTTCATCGGATTCTCCTGCGGATAGGCCGTTCTGGAACGGGTCGGGCGCGCGGATTAGCGGCCCCGGACGGCTGCAAAGTATCTATAGATGGCCCGGGCACTTCAAGGCGACGCCGACGTGCTCTGTTATAATTTGCCTTCGGGGACGGTCAGAAAAAGTGAATCGAACGGAGCCTGGGACGCCGGTAGCGTTGCCTGGCTCTTCTGTTATTGGACCCTGGCGCAGGCGCGCCGAACAACCAAGGAACCCATCATGAACACCGTGAAGACTCTGCTGGTCGCCCCGATTGCCGGGCTGGCCCTGGCCGGCATCGCCAATGCTGGCCCCCTAGACGGCGTACCCTCTGGCACCTACAAGCTCGAGAAAACGCATGGCTACATCAACTTCAGCTACACGCACCTCGGCTTTTCGCGCCCTGTCGTAGGCTTCAACAGCTTTGACGTCACTCTGGAGCTCAACCAGGAAGACATCACGGCCAGCGCGGTTACCGTCGACATCGACGCAGCCAGCATCGACAGCCAGGTCGAGGTCTTCAATGGCCACCTGACCAGCGACGACTGGTTTGGCGTCGCAGCCAACCCCGACATTACCTTTGTGGCCACGGGCATCGAGATGACGGGCGACAACACCATGGCCGTCACGGGCGACCTGACGATCAAGGGCATCACCAAGCCCGTGACGCTCGACGCCAAGGTCAACAAGGCGGGCCCGCACCCGTTCAACAAGAAGCCGACCATCGGTATCAGCGCCAGCGCCACGCTGAGCCGCTCCGACTGGGACCTCGGCAAGTACGCCCCGGCGGTCACTGATGAAGTTGAGCTCAACATTCAGGTCGAGCTCAACACCGAAGCCGGCTAATGACGGATACGGGCGCGTCGTCGGACATGCACAACGCGCGCTACGGCGGCGTCGCCCGGTTCTTCCACTGGTCCATCGCGGGCCTCATCGTCCTGCAATACGTCCTCGCCAAACTCGGCGAGGTGGCCGAGGACGACGGCGAGCGCCTGCGCGCGCTGGCCTTGCTCGCCAACCACAAGTCCGTCGGCATGACGGTGCTGGCGCTGGCCTTGCTGCGGGTCAGCTGGCGCTTCATCAAAACGCCGCCACGGTTGCCCGCGAGCATGCCGAACTGGCAGCAGACGGCGTCGCACGTCAGCCACTGGTCGCTCTACGCACTTATTTTTGCCATGCCCGTATCGGGCTGGCTGCTCTCCTCGGCCGCGGCCTACAGCGTGAGCTGGTTTGGCGTATTCACCTGGCCCGACCTCGTCGAGCCCTCGAAGGCCTGGCGTAGCGCCATGCATTCCACACATGACATCCTTGGCAAGCTGCTGTTTGCCGTCGCCGTGCTGCACATCATCGCGGCCTGCAAACACCATTTTTTCGATCGCGACGACGTGCTGCGCCGCATGAGCTCGGCCGTGTCCTACAGTCTGTTTGCAGTCGTCATCGTGGCGGGCGTGGTCACGCTGGCGCGCGTCGGCGGCTCGAAGCCCGCTGTGGCCGCAGACCCGGCACCGCCTGCGGTTGCCGAACCGGTCGCGTCCGATCCCGTTGTGGTCGAGCTTGCAGTGGCCGAAGGCGAACCCGTGGTGTCATTGCCAGAACCCGCGCCCGAACCCGAGGTGGCCGTCGAAACTGTCGAATCGACGGCTACGACACCCGAGCCCGACACAGCCGAACCCGAACCCGTCGTCGAACCCGAGCCCGTTCCGCCAGCGCCGGCACCTGAGTGGAACATTGACCTCGCCGCCAGCTCGATTGCCTTCACGGCCGAACAGGCCGGTGCGCCGTTCACGGGTCGCTGGACGGATTGGTCGGCCGACATGCGGTTCGCAGCGGACGCGCTCGAGACGAGTGGCTTCGACGTCGCGATCCGCGTCGCGGGCGTCGACACGCGCGATGGCGACCGCGACAGCACGTTGCAGGACGCCGAATTTTTCGATGCCGCAGGCTTCCCTGAGGTGCGGTTTGTGACGGGCACGATCCGGGCCGAAGGTGACGGCTTTGTGGCCGACAGTACCCTCGTCGTAAAGGGTGTCGAGCACCCCATCACGTTCAGTTTCAGCGTGGTGGCGAACGGCTCTGCGCGCACGCTGACGGGCACTTCGCGGCTCGATCGCCTCGCGCTGGGCGTCGGCACGGGTGAGTGGGCGGACACGGAATGGGTGGGGCAATTCGTGGACGTCGCGGTCGAAGTCAGGGCGACCACCGACGGGGATTAGGTCAGCCGAACACGTGCGGCCCGTCACTGCGCGGGTCGCCGCAATCGGCTATACTGTTTCGTTAGAAACTAATTGGCCGGCAGCCGCCCGCCGAGCTCCAGGGGAGACTCCATAACATGGCCAGCAAGCAGTCCCGACTGCACGTGCCCAAGGCGCCAGCGCGCCCCGGGGACGCACCCGATTTTTCCTACCTGCCGCTGTCGCCGGCTGGCGCCATGCCGCGTCCCGACGCCAATGCGCGCGTCGCAGACACGGTGCCGCTGGCCAACGGTCTCGTGCGCGTCCTCGACGACAACCACGAGGCCCGGGGCCCCTGGGACCCGCATCTCGATGCGAAGGAACTGCAGGTGGGACTGCGCCACATGCTGCTCACGCGCATCTTCGACGAACGCATGCAGCGCGTGCAGCGCCAGGGCAAGATTTCGTTCTACGTGAAGTCGACGGGCGAGGAAGCGGTGTCCGTCGCGCAGGCCATGGCACTCAAGCCGGGCGACATGCTGTTCCCCTCCTACCGCAACCAGGGCCTGTTCATTGTGCGCGGCCTGGACCTGACAGACCTCATGTCGCAGTGCCTTTCGAACACGCGTGATATGTGCAAGGGCCGTCAGCTGCCCGTCATGTACCACTCGTCCGCCGACAAGCTGTTCTCGATTTCGGGCAACCTCGGCACGCAGTACCCGCAGGCCGTCGGCTGGGCCATGGCCTCGGCGATCAAGGGCGAAGGCCACGTGGCCGCGGCCTGGATCGGCGACGGCACGACAGCCGAGGCCGATTTTCACCACGCCATCACCTTCGCAAGCGTCTACCAGGCGCCGGTGCTGCTCAACGTCGTCAACAACCAGTACGCGATCTCGACCTTCCAGGCATTTGCGGGCGGCGAGTCTCAGACCTTCGCGGCACGCGGGCCGGGTTACGGCATCGCCGGTCTGCGCGTCGATGGCAATGACTTCCTGGCGGTGCACGCAGCCACGCAGTGGGCCGCCGAGCGCGCACGCGCGGGTGCGGGCCCAACCCTCATGGAACTGGTGACTTACCGCGCCAGCGCACACTCGACGAGTGATGACCCCGCGCGTTACCGACCCAAGGATGAGTGGGCAGCGTTCCCGCTCGGTGACCCCATCGAGCGTCTCAAGCAGTACCTGATTGCCAACGGTGACTGGTCGGACGCCCGCCATGAATCGCTCGAGGCCGAGCTCACGGAACACGTGGCCACCTGCTGGAAGGAAGCGACGAGCTACGGGATGCTCAACGAAGGCCCGTTCCTCGACGCCTCGCTCATGTTCGAAGACATCTTCAAGGACATGCCCGAGCACCTGAAGCGCCAGCGCGACGAGTGGCGTCGCGAAAAA
>JBCCBB010000200.1:0-1542 GCA_039814545.1 Pseudomonadota bacterium
TTCGATGTATTCGTAAGGCGGTGGCGAATCGGTACCCAGCAGCATCTTGGTGCGCAGGGTGTCGAAGCGATCGACGGAATCCATTTTGCGTACGGTCGGCAGGTCCGTCGAGAGCGCCCAGGCCTCGTATTCGGCCTTGGCGGCGGCGTCCTGCAGGTTGAAGAGGGCGATGATGACCGTCATGACAAACTCCAGCTGTGTCGAAGCGCGTTCAACATACCAGAGGGGTGAAAGCGCAACACGTATTAGACGTCGCAGCGACCGGGCTGTATTGACCGGCGCTGGAGTGCTTTGTATGTTGCTTCGTCTAACTCTCACCCAGGCAGCACCCGGATGATCACCGACCTCACCCACGAGATGAGCATGACGGCCAGCCGCGACGAGCGGGCACGTAAGAGTTTCGTCGCGCAGCTGCGCGGCCACGTGTTGGTCAACATGGCGGACAACATGCACCGCCACTACCACGACCAGGTTGCACCCCGCTACGAGCGCGAGCACGGCGAGGCGCCTGCCGATGGCCCGACCGTGCACAAGCTTATGAAGGAAGAGGACTACTTTCGCTTCTATTCGAGCATCCGTTACAACGCACAGGAGATGGTCTGGCAGTCGGTCATCCCGGGTATCGAGCGCAACCTGGAGTCGCTGGCGGATAAGGCGAAGTCGCTCTCCGACCGCGACGTGGGCGGTTCGCTGACGCTCGACCCTGAGTTTGAGGTGCCGAAGAACGTAACGCGTCTGGACGTGCATCTCGCGCCTGGTTGCTACCACAGCGAATTCACGGAAGGCGATGTGGCCACGGGCGCCATCTACGATCAGGGACTGAATGTGTTTGCGGCCGGCATGATGGGCGAGCACCTCTGCGATATTGGCGACTCGTTCTCGAACTATGTTCGCCTGCGCTTCAAGGACCTTAACCCCGAGCGCATGCTGGATATGGGCTGCACCGTCGGGCACAACACGCTGCCGTTCGCGAAGCTCTTTCCGGAGTGCGAAGTGCACGCCATCGACGTGGCCGCACCCGCGCTGCGTTATGCGCACGCGCGCGCGCAGGCGCTCGAGGTGCCCGCGCACTTCCGCCAGATGAGCGCGACGAAGCTCGACTACCCCGACAACCACTTCGATCTGGTGTACTCGTCGATGTTCCTGCACGAGCTGCCGCTCAAGGACATCCGCAAGGCGCTGGCCGAGGCCTACCGCGTGCTCAAGCCCGGCGGCATCCTGCTCACCATGGAGCTGCCGCCGAACAACCAGTCGGCGCCTTACGACAGCTTCTACCTGGACTGGGACAGCTACTACAACCAGGAGCCCTACTACAAACCGTTCCGCGACCAGGACTATACGACCCTGATTGCCGACGCGGGCTTCGACGGCGACGCCTACTTCGAGACGGTGATGCCAAGCTGGGGCCATTCCGACGAAGCGTTCTTCGACGAGGTGATTCACGCCGACGGCCGCTTCAACGACAAGACGGGCCGGCTCACGGATGGCATTTGCTGGTATGGCTTCGGGGCGCGCAAGTAGCGCGGCGACCTCATGTCCGAA
>JBCCBB010000197.1:0-1682 GCA_039814545.1 Pseudomonadota bacterium
GATGATCGTCGCAACGTTGACTTCGTGAACGACCCGAACAACCCGGGCAACATCATCGAAGAGGTGACGACCCAGTCGACGGAGGCCTTCGGTATCGAGGCCAGCGCGACCTACTACATCAATGACTACTGGTCACTGCACGGCAACATCACGTTGCGCGACCATGAGTTCACTGAGGCGGGTAACCCTGCGGTGGTCGGTCAGGAACTGCGTCGTCAGCCCACCGAGTTGGCCAACACCGCTGTGCGCTTCAACTACGGCAACTTCGATGCGGCGCTGTTCCACAACTTCCATGGCGATAATTTCGCCAATGACACCAACAGCGTGAAGCTCGACAGCTACAATCTGGTGCGTCTGGAGGCGGGGTACACGTTTGAACTCGACAATGCGCAAACCGCTCGTGTCAGCGTACACGTGTTCAACCTGACGGATGAGCAGGGCATCACAGAAGGCTCGCCGCGCCAGGGCAACGCCCAGTCGGGCCAGCCTGCGCAGTTCTTCGTGGGACGACCGATTCTCCCCCGTCGAGTCATGCTCAGACTCGCTTACGATTTCTGAGTTGGCTCGCGCCCCGGCGGGCGGTTGCGCAACCCCGCAACGCGCCCCTGCCCGCCGGGGCACTTTTCTCGACGCGCCGCAGCCGCGGCGAGTCAGATTGCCGGGTGATCGTTCATGAATGAACTCGACTACGTCGTCGTCGCGCTCTACATGGGCGGGCTGCTTTTGTTCGGCTTTATGCTGCGCGACCAGTCCAGTGAAGGGGACTACTTCCTGGGTGGACGCAGCATGGGCTGGTTCCCGCTCACGCTCTCGACGATGGCGACACAGCTCTCCGCGATCAGCTTCGTCTCGGCGCCGGCCTTCGTCGGCCTGCGAGATGGCGGTGGCCTCAAATGGCTGACCTACGAATTTTCCCTGCCACTGGCGATGATTCTCGTGATGTTCGTCATCGCGCCCGCGCTGTACCGCGCGGGAATCGTCAGCATCTATGAGTTTCTTGAGAACCGATTCGGACGCGGCACACGCATCCTCATCAGCGCGTCGTTCCAGATCGTTCGCTCGTTCGCCACGGGCATCATGGTCTACGCGATGGGCCTTATCCTCGAGGCCGTCATCGGCATTCCACTCTGGCAGTCGCTGTTCGTGGTCGGAATCATCACGCTGGTGTACTCGACATCGGGCGGTATGAAGGCCGTGGTCTACGGCGACGCCATCCAGATGTTCCTGATCTTCGGCGGGCTGCTCGTCGTGACGATCTACGCGCTCGCCGATATCGGCGGCATGGGCGCGTTCTGGCAGCAGGTCGACACCGAGCGGCTCGTGGCCGTGGATTTCGATGACCTGGGCCTGAACGGTGACGAGTTCGGCTTTATCCCGATGCTATTCGGCGGCTTCGTCTTGTACGCCTCTTACTATGGCTGTGACCAGACGCAGGCGCAGCGCATCATCTCTGCCAAGAATCTGAAAGACACCCGTGTGCTGTTGTTCGCCAACGGCATTTTGCGGTTCCCGCTGGTGCTGCTCTACTGCTTCGCGGGTCTGATTGTCGGCGTGGCCGTCATGGGCGATCCGGAGCTCGCGTCCAAGATTCCGGCCGACAAGCCCGACTACATGATGCCGATCTTTATCGTCGAGCATTTGCCGCATGGCGTGATCGGTTTGCTGCTCGTCGCCATCATGGC
>JBCCBB010000146.1:0-4121 GCA_039814545.1 Pseudomonadota bacterium
CCGGCCAGCGTGTAACGGTAGATGTTGTCGATGAACATCAGAACGTCGCGGCCTTCGTCGCGGAAGTACTCGGCCATGGTCAGGCCCGTCAGTGCGACGCGCAGGCGGTTACCCGGCGGCTCATTCATCTGGCCGTAAACCAGTGCCACCTTGTCGAGTACGCCGGCTTCTTCCATCTCGTAGTAGAAGTCGTTGCCCTCACGAGTACGCTCACCGACACCCGCGAATACCGACAGACCTTCCTGCTGCACGGCGATGTTGTTGATGAGCTCCATGAGCGTCACGGTCTTACCTACACCGGCGCCACCGAACAGGCCGACCTTACCGCCCTTGGCGATCGGCATGATGAGGTCGATCACCTTAACGCCCGTCTCCAGCAGCTCCTGCGAGGACGCCTGTTCCTCGTAGCTCGGCGCGGGACGGTGAATCGGCAACGTCTTTGCGGCGTTGATCGGGCCCGCTTTGTCTTCGGGCTCGCCGAGCACGTTCATGACGCGGCCCAGCGTGGCCTCGCCAACCGGAACCTGAATCGGCTGTTTCGTGTTCGTCACGGCCATGCCGCGTTTGAGGCCTTCACTGGCGCCCATCGCAATGGCGCGCACAATGCCGTCGCCCAGCTGCTGCTGGACTTCCATGGTCAGGCCACTGTCATCCAGGATCAGCGCATCGTAGATGCTGGGGATGTCGTCGCGCGGGAATTCCACGTCGACAACGGCGCCGATGATCTGCACGGTTTTTCCGGTGCTCATTCTGGTTCCTCGGTCAGAGCGCGGCGTGAGCCGCGATCAATTCACTTTGTGTTTCGTTCAATCCGTTAGCGCGTGGCTTAGCCACCGCTGACCGCAGCTGCGCCGCCAACGATCTCGGAGATCTCTTGCGTAATCGCAGCCTGGCGCGCCTTGTTGTACTGCAGCTGCAGCGAGTCGATGATCTCGCCGGCGTTGTCCGTGGCGCTCTTCATGGCCACCATCTTGGCGGCCATTTCGCAGGCGAAGTTCTCGACCACGCCGCGGTAAATCTGTGACTCGACGAAGCGCGTCAGCACGTCGTCGAGCAGCTCAGCCGCATCGGGCTCGTAGATGTAGTCCCAGTGCGTCTGCAGATCGTCGTTGTTCTCAATCTCGCTGACGGGCAGCAGCACGTCGGTGTGCGGCTTCTGCGAGATCGCGCTCGCGAACTCGTTATGGGCGAGGAACAAGCGGTCGATCTTTTCTTCCGAGTACTGGTCGAGCATCACCTTGATGAGCCCGAGCAGGTCGTTCATGTTCGGTTTGTCGCCGATCTGGGTGACCGTGGCGAGCACGTTGCCGCCCAGGCGACCGAAGTACTGAACAGCCTTGGAGCCGATCAGCGCGAGATCGACTTCAACGCCTTTCTCGTTCCAGTCGGTGAGTTCCCCGATCAGCTTCTTGAACAGGTTAACGTTCAAGCCACCGCAAAGCCCGCGGTCCGACGACACGACGATGTAGCCCACCCGCTTCACCTCACGCTCGTCGAGCCAGGGGTGACGGTACTCGGGGTTCGCTTCGGACAAATGCGCGATGACGCGGCGGATGCGCTCGGCGTAGGGGCGCGATGCCTCCATCTGCGCCTGCGCCTTGCGGATCTTGCTGGCCGCGACCATTTCCATGGCGCGCGTGATCTTCTGCGTGCTCTTCACGCTTTTGATCTTGGTGCGGATCTCTTTTTCGCTTGCCATGCGTCCGTTGTCCGTTCGCTAGTCGAAAGTGCCGGGGGCGTTACTTAGTAGACGCCCGTCGATTTGAACGCGTCGAGCACGTCCTTCATCTTGGCGATGATGTCGTCGTTGTAGTCGCCCGACGCGTTCAGCTCACCCAGGAACTCGGTGTAGCTCGTACGTGCGAAATCATGCATCGCGGCTTCGTAGTCGACGACCTTGTTCACGTCGACGTCATCGAGGTAACCCTCGTTAGCGGCGAACAGCGACAGTGCCATCTCGGCCACCGACAGCGGCGAGTACTGCTTCTGCTTCATGAGCTCGGTCACGCGCTGGCCGCGTTCGAGCTGCTTGCGCGTGGCTTCATCGAGGTCCGAAGCAAACTGGGCGAAGGCCGCGAGTTCGCGGTACTGCGCCAGCGCGAGGCGGACACCGCCACCGAGCTTCTTGATGACTTTGGTCTGTGCCGAACCACCCACACGCGAGACCGAGAGGCCGGCGTTGATGGCGGGGCGGATACCCGCGTTGAACAGATCCGTCTCAAGGAAGATCTGGCCATCGGTAATCGAGATCACGTTGGTCGGTACGAACGCCGACACGTCACCAGCCTGCGTTTCAATGATCGGCAGTGCCGTCAGAGAACCCGTCTGGCCTTTGACCTCACCGTTGGTTTCTTCTTCGACGAACTTCGCGTTAACGCGCGCAGCACGCTCGAGCAGACGTGAGTGCAGGTAGAACACGTCACCGGGGTAGGCTTCGCGGCCCGGCGGGCGGCGCAGCAGCAGCGAGACCTGGCGGTAAGCCTGAGCCTGCTTGGTGAGATCGTCGTAGATGATCAAGGCGTCTTCACCGCGGTCGCGGAAGTACTCACCCATGGCGCAACCCGAGTAGGGCGCGATGTACTGCATGGCTGCGGACTGCGAGGCCGAGGCGTTGACCACAATCGTGTGGTCCATGGCGCCTTCTTCCTCAAGCTTGCGCACCACCGCGGCGACCGAGGAGTCTTTCTGGCCGACGGCGACGTAGATGCACTTAATGCCCGTGCCTTTCTGGTTGATGATGGCGTCGATAGCGACAGCGGTCTTACCCGTCTGGCGGTCACCGATGATCAGCTCACGCTGGCCTCGACCAATCGGCACCATGGCGTCGATGGCCTTGAGGCCCGTCTGCACCGGCTGATCAACCGACTGGCGGTCGATAACGCCGGGCGCGACCTTTTCGATGGGCGAGTTGTGCGGCGTGTCGATGGGCGCCTTGCCGTCGATGGCTTCACCCAGCGAGTTCACAACGCGACCCAGCAGCGCTTCACCGACCGGCACTTCAAGGATGCGACCCGTGGTCTTGACCGTGGCGCCTTCCGAGATGTGCTTGTAGTCACCCAGGACAACCGCACCAACCGAGTCCTGCTCGAGGTTCAGTGCCAGGCCGAAGGTGTTGCCCGGAAACTCGAGCATTTCGCCGTAACGCGCGTCGGCCAGGCCGTGGATACGCGTAATACCGTCAGATACCGCGATGACCGTACCGACGTCACGCGCTTCGGCGGCGGCGTCGAAATTCTTGATGCGGTCCTTGATCAGGTCGCTGATTTCAGAGGCTTTGAGTGACATGAGGGTTCCTGTTGATTATCGGGCCAGCGTCGCCTGAAGGCGTGTGAGCTGGGCCCGCACCGAGCCGTCGATGACAAAGTCACCGGCGCGGATGACTGCGCCCCCGATGAGATCGGGGTCCACAGCTGTAGTGGCGTTGATCTTGCGGCCAAGACGCGCGCCGAGCGCGCCAACGATTTCGCTTTGCTTGGCGGCATCGAGCGGCGTCGCCGAAACGATGGTGACGTCCACGGCGTTTTCGGCTTCGTCCTTGAGCGCATCAAAGCGCACCGAGATCTCGGGCAGAATCGAAAGCCTACCGTTCTCGATGAGCAGACGCAGCAGGTTGGCACCGTCGCCGTCTCCGGCAAGCACGGTGCCACCGGGCACGCTGCCCAGTACCGACTGCAGCAGCGCCAGCAACTCGTCGTCGGAGATACGCGGGTCGTCGACCAGACCGGCCATCGACGCGTCCGACACGACAGCGCCCGCGGCAGCGAGTGCCGCAGACCAACCCGCAAGGCTGCCACCTGCGCTGGCAATGTCGAACACTGCCTGTGCGTAGGGTCGTGCCAGCGTGATCTTGTCCGCCATCGTGACCTCCGAGTCAGATCTGCTGGGCCATATCGGCCAGCAGTGCTTCGTGCGACGTTGCGTCGATCTCGCGCTTCAGGATCTTCTCGGCGCCGGCGAGTGCCACGGCCGAAACCTGGTTACGCAGTTCTTCGCGTGCCGAGTTCGTTTCCTGCTCGATCTCCGCCCGTGCGGCCAGAAGCTGACGGTCGCGCTCGCGCTGACCCTCGGCTTTGCCTTCGGCGATGATCTCGTTGGCACGCGCACGTGCCTGGTCGAGAATC
>JBCCBB010000157.1:0-3580 GCA_039814545.1 Pseudomonadota bacterium
CGCACTAGGCCCGAAGCGGAAAGTGGGCAGTGACGTCGTCGCCGTAGAGCCAGTCGAGCCGGGACCGCGCAACCCCCGGTAACAGGCGGCCGCCCAGTTTTAGAATCGCCCGTGTGCCGGCACGGCGCGGTGTCTGCGCCAAGTGGAACAGCTCGGCATTGTGGCGCGCGCCTTCGTAAACGCGCTGCACGCGCTGCCGACGCGCGCGGGCGTAGGCGGCCAGCGCGGCATCGACGGGCAGGTCCTGCGCGAGCATCGCGGCTAGAACCCAGCCGTCCTCGATCGCCATCGCAGCGCCCTGCGCCAGGAACGGCAACACGGGGTGGCAGGCGTCGCCGAGTAACCCGACTCGGCCCCGGTGCCACTGCGGTAATGGCGGCCGGTCGTGCAGCGCCCAACGGTAGTGCCGATCCGCGGCCTCGATGATGGCCGTGATCTCGGGGCGCCAGCCGTCGAAGTCAGCCAGCACGTCTTCGCGAGTCCCGGCCTCGGTCCAGGACTCGCCCTGCCAGTCTTCGCGTTCGACAACGCCGACGAAGTTCGCCACCTGGCCGCCGCGCACGCGGTACGTTACGGCGTGACGGCCGCCACCCGTCCACACACAGGCAGTGGGCGGTGGCAGGTTTGCCCCCAGCTTCTCGATAGGCACCGTGGCCCGCCAGGCGAGCTGGCCCGTGAACTGTGCGCCCGCGTTGCCGAAGAGACCCCGGCGCACCGTCGAGTGAATGCCGTCGGCACCCACCGCGAGGTCGGCCACGTGCACTTGGTCGCCGAGCGAGAGCGTGACCCGCTCACCGTCGTCCTTGATGGCTGTTACCTCGGCATCAGTCGTAAGCGCACCGGGCACGCGCGCCTCTAGCGCCTGTTCGAGTACGGCGACGAGATCGGTGCGGTGCAGGTGCAGGTAGGGTGCCCCCCATCGACCCTGCTGGGCGCCGATGGAGAACACATTGCGGCCGCTCACACCGTCGCACATCTCCAGCGCCTCGGGCGCAAAGGCAAACGGCATGAGTGCGTCCTCCAGGCCAAGCGCGCGAATCACCCGCATCGCGTTGGGGCTCAACTGAATGCCGGCGCCGGCCTCGATAAGCCGTGGCGCCCGTTCGAAGACGCAGGGCTTGAGCCCGGCTGCATGCAATGACAGCGCGAGCGTCAGGCCGCCGATGCCACCGCCGACGATGGCAACCTCGCGAGACTCGTTGGATGCGCGTGCACTCATGGGCGTATCGTACTGCAGCGCTTTCGCGTTCCGGTATCCTAGGCGGCCCTTGCATTGCCCAGGAGCTCCCATGCGCGCAGCGACAGTTCCCGCCGGTGGCGGCCTCGACAAGATCACCCTCGTCGAACGCGAACCCGGGGCGCCCGGTCCCGGGCAGGTTCAAGTGCGCTGGCGCGCGACCTCGCTCAATTTCCACGACTACCTGGTTGCGGCGGGTCAGATTCCCGTGCAGGACGGTCGCATTCCCATGTCCGATGGCGCGGGTGAGATTACGGCGGTGGGCGAGGGCGTAGCCGACTGGCAGGTCGGCGATCACGTGATGTCGACGTTCTTCCCGTTCTGGCAGGGTGGCGCGCCGACCTTGCACAAGCTCATGGGTGTTGCCGGCGAGACGGTCGACGGGTTCGCGATCGAAGCCTCGAACGTTGATGCGAGCACGCTCACAGGCATTCCGGCCGGCTACAGCTTTGCGGAGGCGGCAACCTTGCCCTGCGCGGCGCTGACCGCGTGGCGCGCGCTGGTCGAGGAGGGCGGTCTTCAGCCCGGACAGTCGGTGCTCGTCGAAGGCTCGGGCGGCATGTCCGTCTTCGCGCTGCAGATGGCCAAGGCCGCGGGTGCCACAGTCATTGCGACCACTTCATCGGACGATAAGGCGGACCGGTTGCGCGAACTCGGCGCCGACCATGTCGTCAATTACAAGACCGATGAACGCTGGGGCAAGTCTGCAGCGAAGCTCGTTGGCGGCGGTGTAGACATCGTGCTCGATGTGGGCGGCGGCGCCACCATCAAACAGTCGACGGAAGCCGTCGCGATCGGCGGCAGCATCATTCTCATCGGCATCCTGGGCGGGCGCGATGGCACGATCACGTTCCCCAAGTACTTCTTCAAGCAGGCCAAGATGATCGGTATTGCGGTGGGCAGCCACGAGATGCAGCGCCGCATGGTGCGCGGTATCGATGTCGCCGGGTTGAAGCCCGTGATCGACAATCGCTTCCCGCTCGAGGCGCTGGGTGAGGCCTTCGCCTACCAGATCTCGGGTGCGCACTTCGGCAAGATCGTCGTCAAATACTAGAGGCAGCAGCATGGGTCACAAACACGAATACACGCTGACGACCACGTGGACCGGCAACACGGGCGAGGGCACAAAGGACTACCGGAGCTTCGAGCGCAACTACACGCTGGCGACCGAGGGCAAGCCCGATATTCTGGGCTCGGCCGATCCGAACTACCGCGGCGACAAGACCCGCTGGAACCCGGAGGACCTGCTGGTCGCCTCACTGTCGGCCTGCCACAAGCTGTGGTTCCTGCACCTGGCCGCTGTGAACAAGATCGTGGTCACCGATTACGTCGACGAACCGTTAGGCACGCTCAACGCCGAGCGCGACGGCAGCGGTGAATTTGTCTCGGTGGTGCTGCGTCCGCGCATCACGATCACGGACCCTTCGCTCGCCGAGAAAGCCGACACGCTGCACCACGAGGCGCACGAGAAGTGCTTTATCGCGCGCTCCGTGAACTTCCCTGTTACGGTCGAGGCGACCTACACCTGACGTCTCGCGTCACCGGGTCGGGTAAGGCCCGGTGTTAGAGAAGGCCCGTTCATCCATCGTGCTCTCGGCGCCGCGTGTGATCTTCTTGGTGCCGCGCCGCCCCTTGTTCATCACGAAGTCGTCGTAGAGCTCGCCGGTCGCGGTCCAGGCCTTGTAGGTCAGCTTGCTGCCGTCGATGGTGATCGTCTGAAAGAACTGCGTGTTCTCGGCCTTGCGCAACAGCACGACGTCTTCATTGACGTAAGCGTCCCAGTTGTCCTCACGGAACGGGTACTGCTTGGGGCCGCTCACCGAATTGACGAACATCGTGTCGATCTTGTCGCCGCGTGACTTGAACGCGATGCGCTCGGGCCGTTGTGCGATCGCGCCGCGCGCGTAGGTGTGGTCGTGTCCCTGCAGCACAAGGTCCACCTTGTGCTTGTTGATGACAGGCAGCAGCGCGGCGCGGCGCCCCGGGCTGTCACGACCCGAACCCGACGAGAAGACGGGGTGGTGCATGCAGACGATTCTCCAGCGCGCATCGCTAGCCTCGAGCTTCCGGTCGAGCCAGGCTGCTTGTTCTTCGATTTTCGGGCTCTGCGTGGAAATGATGAACAGGTGCACGTCCTCGGAGTACCGCAGGTCGAACGCCACTTCCTGCAGATCCTCGTGGAGTGTCGGCTCTTCGGGCAACGTGAACTGCGGGCGCCACATCTTGGACAAAAAGTACTGCCGTTCCCCGTCAGGCAGCTCCATGCGGTCGTATTCGTGATTGCCCGCCAACGGCACGGCCGGAATCATGCCGTGGATAAAGCCTGTCGCATCAAACCACTCA
>JBCCBB010000120.1:0-6560 GCA_039814545.1 Pseudomonadota bacterium
CTGCGCCTTGATGATTGGTTCGGTCCTGTTGTTTACGCCGCTTGAGATCGGGCCTGCCAGCAGCGGCAATACACTGCCTGCGCTGTCGGTCGCATTCTTCTTGATCTTCCTTCTGGGACTTATGGAAGAGATCGTTTTCCGGTCCTACCCGTTATTCCGACTCGATGACGCCGTTGGCACACGAACAGCCATCTACGTCACCTCCGTCGCGTTCGCGTTCTATCACGGTCTCGACGCCAGCAATCTGCTGGGTCCGGGCGTCTGGGGCCTGTTCTATGGATGGATGGCGCTCAAGACCGACAGCATCGCGTTGCCAACCGGCTTTCATGTCGGGCTCAACTACATGCAGGCGCTGTTCGGCATGAAGCCCAAGTACGGTGGCGCGCTTTGGGAGCTTGAGATCGGCACGCAGCCAGGCGTTTTAGGAGCGGAGACGCTAGGCTTCGGCCTTCAGATCGTGCTGTTGGCCATTGGCGTCGTTCTCGTCGAGCGACTCATTCGTCAACGGCATTCCGACGCGCATACTGGCAGGGAGGCAAGCGAATCATGAGTGCAGTCCACATCGGTGTGATCAACGTGTCCGACCGCGCGGCGGCGGGTATCTACGACGACGTGCCCGGCAAAGCCGTGGTCGAGACCCTGCGTGAGTACCTAACCACCGAGTTTGAGCCCGTGTACCGGGTGATTCCCGACGAGCAGCCCGAGCTCGAGGCCGCCATGATCGAGATGGCCGACGTCCACGGTTGCTGCCTCGTGGTGACGACGGGCGGCACGGGCCCGGCGCCGCGCGACGTCACGCCCGAGGCGACCGAGGCCGTGTGTCAGAAGATGATGCCCGGGTTCGGCGAGCTCATGCGAACCACGTCACTGCAGTACGTCCCGACCGCGATCCTTTCGCGTCAAACGGCGGGCATTCGTGGCAGCACGTTGATACTCAACCTGCCCGGCCGCCCGAAAGCCATTCGCGAATGTCTCGACGCTGTCTTCCCGGCCGTGCCTTACTGCATCGACTTGATCGAAGGGCCACGACTCGAAACGGACGAGTCCGTCATCAAAGCCTTCCGGCCGCGCGGCGCCTGACGCAGCCGCTTAGTCTGCAACTGCGGCTGTGATTGCTGCGTACAGCGCGTCCTGCCAAGCCCAGTCCGCCGAATCGCTGGCCACCGGCCGGGCGCTGTGTATTGCGATGACGACGTTCTCGGTTCGGTTGATGTAGATACCTTGCCCGAAAATGCCCGAGGCGTTGAACACACCAGGGGCATCGAGCCACCAGAAGTAGCCGTAACCGTCGTAGCCCTCTGACGGCTGCGTCGATGCGTCCATCCAGCCGTCAGGCAGGACTTTGGTGCCATCGGCCAGTCGGCCATTCGCCATCGCGAACAAGCCGATGCGGCCGTAGTCGCGCAGCGTCGCGTTGATGCAACACCCGCCGAACTCACCGCCGCCGGGCTCGGTCAGGTTCCAGGTCGCGTGCGATTCCATACCGAAGGGCCGCCAGATTTTTTCGGAAAGGTAGGTGGAGAGGTTGTTGCCAATCGCCGATCGGAGCAGCGTGCCCGCTAGGTTGGTTTCCGCCGTGTTGTAGTTGAACGTGGCGCCAGGCTCCGCGAGGCGTGGTTTCTCGGCCAGGAAGTCGTAGAGCGCCACCGTCTCCCAGGATGCCGTCGCGATGTCCGACGTGGGGTCGGCGTAATCCTCGTTCCAGGCGACACCCGAGGCCATCTGCAGCAGATTGCCAATGGTGGCGCCGTCGTAGGCCGAACCCTTGAGCCGGGGCAGATAGTTGGTGACCGACTCGTCGACGCTCTTGATGTAGCCGTCCTGGATCGCGGCGCCGATGAGCATGGACACGACAGACTTGGCGACGGAGTAGGAGATCCACTTACTATCCGCGTCGTTGCCCAACCCGTAGCGCTCGTAGAGGATCCTGCCGTCCTTGATGACGAGCAGGCCCGCGACCGACTGTTCCTTGAAATAGGCGTCGACGGTCATCGTCGCCTCGCCCGAGCGGACCACCGTGTCGCCCAGATCGCGCTTCGCCTCGGGCAGCGCCAACACGGTGTCACCCGCCGCGACTGTTCGGGTCCAAAATATCTTGTCGGAGTTGCGGTAGCTCGCGACCTGCTCTTTGGGCGACCAGGTCAGCAGCGTATTCGGTGCGCCCAGGTATTTGTCGTCGTCTGCGGGGTCGACATAGGGGGCTTCGGCATTCGCGGTGTTCACGAAGCCGAACAGGCCGGCTGCCATCAACGTGAGTGTTCTTAAGACAGTCATGCTTCTCTTTATATAGGTCGCCTTGCGATCAGGAACGCAGCGCGCGTAGTTCTTCGTCAATCGGCAGGTCCGGCCAGGTGTCGGCCACTTGCTGAAGCGCGATGCGGGCCTCCTCGGTTCGACGGTTGGTCACGTACTGCCGGACCAGGGGCAGCACGTCATCGCGGCAGCTGTCGTCGAGCTTCCCGGTAACGTTGCCGCCGGCCTTGGTGAACACCTCAGCAGAGACGATCTCGCGGTCGACGCCGCCAAGGCTGTACTTGTAGGGCTCATCACCAATCGTGAAGTCGAAGCGCTTGAGCCCGTTCGCGATGGCCCATCGAATGCAGTGGGCCTGCAGCATGAGGCCCGCCGAAAGATCACGGACCGATTCGTCCCGGCCGGCGACGTGAAACAGCGCTTGTTGCTTCACCTTGTCTATGAAGTTGGCCTGCGCCGCGATGGGCTGACCGTCACGCCAGAGAATCGCGAGGTAGACCATGCCGCTGGCGAGGCCGAGCATGACGACCTCTTTGAACATGTCGGCAAGTCGGGCCGCACGTTTCTGACCTTTCTTTTCGACGTGCTTTTGGTACCAGAGCTTCGCCAGGATCGTGACGTCCTGCGTGTAAGTCTCAGGGCGTGTCTTCTTGATCGCGAGGCTCGGGTCGCTGTCAAGCTGGCGCAGCAGGCGGCGTAACTTCTGCCGTGAATTCGAACTTAAGCCAGCCAGGTATTCGGGGAAGCTCGCCGGAAGATCGACGTAAGGACAGACGAGGTTGTTGGTCTGACCCTCGTTAATGCGGTGCTCATTGGCCTTGGCTTCGAATAACGCGGTGTCAAATGCGCCCGTGAAGGCTGCAAGCCGACTTTCGCTCGCACTGAAGTAGTTAAGGATGATGCGCCCAAAATCCATCCGCGAGACTTCGCTCGCGAATGCTCGGCAAATCGGAGCCTCGAGTTCCGGGTCGCACAGGATCCCCGTGTAATCGGCATCGAAGACGTGCCCGAGCATATCGAGCACGTTATTAAGACAGCGTGCGGATTGGTCCCACTGCGTCGTCACCATGAGCGGCAACAGGCCAATCAGGCGGTCGTCGTCCGACCAAGCCGTGATGACTCGGAACTTACCATCGACTCTAATGGCGACCGAAAAGAGGAAATCCGAGGATAAATAAACATGTGCATGGGGGTCGGCTTGGTAGAGCTCATCCCAGTCCAGCTCGATCTCAAACAGCCGGTCGATCGTCTCGATGGTCTCTATACGCATGCTGTCTACTGCGAATCCGCACGGGGAACCCCGGAGGCGGTTCACGTTCCTACTGATATGTTATAACATCCCGCTCCCCCCGAGCCGACGGAGAGCGATCCGTACCTAACGTCGGCCCGAACAAGAAACCATAGAGGATTCATGATGGACATGACCCGCAAATTGTCTGCTGGCAGCCTATTGCTGGCGGGCTCGATCGCCGCAGCACACGCTCAGGATACTGACCAGGACACATCGATTGACGAGGTGATTGTCCGTTCCTCGCCGCTGCGGTCAAGCATCTCCGAGGTCGTCCTCGGCACCAGCGTCATCCGCCGAGAAGAGATTATCCGTAACCTCGACGGCACGATTGGCGAGACACTCTCAAGTCAGCCTGGTGTGAGTGCCACATTTTTTGGCCCCGGTGCCTCGCGTCCCATCATTCGTGGTCTGGGCGCCGACCGTATCCGCATCCTGACCAATGACATCTCCTCGTTCGACGTGTCCACGGCCAGCCAGGACCACCTGGTTGCCACCGAGATGGGCAATGCCGAGCAGGTCGAGATCCTTCGTGGCGCCGCAACGCTGCGTTACGGTCAAAACGCCGTCGGCGGTGTGGTCAATGTATTCGACGACCGCATCCCGACCAGCCGTCCGGAAGGCGGCTTCGAAGCGGAGGCCTTCGCGTCGCATTCGACCAACGACGATCGCGACACGATTGGTGGCCACGCAGACATCAGCCTCGGCGACGACTGGGTGTTCCACTTTGACATCACCGACCGTGAGTCCACGGACTACGAGATCCCCGGTTTCGCCAGCGAAGAAGCTGAAGAAGAAGGCGTTAAGGATCTCGTTGAAAACAGCGCGTCCCAGGCCACCTCGACCGCTGGCGGTCTCTCGTGGCTTGGCGACAAGGGCTACATCGGCTTCTCGGTAGGCTTCCAGGAAGGCAAGTACGGCCTGCCGGGCGGCAAGAAAGAAGAAGAGGAAGAAGATCCGCTCGCACCGCCGGCCGCTGAAGAGGAAGAAGAGGAAGGTCCGATCAAGATCGACTTCGAACAGGTCCGCTTCGACATCGACGCCGAGTACAACTTCGACGACGGCTTCATCAAGGCCGCGAAGTTCCGCTTCGGCCTCGCCGACTACGAGCACACCGAGTTCGCGGGTGACGAGCCCGAAACGCTCTTCGAGAACGATGAGTGGGAACTGCGTGCTGAGGCCATCCTCAACGAATTTGATTTCGGCAACGGTGTGGCAACGGGTACGTTCGGTCTCAGCATCGCGGACCGGGAGTTCGAAGCCGACGGCGAAGAAGCCTTCATCCCGCTGAACGAAGTGTTCCGCTGGGGCGTGTTCGGCCTGGGCCGCTACACGGTCGACAACTTCATCTGGGAAGCCAGCCTGCGTATTGATGACCAGGAAAACGAAACATCGAACCTGAGCTTCGAAGGTGGCAGCTTCACCCAGAGCGAGACCACGTTCTCTGCGGCGCTCACCGGTATCTACCAGATCAGTGACAGCAGCAGCATTGGCTTCAACCTGGCGCGCTCGGAGCGCGCCCCGACGGGTGAAGAGCTGTTCTCGAACGGTTTCCACCCGGCCACGAGCACGGTTGAGATCGGCGACGTCAACCTCGACACCGAGGTCGCGAACTCCATCGAGTTGTCTTACAAGACCAGCGTGGGCAACTTCGACTTCGGCGCCAACGTGTTCTTTATCGACTACGCCGACTTCATCTTCCTGAGCCCAACGGGTGACTTCTTTGAAGAAGGCGACCCCTTCCCCGCACCCGAAGGCCTGCCGGTGTTTGCCTACCAGCAGGCTGACGCTGAGTTCTGGGGTTTCGAAATCGAGGCCGACTACCTGGCTATGGATAACGGCGACCTCCGCGTTACGTTTGACGGTCAGATCGACCTGACGCGTGCTGAGTCGACGGAAAGCACCACGTTCGGTGGCGTCGACAACGTCCGCTCCGAGTTCACGCCGCTGGGCGGCAGTGCCACGGCGGTTCCGGCCGGCGACCTGCCGTTCATTCCGCCGATGCGCTTCCTGGGTGGTGTGAATTTCGACTACGCACCCTGGAACTCCAGCCTGCGTCTCGAAGTGCAGCACGTTGCTGAGCAGGATCGTGTCGGCCAGACGCCGGAAGGCAGTGAAGTCGATGTTGCGGGCACGGTCCCGACCGACAGCTACACGTTCTGGAACCTCTACCTGACTACGGCGCCGATCCCGAACGCCGAGAACGTCTCGTTCTCACTGCGCGTACGCAACCTCGGCGACGAGTTCGCCCGTTCGCCGACCTCGTTCCTGGCGCAGTCTGCGCCGCTGCCGGGCCGCGACATCCGGTTTGGGGTTAATGTGAAGTTCTGATGGGATGCTGAGCTGCGCGTATTGGCTTGGCCGATGCGTCCGGTTTCAGGCCAGAAAGAGAAACGGGGTCGCTGGTTTCAGCGACCCCGTTTTTCGTTGCGGTCATGTCCGTGGACCAGAATCCCGTTATGGCAACGTTGCCATCGCACCATCGACACTGCCCGTCACCGGTATCGTGGAACCGTCGTTTCGATCGATCACTTCAACGGCAGTGAGCGATGCCTGGAACGTCGTCGCAACGGGTGGCGGCGGGGTGACGACGACGTCGCCGCCACCTCCACCGCCCCCACCGCAGGCGCCAAGCGTGCCGGCCACGGCAAGGAGTAGTATCGCGTTCGAGATTTGGAAGCGTTTAGAAGTCATACGTCACCAGGTAGTCGCTGTCGCCAGACGGGATGTCAAAGTCCGAGGCGGTATTGAGAGAGAGTTGCAGGACACCGTTGTCCGACGAATAAGCGCCGGTGCCGATTTCCACATCGCCGGATGAGACGCTGCCGTCGCCATCCACATCCGCCCAGAGTTTGACGGAGCTGACATCGGCAGCATCGTTGCCGGTCCCCGATGCTCGAAGCGTGATTGAGTTGAGTCGCGTGCTGCCTGTGTTGCTGGTCAGGCGGAAGCGCAGCATGGGCACGTCGGTCTGCCCAGCCGTGACGTTGACGTCTGGCAACGACAGGGCGCTAAGCGA
>JBCCBB010000164.1:0-3153 GCA_039814545.1 Pseudomonadota bacterium
AGCCAAGGTAACTTTGAGGGACATCGTTGGGGTGCGACGCTCACCGAAGCTGCCAATGGGCGCCGGTACAAGCTATTTGCCGAGGCGCTCGGTGGCAACGACCACGTGAGCTTCAATCTCTACGTTACGAGCGACGGGCAGCCACAACTGAAACCTTGTGAGATGCCCGCGTCCCGCGTGATCGAATTCGTGCTGGGGTATTCGTCACTCGCCGAATAAGTAAGGCCTGCCCTGCCGGTCGTCTAGAACGGATCCCGCCTGGCGTGCGGGGGCAATGGCGACTCAACGGGCGATCGCGCCCTAAAACCCTCCAGCAGCGCGCGCACCGCATCCTCAAGCCCAGCATCCATCGCCGCAAGCTTGGCCGGGCCGTTGGCAATGCCGATTCGGCCATGAAGAAAGGCCCAAAGCGCGAACCCGGCGGCGTCTGCAGCGTCCGGAACGGCCTGGCGCACCAACGCATTTGCGGCACTCCAGAGCTCAACCCAGGCCAGGATGCCCGGGTGATCGATGTCCGGTTTTGCGTTGACGAACGCCGCGTAGCGGTCCGGATTGCTGCGGGCGAACTCAACAAAGCGTTTCGTGTACGCGACAACCGCTCGGTCGACGTCTCGAGCGGTTGCCCTTGGCAGGTCTTCGAACGCGTAGGCGTGCAACTGACGCGTGGCGGCCTCCCCCATGGCGACAACGAGGCCCGCCCGGTCGCCGACATGGCGATACAGGGCATTCGCCGTGACCCCAAGCGAGGCCGCTACGTCGCGCAGGCTCCAGGAATCCCAGCCCTTGGCTTCGGCAACCGCTAAGGCTTGCTCGCCAAGCACTTCAACATCGATTTGCGGGGGATACGGCACCACGGTCGGCTTCATCGACGGCTCAAGGTTGACATTGTACATTTTGTTCGGAAGTATAGATATACGCTGTATATCTTCAGGGCAAAGCGATGGCATTAGAACAGGCGATTTTGGTTACCGGGGCCACCACGGGTCTGGGCCGCCGAACTGCTTTGGCACTCGCGACGCAGGGCGCTTACCTATTGATCGGCGGACGCCGTCGAGACGCGGTCGTGTCGCTGGTCGATCACATCAACACATCGACTCGCGGTCACGCTGCGCCCTTCGTTGCGGACCTGGCGGACCTTGCGGCGCTGAACGAGGCCTTGGACACCATCGAGCATCAGCCACTGGGCGGCATCGTTGCGAACGCCGGCATATCGACCGCGCAAGACCTCAAGAGCCGGCAGGGTTATGAACTAACGTTTGCGGTCAACGTGCTGGCGCATCAACTGGTCCTGCGACGACTTGGGGGAAACATCGTCGACGGCGGCAGGGTCGTCATCGTGAGCAGTGGCGTCCACGATCCGGACAACAAACTGGCGAGACGGGCCGGCATTCCGATTCCTCGATGGATCGGCACGCGGGAGCTCGCGCTCGTCAATTCTACGGAGGCCGCGCCCGGTTTTGACGACGGTCGGCTACGCTATTCAACCTCGAAGCTCGGCAATGTGCTGCAGGCCCGCGCACTGCAGGCCTGGCTCCGCGAACAGCGGCGCGACGTTGACGTTTTTGCCATTGACCCGGGGCTCATGGTGGACACGCGGCTAGCACGTGACTTTCCCGCCATTCAACGCACCGTCCTTAAGACGCTGGGCCGATTGGCTACGCCTTTCGTCGCCAACATGCGGTTGTCGTCGGTATCGGCCGGCCACATTGCATCGCTGATTCGCGATGATCATTGGTCCGGGATGGGCTTTGCCTACCTCGACGGGGGAGACATCAAGCCACCCTCCCCCGACGCTCAGGACGATGACCTCGTCAATGAGCTCTGGCAGGTTTCGTCCGAACTTTTGGGCCTGCCCGCATGAGCAACCAATCTCATACGGCAACCGCACGGCGACCCTGGCCGGGGGCGCGCCTCGCCGCACGCCTGCTCGCGACACCGCTGCTGACAATGACGGTCGGTTGTGCGACCGGAGATGCTGAATTGACCTCTGACTACAACTACGAACGGTTCGATATCCAGCACTATGACCACAGCAGTCTGCCGGGGCCCTGGGCCGGACAGCCGGCCGTCGATGCCACCTTGTTTGGGCTGGACGGTACCGAGGTTCGTCTGTCGGACTTCAAGGGTAAACGTATCGTTCTGGAGACCGGCTCTCTGTCGTGCCCGGCCTACCGCCAGCACATCGCACCGATGACCCACGTCGCCGCCAGCCACCGGGGCGCTGACACGGTGTTCCTCGTGGTCTACGTCCGCGAAGCCCACCCTGGGCATCGCATGCCTCGCTTCGAAACCCTCGCGGAGAAGATCGAGAGAGCCCAAAGTGTCGCAGAACGCGAACCGCGTGAAACGCGCGCCCTGCTGGTCGACGACGTCGCGGGCAGCTTTCATCGGGCCTATGGCAGCATGCCCAACATGGTCTACGTCATCGGCCCCTCTTTTCGGGTGGCCTTCCGCAGCGACTGGACCCACCCAGCGATGGTGGACCAGATCCTGGCGCATTCCGGCGAACTGCCAATCGTCGACGCAGAACACTACGTTCCGAGCGGCGGCTGCGCGTTGCGGTCAATACGGATCCTGCTAGAAGCCGGCCCGGATGCGCTCTTTGATGTACTGCGCGAATCACCCGACATGCGCCGCGCCTGGAAACGGGCCGCCGCATACTACGAAGCGCACGGCACGCTGAAACGCGGTGTATTGCCCACTGACTATGCGATGGAGTAAGACGATGACGCAGTACCACCACCAGAGTAGTTCTGGCTTCCGAGGGCAGGCTATGGCTGCTGTGGCCACCGCCATAATATTGATCGCAAGCGCGGCGGTTGGCGCGGAACCAGCGATCGACGGGCTCTACTGGACCGAGGAACGCGACGGTCTCGTTCGGATCTGTAAATCAGGCGACAAGCTCATTGGCATCATCGCCTGGCAGCAGGTGCCATCGCGGGATGAGAACAACCCCGACCCCGAACTGCGAGATCGCGTTGTCACGGGCCTCACATTTCTTAGTGGCTTTACGCGCAACGCCAAATCCGGCAAATGGGAAGGCGGCCGTGTCTACTCGCCCGACAACGGGCGGACCTATAAAGGCAAAGTCTGGCTCGAAGAAAGCGACACCTTAAAGATGCGCGGCTACATCGGGGTGTCGCTGCTGGGGCG
>JBCCBB010000128.1:0-5374 GCA_039814545.1 Pseudomonadota bacterium
GACCTGCATCGTCTTGGGCACCCGGACACGCAACGTCTCGGTCGCGAGCACGTGCTCGCAGTCGCTTGTGCCCAGACCCCAGGCCAGCATCCCCAGTGCGCCCAGTGTGCAGGTGTGCGAGTCGGGACAGACCATGGTGAGCCCGGGTAACGCGATGCCCTGCTCGGCCGCGACGAGATGGCTGATCCCCTGGTCGGGGTCGTCGATATCGAACAGCCGGATGCCCGCGTCGCGAGTCGCCTCGCGCATCGCCCGCACAAATGCCGCGCTGTTGGGCACCGAGGAGGCGTCGCCGCGACCCGGCGTTGTCGACACGATGTGATCCATGACGGCAAACACCTGCGCGGGTGCCGCGAGCGCCCGGTCGCGCTCGGCCAGCGCCTGCAGCGCGAGGCTGCCCGTGCGTTCGTGCAGCATCACGCGGTCGACCAGGACGAGCGCCGTCCCGTCTTCAAAACGGCGCACCTCGTGCGCCGCGAGCAGCTTGTCGAACAGGGTTCCAGGCATGGAAACAGGCCGTGCGGGGTGTCACACGAATATGTTATAAGTCTATAACATTATAGCAGCAACGGAGAGGCGTCGATGACGGCGACACTAAAAGCGCAACTGCCTATCCTCGCCCGGCACGAGGGCGTGTGGGACGGCTACTACCGGCAGTACGACGCCAACGGCGAGAAGACCGACGAGCACCGCTCGCGACTGCTGTGCCGCTTCCCCGATGACGACACCTACCACCAGACCAACTACTACTATTGGGCTGACGGCCGCTTTGATACGCGTGACTTTCCGACGCGGGTTGAAGATGGGCGCCTAATCTTTTTCACAGACATCGACGGCTGGGCCGCCGATGAACCGCTCGACACCGAACAGCGCACCGTGCTGCTCAACTGGCGCCGGCGCGACGACCCGTCGCTCTACCTTTACGAGATGATCCAGATCTCGGACTGCGGCACGGCACGCGCACGCACCTGGCACTGGTTCCGCAACGACCGCCTGTTCCAGCGCACGCTCGTCGACGAGCGCCGCGTGTCCGAAGACTGGCGCGCATTCGACGGCAAGTCGTTCAGCTACGACGAGATCGCCCAGGTAGCCTGACTGCACGCAAGCAACCCAGCAAAAAAAAACGGGGCCAGAAGGCCCCGTTTTTCGTGCCGCACCAGGCGGTACATTGCGTGATTACTTGAGCGTAATCGTCGTCGGCAGCTCGAAGCCGTTCGGCGTGATCCGAATGTGTACCGTCTCACGATCGAACACCTTGCCGTACGCGTCCTGGATGGCCTGGTTGCTTTCTAACGAGGCCTCAGCCAAACGCGCAGCCGCGGCGCCTTCTTCGCTGTCAGCATCGGCGGCATCTGCCATGATGTCGTCGATAGCGCTCTGCTGAATCGCCGAGATAAAACCCATGTAGGCCGCCATGTCGACGGACATGGCCATCACGGCAGGCTCACCGTCAGTACTCGCAGCAACCATCGCCTTCACGCGACCTTCGCTGTCGGAACCCCCCGTCGAGAACGACAGCAGGTTATCCGACATCGCGGCGAAGACTGAGGCCGGGTAGCCCTGCAGCATCTCCTGCGGGATCTCGACGGGCTCGCCGTCGGGCGCGATTTCAACCATCGCCAAAGGTGGCAGGAACATCTGGCCCATTTGCAGCAGCGCGCTCACGTTGTCGAACGCGAGCAGCACAGACAAGTCGAGGTTCTCAGGCATACCCGGGTTCTCGAAGTCGATGCCGTCGATGTTGTTAACGTCGAACACGAGGCCCTTGAAGTTGTAGGCGATGGGGGGCAGCGGCCGCGACAGCGCTTCCTGTGCCTGCATGGCACCCATGTTGATCGTGCCCAGCTCCGCACACTCGTAAGGCGCAGCCATGATCTTCTCGACCTGCGCCTCGACGAAGCCGCGCAGCGCCTTCAGGTCCATGGCAAGCGCGAACTTCATCATGCCTGTGCCCGGGTCGTTGAGACCGGGTACGTTGGTGGCGATGGGCTGCATCGCCTGCGCGAGGTCGCTACGCAGCTCCATGACGGGCAGCATCTCGAAGACCTCGGTGTCCAGGCGCTGGTAACCCAGTGTCAGGCGCGGTGCGATCTGTGTCAGGCCGCGGATTTCAGCACGACACGCGTCGGTCAGCTCAGGCAGCTCGCCGCCCGTGGCTTCGAGCAGCTTCGCGTCAAGACCCGTCGGGCCATCGAGGAACACGCCCGCGATGGCTTCGAGGTCGATGTAACCCAGACCCTGCGCCACGTAGCTGTACTTGTCAGCCAGTGACGTCAGCGCACCGCCATCGGCGATCGACTGGCCGGGCTTCGTGGCACCCACGAGTTCACCCAGCGTCTCGTCGTCGAGGCTTGCGGGCGCCAGTGCCATGACGACCATGCCGTCCTGAACACCGATGAGGATCGACAGCGCGTCACCGAAGGTGATGACGTCAAATGCGTCGTCACCCAGCGTTTTCTGTACGCGTTCCTTGCCGATCTCTTCAGCGATCGCGGCAAGCTCCGATTCGAACTGGGCTTCGTCTGTCAGCGTAATGCGCGCGACTGGCAACAGTCCGTTGCCATAGAACACCGCTGTGTCCTCGCGGCTGAAACCAAAGGTCTCGGCAATCGCTGGCGTCATTCTCTTGGCGAGTGCGTCAATGACTTTGGCAGCATCTTCACTTTCGCCTTCGCCGGCCATAGCGATGCCTTCTCTGGCAACATCGAGCTGGGCCTTGACCGCCGGCATGACGGCGTCGATGAGCGTCTCGAGCTTGTCAGCGACATTGTCGGGCGAAGGTGCCAGTGCGCCGTACACGTAAGGTGCGTCAGCCGGCACGTACTCGAGCAGCGGCGACTCAGCCGCCTTCTCGACCGATGCGGCCTCGTCCTTGCCGCCGCACGCAGACAGCGACAGCATGACCGCGAGCGCGGTCAGTCCCAAAAATCTCTTCACGGTGGTCCCCGGGGTTGGTGTCTCCAACCGCCAAGAATGCCGGAATCCCCCGGCGAATCAAGCGAACGGGTCGCGCTCCGGCGCTGTGGCTACAACACGGTCTCCATGTGGTAGCGGAACAGATCGGGGTTGTAGAGCGCGATGAGCTGGTCGACGAGCTGGCCCGCACCGTCGTAGCTGAACCGGTTGAGACGCAGCATGGGCTTGCCGCTGCGGAGATTGAGTGCCTGGGCGACTTCGGGTGACGCACCCACGGCGGACAGGCTCTGCTCGACACGAGCGATTTCGATGTCGTACATCCGGAACAGCTCTAGCCGCGAGTGCTTCTCGAGCTTGCGCTTGGTCAGCGTGCGGTCGAAGCCGCGCGACCAGCTTTGGTAGTGCCCGAACGGCACGCCTTCCTTGCTGCGCACCCGCTGGGTGTAGCAAAGCCGCGTCTTGTCGTCGCTCGAGAACAACTCACGCACGGGCGCACCCGGGACGCGAAATGCCATTTCGAGCACCGTGACCGTCGTGTCGCGGCCCATGTGATCAAGGCTCGACATGAGATCATCGAGCGGCGCATGGATCGTGTCGGGTTGGTAGCGGTGCTCGACAAAAGTGCCCTTGCCACGGTGGCGCACGACCATGCGTTTCAGCGCGAGTTCGTCGAGTGCTCGACGCGCGGTGATACGCGACACGTCAAAGGTCGCGGCCAAGGCCTTTTCCGACGGAATCTTGGTGCCGTTCGGCAGCCGGCCGTCGGCGATGGAGTCGTGCAGGATGTTGTAGACCTGGAAATACAGCGGTGTTGGCGACGAGGGGTCTACCGATCGTGCGCCGAGTTTTTCCAGGATGTCATTCATGCAGAGTGTGTCTCGAGGCAGCCGGTCGTGTCCGGCGCACTCGCGCGGCGGACGTCAGTCGTCGTGGTGGTGATGATGGCCGCTGCGGTCAGCTTCGAGGAAGCGCATGACCTGTTGCGCGAGCATCTGCACCTGCGGGTCGTCGGCATAGTCTACGTGTTCGAAGTCGGTGGGCGCCACGTCGGTGTGCGCCACAGCTTCGGCCTGACCTACGGGGCCGTGCGGGTGATTGTGCCCGCCGTGCGCCGCCACCCACTTGAACAGCTGCGGACGTTGCCGGTAGAGCATCGATGCTGCGCGGTGCAGGTTTTCGCTCGGGTTGGTCCACGGATTGAAGTGGAAGTAGTTGTGCAGCTTGGAGTCGGTGCGACCGAGCGCGATGCAACCGAGCTTGCTTCTGAACGAGCCGTGGTTGATATAGGGCGGCCGCCAGAAATACCCACCAGTGGGCAGGTCACCGAATTGCATCATCCAGCTGGTGCCCCAGATGTGGTAACTCTCCTCGCCGCAGTCGTGGTAGCTGATGTTGTCCTGCATGAATTCAGGCGTCATGCAGTAAAGAAAGGTCATGGCCTCGGTCAGCGGATCGTAGCGCAGCAGCTTGATCATGCAACCCGTCGCGACCGACGGTGACACGATGGACCCGCCACTCCAGGGTGCTTCCTTGTAGGTGTTCAACGAGACATAGCCGGCCTTGAGTGTCAGCTCGTGGTGCGCGTCTGATTCCTGCCAATGCGGCTCGGCGTCGTTGAAGAACACCAGGGTCTCGCAACCGTCGTCACTCGTCATCGCGGGCAGGGCCATGCCAGCCGGCACGAACAGGTAGTGCCCTTCACCAATGACCTGGTCGCCGAGTTGCATCGTGCCGCCCAGCACAAAAAGCTCCATGTCCGAGTACGACATCCCGGGCTTGCGTGAATAGCCCGCGTTGAATCGCACCTTGAGGCTACAGGCGCCCGTCTCGGGGTCCAAAGACAGGGTTTTGAAGTCGCTGCCGGTGAAGCCGGGCAGCCCGAAGGCCTTGTAGTCCTCATTGAGTTCGACGTAAGGCTCGATATGCGGTCGCGTCATGATGCCCCCCTTACCAGACGACTTTCATCGCGTCGTCGCGATCGGGGCGCTTGGGCAATTCGTCTTCGGAAATGACGCGACGCTGGTCGCCGGTCACGTTGAAGCCGCGCGTGCTCACGATCTCGAGAAACTCGGCGTACCATCGTTCGCGGTCGGGCGTAAGCGCCTCCTGCTCCGCGACAATGGCAGCAAAGCGGCGCTCCTGCGCGTCGGTTTCCTGTTCGAGCCACTCGCGCGCCTCAGCGCTCATCGGCGGCTTCTTGTGCTGTACACGATCGCCCATAGCCACACCCCCCAGTGTTCAAAGCCGCGATGCGAGTTGTACTAAGGATAGGACAATAGGACATCTACCGGCAAGCAGCCGGCCGGAGCGCCCCGGGGCGGGCTATCGGAAGTCGGTAAACGTCTCGAGTGCCTTGCGCGAGATCGCAGGTACCGTGGCGCCTTCAGCGGGCTTTCCGACCACGAGCAGCAGGAACGCCCGCTCGTGCTTGGGCCGCTCGCAGATCTCATTAAGGAAC
>JBCCBB010000079.1:0-13314 GCA_039814545.1 Pseudomonadota bacterium
GGTCATCGCGTCCAGCGGGATGTCCGGAACCGATTCGTTGGCGCCCGTCGACACAACTGTTCCAGCGAACGTCTCAGCGGCTGCCGAGCGGTTCACCTGTACGACGTTGTTACCCGCGTCATCCGGGTCGGCCTGGACCGTTGAGTCTTCCGCGCCGCCGAAGCCACGCAACGCGTAGGTAATCGCGGAATCGTCAAACGTAATCGGGTCAAACGCAGCCGGCGGTGGCGGCGTCGTTCCAGCGACATCGAGGTCGTCAAAGAAGTACGTCTGTGCACCGGCGGTCGCGCCGTCCGTGCCAAAGTTAAAGAAGATGGCGGCTTTGTCGTAGGTGGCGGCCGGGTTGAACGCGGCCGTGCCTGAGACTTCGTTCGTGAAGTCGAAGGTCAGTGTCTCCCACGTATTGGCAACGGTGGTCAAAACTTCGGTTTCGACCGAGATGGCTGGGTCACCAGAGTTCTCAATTTTGAGGCGAACCGGGATACCCGCAGCAGGTGCCCGTACGCGCAACGTCATTTCGGTGTTCGATGCGTCGAGCGGAATAGCGCCCAATGATTCGTTGGGGCCCGTCGACACGACCGTGCCAGCAAACGTCTCTGCAGTCGCCGAACGGTTGACCTGAGCGACGCTGTTGCCGGCATCATCAGGGTCAGCAACGACAGTCGAATCTTCCGCACCACCAAAACCACGCAGCGCGTAGGTGACTGCAGGATCGTCAAACGTTACTGCAGCGAAGGCCGCCGGTGGCGTGCCGCCACCGCCCGAGCAGTCGGCGACCTGCTGGATCTCGTCAAAGTAGAACGTCCAGTTGGTCGGATCATTTTCGGCATCACCGACAACGGCGCCATCGAAGATGAAGGTGATGGCGTTGCTCGTGAAGCCGTTGGCAGAAGCACCAAAGTCGAAGCAAAGTTCCTGCCACTCGCTGCCGCCTGGATGGTTTTCCGTGACCTCAATCCCCGCATTCGGGTCGCCCGTGATGGCGTCCTCATACTTAAACAGCACAGGAACGACCCGCGGCGACCAGACCTGCATCGTGAATGCCGTGCCCTGCGTGAAGTCGACGTTGCCGGCCAGGGACAGCGTCGTGCCCCCAAAGACCTGATCCGCGAACTTACGCATGCGTGCGGTCTGGGCCGTCGTGTTGCTGCCCGTTTGATCGGGGTTGGCAATCACATCAGCCTCGCCACCCGCAAAGTTCGCGAACTGATAGGTGGCCGGATCATCTTCGAAGTCGACGGGGAGCGTCGTGGTCGGCGCACCCGGACAGGAGTCAACCTGCTCAATTGCGTCGAGGTAGAAGGTCCAGTTGTCGGGATCGTTGTCTGCGTCGCCAATGACACCGTTGTCGAAAATCAACGTAATGGAACTGGTCGTGAAACCAGCCGTTGCGCCCGAGAAGTCGAAACACAGCGTTTCCCACTCAGCGCTGCCGCTATGCGACTCGACGCGCTCAATACCCAGCGCCGGATCACCCGAAATGGCATCTTCGAACTTGAACGTGAACGGAACGGCGCGTTGCGACCAGACGCTGACCGTAAAGACCTCACCTGGCGTGAAGTCGACGTTCGTGCCGAGCTGGAATGTGCTGCCGCCAAACGGTTCGGCCGCAAATTTCTGGTAGCGCGCAACCTGCGGCGTCGGGTTCTCCGCGCTGCAGACGGGGTTCTCAACCACGACCGTGGCGCCGCCGCCAAAGCCCGCGTCCATGCCGAAGTCATAGCTGGCCGCGAGGTTCTCAAAGAAGACCGGGAATGGCGCGCCATCCCCTTGCGCCGTTGCCGGATCACACAGTGAAGGTGGTGGCGGTGGCGCTGGCGTGCCCGCAATCGGTTCAGGACCGTCGCCCGTTCCGAAGCAGCCGGCGAGGGCTGCAGAAAAGACGAAGGCGCCAAGAGCGCGCACCGGGCGCATGAAGGAGTCTGAGTGCATATCAGTAATCTCGCGGATCGAATCCCGACAAGCGCAGGCTTGCCGATGTCGTTCTATTTGTTATGCAGGCATGATGCCTGGCGACGGCGCCGTGCCGTCGGTGAAGCGCGTCTTCGCGCGTTTGCCCTGACCACCTGTCCCTAAGGCGGTCTAGGGTTCCCCCGAATACACGCGAACCCAGTCAACTTCCATCGTCGCTGGGAACGCGGTGGTCGCGTTCGGCGAACCCGGAAGGTTGCCGCCCACGGCCAGATTGAAAATGATGTAGAACTGGTGATCGAACGGCGCCGGGAACGGCCCGTTGGTCGAGAACCAGTTGTTCTGAACGGCGTAGAGCACGTCGTCGACATACCAACGCATTTCGTTGGCGTCCCATTCGGTGGCGTAGACGTGGAATTCGTCCGTGACACTTGAGGGCACCGTGTAATCGACAGAGGTGAACTGGTTGCCCGGGAATTCGGCGCCGTAGTGGATGGTGCCGAAGACGTTGTTGCCGCCAACGCCGCCTAAATTGACCGCTTCCATGACGTCGATTTCGCCACTGGCGGCCCAGGTGCCGTAGGGGCTGTCCTGGGACAGCAGCCAGAACGCAGGCCAGAGGCCCTGGCCAGCAGGCAGCTTCATGCGCGCCTCGATGCGCCCATAGCGGAATGCGAAGCGGTCCCGCGTGTTAATGCGTGCCGAGGTGTAGTTGAAGATGCCCGTGTTTTGGCCCGCGGGCGCTACGAGCTGTTCTTCGCGCGCCGTGATCTTGAGCATGCCGCCTTCGAGCTGCGCGCTGTCTGGCAGGTAGTACTGCAGCTCGTTGTTGCCCCAACCTGGAATGCCGGCTTCGGTGCCGTCGCCCGTTTCGAAGAACCATTTCGACGTGTCGAATGACGTCCCGTCGAATTCATCGCTGAACACGAGGGTCAGGCTTTCGCCTGGGTCGACCTCTTCGTTCAATGCGACGGTGAGCGTGGGGTTCGTGCTATTGACGTTCGTCTGTACAGGTACAGCACCCGGAGGGGCGATATTGACGTCTCCGAGCTCTTCGGCCCGATCACTGCCACAGGCAGCCAGCGTAGCCGACACGAAAAGCACCGCGAATGGACGCACCAGCGCGCCCTTTGCCGTTGTCATGTTCTGTCCCCCCGCCGATGGATGTGTCAGCCGCCCCCTGCGGCCACCCACCTCGACTGGGGGATGGTTTAACAAACGATGACAGCGTTGTCAATTTTCGCCTTCTCGGGAAGGGGTTGGACGAAAATTGGACGCGCTGGTGCGCGACGCCGGGCGGCGCCGGGGGGTTAGCAGCCAGGCTGCTCCGCGGGTTGCCAGTCGTTCCGGGGCTCGGAAGAACGGGCAACAGGGAGCTTCGGAGCTGCCTTCAACCGGTCATCGGCCACGATTACGGGCGCCATTACAGACGCCATCACAGAGTGGCCGCGGAGGCTGAAAGCGAACGGATCGCGCTTGGCTTTTCGTTGCGTTGCCATGATCAGGGTCCTCCTGTGTTGGCGGGATCGGAGGGGGGGGTTCCTCTCCCACGTCGTCACAGTAAGGACGCCGCAAGGCGATCTCAAACGAGACGTTTTCAGCCCCGGGTTGAGTTTTTCTCAACGGCCTCGCGGAACGATTCGAGGATCCATTCACGCAGCAGACGAACGCCGCGGCGATCTCCCGTGCCCGATTTCCAGACCAGGTAGTAGGCGCTGTGCATCAGCAATTCTTCCCGAAACAGGCGGACGAGGCTGCCCTCTTCGAACCACAGCTCACCCATGGGCATGGGCACAAGCGCAGCGCCCAAACCCCGTTGGGCGGCGCGCACGACCGCGATCATCGAGTCGAACTGCATTGACTGACGTGGCGCCGGTAAGGCGATGTTGGCCGACTCGGACCATTGTGGCCATGCCTTGGACAAGGTCTCGTGAACGATCAACGGAAAGTCACTCGAGATACGGCGCTTGGACACCTTGAGGCTGGCTTTGAACTCAGGCGAGCCGGCTGGCACGAGTCGCAATGGAAAGAGGCGTTCGTGCTCGAAACCTACAGGGGCCGTACTGAACAACCGCACGGACAAATCGGCGTCAGCGGGGTGCTTTTCGGAAGCCTCGTCACTGGTGCCCACCCGAATATCGATCTCTGGATTTTGTGCCGTGAAGTCCTTCAGCCTGGGTACGAAATACTCACTCGCAAAGAACGGCTGTACAGAGACGCGCACGGTTTCCTGTGCCGCAGCGCCGGTCTCGTATCGCGAGACCACATCATCAACGGCATCAATCAGCGGTGCGAGTTCGTCGAACAAGGACTGCCCAGCCTCCGTCAGTGAGACCTCACCGCCACGTCGCCGAAACAGCGCAATCCCGAGCTGTGACTCCAGCGTCTTGATTTGGTGACTGACCGCCGAGGGCGTGACGAACAGCGCCTCCGCGGCTGCGCGAAAGCTCGCGTAGCGCGCCGCAAGGCAAAAGGTCCTCAGGCCGCGTAACGGTGTGCGTGCCGGTTTGCTCACGGGTGGCAATCCCTGTGGCGACTAGTCTTCGCGAAAGTACGCTTTGGGCGTGCGGTCAACGAAGAACAAGCCCCAGTGCTTCTCAGCGCCCGTCGGATTGTCCGGGTTGCCCTTCCAGGGTTCGTCGAACGCCTCGAAAAAGAAGGTCGTGACGTTGGCCTTGGTGGCCCAACCCTCGAGTTCCCGGTAGTAGCGTGCCTGGTTTGCCTCACTCGCCCGCTCACCGAACTCCGACGCCGTCGTCGCCCAGCCCGCCTCGAGGATGGCGAGATTTGACCCGGGCAATGCGCCGTGCACGCGATTCATATTTTCGATTGTGTAGCTTAAGCCCTCATCGATCGGCTTCTCTTCCCAAGCGGGATAGGTGTGCACCCCGACGTAGTCCAGCTCCGCGGCGAGCGGCTGACCCTCCGCGATCCACCATTCATAGTTTTCAGCGACCGTTACGGGTTGGTCGATTGCGGCTTTCACCTCGCGAACGTAAGCAATCATGCTGTCGAGCGGCACCATATGATCGGTCCAGTTGACCAGCGCTTCGTTGCCCACGTTGACCGAAACGATAATGTCACTGAACTCTTTCGCCAGCGCGATGCCCTTCGCAACCTCTTCCACATTTTTCTTGGTATTGGCGGCAAGCTCTGACTCCGGGATCGGCGCGTCGAGCCACGGGCAACCCTCGTGGTTTGAAAACTCAGCATTCAGCCATAAGCCCTGCAACACGCGAATAGGCAGGTCGTTGTCGCGAATCAGCTCGAGCGTTGTTCGCGAATTCTCGCCGGCATCGTAGAGACGGATGAGACCGAACCCATGCTCTACAAGGATGTTCAGGTCTTCGAGGATCTGCTCCGGTGTGGGATTGTTCGCGCCGTTGCCACGATCGGGATGTTGGCCTTCGCGAAAGCCCGAATAGGCCACAGCCATAACCTGGTCCTGCAGCAATGCTGCAGCATCTTGCTGCAGTTCCGCGGGTTGCGTTGCCACGGGCTTATCCTCTGCCGAATACCGGCAGCCGGCCAGCACGAGTGCAAGCCCCGTGGTTGCCAGCGCAAGGCGTATTGCTGATGTCATGTTGCTGCTCCATCACTAGTCATCCGCCCAGCGCTTATGCCGCTGGGTGCAGGTAAAACCCGCTCTCCAGGTCCGCGTCAGAATCTCCGCCAACCCATAGTTGAAATGCACCAGGCTCCACGCGCCACTCGTCGTTGCGGTCGTAGAAACCAAGATCCTCGCTGTGCAGCTCGAAATGCACGGTGACGGTTTCGCCGACCCCTATCGAGACGCGCTCGAAGCCTTTGAGCTCTCGTACTGGTCGCGTCACATTGCCCACCAGGTCGCGCACGTAAAGCTGCGCCACTTCGTCGCCAGCCTGGGCGCCGTGGTTGGTCACGCGCACGGTAATGCCGAGGGTCTCGCCCACCGAAAGCGCGTGCCGATCTAGCTGCAGGTCGTGGTAGTGGAACTGGCCATAGGACAGTCCAAAGCCAAATGGAAATTGCGGGCGGTGGCCTGCATCGAGGTGGTACGCGCTCATGCCCAGCGAAGTCTGAGGCGCGCGCGTGTGTAAGCTGTCGATGTGGGCAACCTGGCCCGGCAATGGCGGCTTGCCTGTCATCTTGTGGTTGTAATAGATGGGCACCTGCCCGACGACACTTGGAAAAGTGATGGGCAGCTTACCCGAGGGCGACACGTCACCCAGCAGGACTTCGGTAATCGCGGGGCCGGCCTCGATGCCGGGATGCCAGGCGTACAGCAGCGCATCGAAATCGTTGATGACGTTACTGAGCGTCAGCGGCCGACCGGCCAGAATGACACCAACTACCGGCTTGCCCGCGGCACGCACAGCATGCACAAGTTCGCGCTGAGCGCCGGGCAGATCGATGTCCGCGCGACTGTGTGCCTCGCCCGAAAGGATCGACTCTTCGCCAAGCCCGAGCACAACGACGTCGGCATGGGCCGCCAGTTCACAGGCGGCGGCCATGTCACGGGTGTCCCGCGAGCGTGAATGCTCGAACACACGGAGATAGCTGAGCTCGATGTCATCGCCAAGTTGTTCGCCGAGTGCCTGGCGCAGCGTCACGCTCAATGACGCGTCGCCGTCAAAAATCCAGGTACCGAGCTGCTGGTAAGGCGCATCGGCGAGCGGCCCGAGCAAAGCCACGTTTTTTAGTCGGCCACGGTCGAGCGGCAGCAGGTTGTCGTGGTTCTTCAATAGCACAAGACTCTGACGCGCGGTCTCGCGCGCCGTCGCACGCATGCGCACGGGGTCCGGCGCCGGGAGCGTATCGTTGTCGACAAACGGCCGCTCGAACAAACCGAGCAGGCATTTGACGCGAAGCACGTTGGACACGGCCGCATCGAGGAGCGCTTCAGCAATTTGGCCCGACTCAATGAGTTCCTCGAGATGGTGCGCGTAAGCCTCGCCCTGCATTTCAATGTCGACACCGGCCTCGCAAGCTTCGCGAGCGGCTTCGCGGTCGTCTGCGGTTAGTCCGTGAATACTGAGCTGACGAACCGAGTCCCAGTCGCTCACGACCAGCCCCTCAAACCCCCACTCGTCCCGCAGCACCTGGCGCAGCAGAAAGCGGCTGGCCGTGCAGGGCATGCCGTCAATTTCGCTGAATGAGGTCATCAAGGAAAGCGCACCGGCCTCAACCGCAGCGCGGAACGGGCGCAGGTGCACGTTACGCAGCTCGTTGCGCGGCACGTTCGTCGTGTCGTAGTCGCGACCTGCATCGACGCCGCCGTAGCCTGCGAAATGCTTGGCGCAGGCTGCGATGGCTCCCGGCGCCGACGGGTCGTCCGTCTGGAAACCACGCACCATAGCGGCCGCCAGCTCGCTGGCGAGGTGTGGGTCTTCCCCCAGACACTCGGCAACGCGCCCCCAACGCGGGTCGCGCGTGATGTCCATCATGGGCGCGAACGTCCAGTTGATACCGGCACGCGCAGCCTCCTCCGCCGCGACGCGGGCGCCGGCGAGGACAAGATCGGGATTCCAGGTCGCCGCCTGCCCCAGTGGAATGGGCAGGACGTGGCGGAAGCCGTGAATGACGTCGCGACCAATGAGCAACGGAATGCCGAGGCGGCTTTCTTCCACAGCGATGCGTTGCAGCTCATTGACGATATCGGGATTGGCGTTGTTGATCACCGAGCCCAGACCGCCCGCACGCAGGCGCTCACCCAGGTAATCGGGCGGGTAGCCGTGGCTGCCGTCGAGCTGCACGAGCTGGCCAACTTTCTCGGCACGCGTCATCGACGCGAGCAGATTTGCTACGCGTTCGCGCACGCCAACGGCACCCGAAACCGTCGTTTCAAGAGAAGCGCTAATGACAGGTCCCCTGTACCAGCACGCCGAAACGTGAGTGACGTGGAGTATGGGCAACGTTTGACAGCGCTGTCAATTTGGGCCAGTGTGCGGGCGGGGAAAGATCGCACGCGCGTTCGGGGGGACTTCGCGGCATGTCAGACACTGCACAATACGAAACGGCACCAGAAGACCGTATTCCGCCGATCAAGAAGCTGATCTACGGGATCGGCGCGTTCGCCAACAACCTGCTGGCAGACGCCCTCGGGCGCATGATGTTCGTACTCAACATCGGGCTCGGAATGAGCCCGACGCTCGTAGGTGCTCTGGGTGGTCTTCCTCGGCTGCTCGACGCGCTGACCGATCCCCTCATGGGTTACATCTCGGACAACACCCGCTCCCGGTGGGGTCGGCGCCGGCCTTACATCTTTCTCGGTGCCATCCTGGCGGGGATCATCTTCGCGTTGTTGTGGCAGCTGCCCCGTGGACAGAGCGAGACCTTCTACTTCTGGTTCTTCCTGATCGGCTCGCTGCTGTTCTTTCTCGCCTACACGATGTACGCGACACCCTGGGTCGCGCTGGGTTACGAACTCACCCCTGATTACCACGAACGCACACGCCTCATGGGCGTGCAGTTCTTTATCGGCAGCACGGTTTACCTGATCACGCCCTACATCCAGGGGTTTGTGGCTATCGAATGGCTGTTCTCCGACGTCGTCGAGGGTGCTGCCTGGCTCGGTCTCATTGTTGGTGTCGTCGTCATATTGACGGGCATCGTGCCCGCGCTATTCCTCCGCGAGCGGTTCAAGGATAGCGGTGAAGACGATGACCGTCCCTCAATGTCGGAAGTCATGGGTGATTTCTTTGACGGATTCCTGCAGACGATCAAGCTGCGCCCGTTTTTGAAACTCTGCATCGCCACCTTCCTGGTCTTCAACGGCTTCATGCTGATCGCGACGTTCCAGTATTACGTCATCGTGTTCTACGTGTTTGAGGGTGATGTGGCAGAGGGCGGCCTTTGGGTCGGTCATGCTGGCCTCGTACAGCAGATCGCCTCGCTGATCATTATCGTGGGTATCACCAAGCTCGCAGCGAAGATCGGCAAGCGTCGCGCGTTCTATTTTGCGATCAGCGTTTCCATCGTGGGCTACGCGCTAAAGTGGTTCTGCTACACGCCTGATAACAAGTGGCTCATGTTCATACCGGCGCCGCTTATGGCGTTTGCGCTCGCCGGGCTATTCACGCTGATCCCTTCGATGGTCGCGGATGTTGTCGATCTCGACGAGCTGAACACCAACGAGCGGCGCGAAGGCATGTTCGCGTCAATTTTCTGGTGGGTCGTGAAGCTCGGCTCGTCTGCCGCCATCTTCGGTGGCGGTGTCTTGTTGACCTCGACGGGCTTCGATGAATCGCTGGTAGGTCCACAGAGCGTCGAGACGCTCACGATGATGCGCGTTTTCGACGCCTTCATCCCTTGCGTGGCCTCGGTGGTCGCGATCTGGGCTATCGCGTCGTTCCCGATTACCGAGGAACGCGCGCACGAGATTCGCGAGGAGCTCGAAGAGCGCCGCGGTTCCGGTGGCGACGACGCTGAACCGCAACCCGCCGCTTAGCAAACGCTACCGCTTCAAACGCAGCACGACACGTCGGTTGGCCGCCCGGCCTTCCGCTGTGTCGTTGCTCGCGATGGGATCATCCTCGCCGTAGCCCGCCACCGTCATCTGTTCGCGCGGGACACCGCGTTCCTCGAGTGCATTCCGAACGCTGCGCGCACGGCGCTCTGACAAGCCACGGTTGTAATCGGCGTTACCCCGATCATCGGTATAACCCGCCACTTCAACGATCACCGACGGATTACTCCTGAGCGTCTTGGCCGCCGCGTCGAGCTCTGATTCCGCACCCGACAGCAGCCGGTCCGAATTCGTTTCGAAGTTCACGCTGGGCAAGCGTATCTCGACGATGCTCTCGCGAATGACCTCACAGCCTCTGCTGTCGACAACGGCGCCTTCTGCCGTATCGGGGCAGGCATCAACGCCGTCGAGCACGCCGTCGCCATCGCTGTCTTGGGCGCAGCCTTTCTCGTCGACTACAGTGCCGGCCGGTGTATTGGGACAGGCGTCAGCCTCGTCGTTTACGCCATCACCGTCACGGTCGCCAGGCAATGCGCAGCCCG
This sequence comes from Pseudomonadota bacterium, assembly GCA_039814545.1. Classification (GTDB taxonomy): domain Bacteria; phylum Pseudomonadota; class Gammaproteobacteria; order Steroidobacterales; family Woeseiaceae; genus CALBPI01. Next base: position 9,901 of record JBCCBB010000079.1, read on the forward strand.
TGGCATCTACAGCGGTGCCAGCGGGTGTGCCCGGGCATTGGTCCGTGTCGTCATAGACGCCATCGCCGTCACTGTCTACCGGCAAGGCCGCAAGCGGCGATGAACGATCGCGCTCACCGAACTGCCAGCCGACTGAGATACCTGCGAACCAGGCGTCGCGGTCGTACCAGTCGACGGTACCGCGCACGTACCAGGGTGAGTCACCGAGATCGACATCGACGCCCGCGCCGAATGCGAGCTGGATGGAGCTCTGCTTGTCGAAAGGAATGGGCGCACCCGAGCCGCTGTTGCGGATCGTCGACAGACCGACCTTGCCGAACGGGCGCACGCGCATATCGGTACGCAGGCGGTAGCCCGCCATGAGCGAGGGCACCTTGTAGCTGATCGCCGCATCGGGGAACGCCGCCGCGATGGCCGGGTTGCGGTTGGTGATGCCCGCCTCGCCGAGGTCGGCGTAGTTGAGCTCGGCAAACCAGTGCTCCGTGAACTGGCGACCCAACGTGACTTGCCAGCCCGAGTCGTGGTTCTCGTCAGCGTCATGGACGAAGTTGTTGGCGGCTTCGTCGGGCGAAACGTAGGAGTAACCGAGGCCCGCAGCCACGTACCAGCAACCCGCGTCGTCGCCATCGTCGATGGCCTGCGCGCAGTCCTTCTCGGCGCGCGCCGCGGGCACCGCGAGCACAAACAGTACGAGCGTTGCGGCTGCATGGCGGTGCACACGTCGCTGCACCGCGAGCATGAGGCCGAGCGCCAGCAGGAACACCAGTCCGATGCTGCCGGTGCCCGATCCCGTCACAGCGGTCTCGAGCTCGCCGTCCGACTCGAGCCGGTCCAGCACGCCATTGCCATCGGCGTCGGCATCACCCTCAAGCTCATCATCGATACCGTCGTTATCGCTGTCGGGATCGATGTAATCGGGCAAGCCGTCGCCATCGGTGTCGACGGGGTTGGTCGCGTCGGGGCCTGCTTCAGTTTCATCGTCGATGCCGTCATTATCGCTGTCCGTGTCATTGACGTCGGGGATGCCGTCGCCGTCTGTGTCGCCGTTACCTTCCACATCGTCGGGGATGCCGTCGCCATCGGCGTCGGGCAAGGTGCCGAAACCGTCGGCCTGGTCGGCGCCGTCTGCGATGCCATCGCCGTCGCTGTCGGTGGTGTCATCGATGACGCCGTCACCATCGCCGTCGAGCGGACCAAACGGTGTGCCTGCGATATCGGGGGTGCCATCACCGTCGCTATCCGTTTCGCGCCAGTCGCCGATGCCGTCCGTATCCGAGTCGATCGGCATCACGATGCTGCCCTCGTTGTTGACGAGGTCATCGATAAGGCCGTCGGCATTCGCGTCAGGGCCACCGCCTTCGACGACATCGGGGATGCTGTCGTTGTCGGCGTCGAGATCGATGAAGTCGGGCGCCCCGTCACCATCGGTGTCGGTCACCTGTGCCGCGTCATCGACGCCGTCACCGTTGCCGTCCGCCCCCATCGTGAGGTCTACATCGAACACGTCATTGATTTGATCGCCGTCCGCATCAGCCATCACGTCTAGATCGGCTTCGACGGTATCGGGAATGCCATCGTTGTCACTGTCGATATCGATCGCATCACGCAAGCCGTCTCCATCGCTGTCGACGACCACGGTCGCGTCAGCAACACCGTCACCGTTACTGTCGGTGGCGCCCGGCACGGTATCGACGTCGTAGCCGTCATCGATGCCGTCGCCGTCGCTGTCGATGCCCGTAGCAATGACATCTTCTACGAAGTCAGGAATGCCGTCGTCGTCGCTGTCGGGATCAAGGAAGTCGGCGATGCCGTCGCCGTCGCTATCCGCATCACCCTCAATCGCATCCGGAGTACCGTCGTTATCGGAGTCTGGGTCTATGGTGTCGACCAGGCCGTCACCATCGCTGTCGACAGGCATGCCCGGCATCGGGCCCGCCTCGTCGGCATCCGGGATGCCGTCGTTATCCGAGTCGGGGTCGAGCGCGTCGATGATGCCGTCACCATCGGTGTCACCGGTTTCGACGCCATCGGGGATGCCGTCGCCATCCGAGTCATCGCTGGCCGGGTCTGTACCGTTGGCGATCTCGTCGCCGTCGCTCACGCCGTCGTTGTCGGTGTCGCAGGCGGCCACGGTGTTGTCGGGCACGCACGGATCGCTGTCAGCTCCCGTATCGGGCTCGACCGGAACCGCCGTGGTCGGCGTACCGAAGTCCGCGGCGCCATCGCCGTCACTGTCGAGGCAACCCTGGCCCGGGAAGTTGGGCACACAGGGGTCCACGGGATCGGCGTCGTTTCCGTCCGTGATGCCGTCGCCATCGCTGTCGATCTGGTCGTCGGTGCCGTTGCCCGAGGTCGGGTTCGTGCCGTCGTTCAAGATCTCTGCACCGTCGTCGATGCCGCCGTCGTCGCTATCCGTGTCGAGCGGATCTGTGGCACCACTGCCACCGAGCTGGCCGATACCATCCTGCTCATTACCGTCGGTCAGGCCATCGCCATCCGTGTCGGCATTGAGCGGATCGGTTTCGCCGCTGCCGGACGTACCCGTGCCACCAATGGTGTTGGCAGTCGCACCATCGCCGTTGGCGTCTTCGAGACCGTCCTGAAGGCCATCGTTGTCCGTATCAGCGTCGGTCGGATCCGTGGTCGTTGTGGGATCGGCGTCGACCGTGAAGTTTCCCGCGCCCGTATCGGTACCCGCGACCGGAACACCGTTGACGTCGCTCACGGTCGGCGCGATAGGCGTTGTGACGCCCGTCTCGAGGCCGTCGCTCAGACCGTCGCCGTCGCTGTCTGCCGCATTCGGGTTGGTTTCATCGCCCGTGTTCGGCAGGCCGTCGGCGCCCACGACTTCGTCGCCATCGCTGACGCCGTCGTCGTCGGTATCGGCGTCGAGCGGGTTCGTATCGCCCACATTGATGAACGCGTCGTTGCCTGTTTCATCACCGTCGTCGATGCCGTCGTTGTCCGTGTCGGGGTCGTCAGGGTCCGTGCCCAGAATGGCTTCCTGCGCGTTGGACAGGCCATCGCCATCAGGGTCGGCCGCCGCGTCATCAGCGCCGTTGCCCGACACGGGCAACGTGCCGTCGGCCAGCACCTCAGTGCCGTCCTCGGTGCCACCGTCGTCACTGTCCGTGTCGAGCGGATCGGTCGTGCCCAGGCCCGCAAGCGGTCCTGTGCCTGCGGCTTCATCGCCGTCGAATAGGCCGTCGCCGTCGGTGTCGCGGTTGTTGGGATCGGTTTCGCCCGAACCCGCATTGCCCGTGCCGCCGATGGTATTGACCGTGGCACCGTCACCGTTGGCGTCCTCGATGCCGTCGAGAAGACCGTCATTGTCGCTATCGGGGTCGGTCGGATCGGTCACCGTGCTCGGGTCCGCATCGGGCACGTAGTTCGCCGAACCCGTGTCGGTGCCCA
>JBCCBB010000105.1:0-9598 GCA_039814545.1 Pseudomonadota bacterium
ATCGCTACTACCAGATCGTGCGCTGCTTCCGTGACGAGGACCTGCGCGCTGACCGTCAGCCCGAGTTCACCCAGCTCGATATCGAAATGAGCTTCGTTGACGAGGAGACGGTCACGGGCCTCATGGAAGGCATGGTGCGCCAGCTCTTTAAAGAGGTCATGGACATCGAACTGCCCGATCCCTTCCCGCGAATGCCGTATGCCGAAGCCATGCAGCGCTTCGGTTCAGACAAGCCCGATCTGCGGATCCCGCTTGAGCTGATCGAAGTGGCCGATCTCATGGACGGTGTCGAGTTCAAGGTATTCGCTGGACCGGCCGCCGACCCCGAAGGTCGCGTGGCGGCGCTGCGTTTGCCCGAAGGCGGTACGCTGAGCCGCAAGGAGATCGACGAGTACACGAGCTTCGTCGGCCGTTATGGCGCGCGCGGTTTGGCCTACATCAAGGTCAACGACATCGCAGCAGGACGCGATGGCCTACAGTCGCCGATCCTGAAGTTTCTGCCCGACGCGGCGGTTACCGGCATCCTTGAGCGCACAGGTGCTGCTGACGGCGACATCGTGTTCTTTGGCGCCGACAAGGCGCGCGTCGTCAACGACGCGCTGGGTGCCCTGCGTGAACGCCTTGGCCACGACCGCGGACTCGTCGCCGAAGGCTGGGCGCCGCTCTGGGTTGTCGACTTCCCGATGTTCGAGCGCGACGGCGACAGCGGTCGCTGGCACTCGCTGCACCACCCGTTCACAGCGCCGCGCGCTGACAGCCCCGAAGCGCTTGCCGAGAATCCCGGCGCCGCCCCGTCGCGCGCCTACGACATGGTGCTGAATGGCTCGGAAATCGGTGGTGGCTCGATTCGTATCCACGACCAGGCCATGCAGGCCGCGGTGTTCGACCTGCTCGACATCAGCAAGGAAGAGGCCGAAGAGAAGTTCGGCTTCCTGCTGCGCGCGCTGCAGTACGGCTGCCCGCCGCACGGCGGCATCGCCTTCGGTCTCGACCGCATGGTCATGCTCATGGCGGGTGCGAGCAGCATCCGTGACGTGATTGCGTTCCCGAAAACGCAGTCGGCGCATGACCCGCTGACGGATGCGCCCGGTGCGGTGTCGCCCGAGCAGTTGCGCGAAACGGGCATTCGCCTGCGCGCCAAGCCCGGGGCCGAATGACCGACCGGGCCGGGCCCGCTCACGTCATCACGCTGCACGGCCTCTGGCTCACCGGCGCGGAGGCCACGCGCCTGCGCCGCCGTCTTCGCGATCGCCACGGTTACAACGTGCACGCGCTGCACTACCGCACTGTGCGTGCCTCACTGACCCAGAACGCGCGCGTGTTGCGCGACTTCATGGCCGAGCGCCTACAGGACCGCATGGACACGCCCTGCCACCTTGTGGGCCACAGCCTGGGCGGTCTTGTCATCTTGAAGATGCTGCTCGACTGGCCCGAGGCGCCACCGGGTCGCGTGGTCTGTTTGGGCACGCCGCTCAACGGCAGCGAGTCCGCGTTGCGTGTCGCCAAACTGCCCGGCGGCGAATCGCTGCTGGGGCGTTCCATCGCCGAAGGCGTGCTCGAGGCCACCGCGTCCGAGTGGGCGCAACGCTTCGAAGGGCGGGACGTCGGTGTGCTGGCCGGAACCTGGCCTGTGGGCATGGGGCGCCTGCTCGGCAAGTTGCCCGAGCCCAACGACGGCACGGTGACCGTGGACGAGACGCGCTGGCAGCATGCGACCGATCATCTGGAACTCGCGGCCTCACACACGACGCTTGTGACCTCGCGCGAAGTCGCCGACCAGGTCGCGCACTTTATTGGCCACGGGCAATTTGATCGTAGCCGCAAACGCGGCGAGGACGCTAAGGCTTGAGCAACGCCTTGAGCGCGTAGAGCCGGTCGAGCGCCTCGCGCGGTGACAGGTTGTCGGGTTCGATGGCGGCCAGCGCATCGAGCGTGGCCTGATCCGACTCACTGATTGCGCTCGCGTCGTCCTCATCCTCGACACTGAAGTCGAGCGCCACCTGGCCGCCCTCCGTGCTGCCGCGCTGCGCCTCAAGCGCCGCCAGGTAACGACGCGCGCGCCGGATTACGGTGCGGGGCACGCCCGCGAGGCTTGCGACCTGCAGACCGTAACTCTTGTCGGCCGGCCCCGCTTTGACGGCGTGCAGAAACACGAGCCGGTCGCCATGCTCCGTGGCATCGAGGTGCACATTGGCCGTCGCGGGCAATTCTTGCGGCAGCGCGGTGAGCTCGAAGTAGTGCGTGGCAAACAGCGTGAACGCGTGGCAGCGCGACGCCACGTGGTGCGCAGCCGCCCAGGCCAGCGACAGGCCGTCGAAGGTGCTCGTGCCGCGACCGATCTCGTCCATGAGCACGAGGCTGTGCTCGGTAGCGTTGTTCAGGATGTTGGCCGTTTCCGTCATCTCGACCATAAAGGTTGAGCGCCCGCCCGCGAGATCGTCGCTGGCGCCGATGCGTGTGAAGACGCGGTCAATCGGGCCCACCGTCATCCTCGTGGCCGGCACGAAGCTGCCCGCGCGCGCGAGGATCACGGCCAACGCGGCCTGACGCATGTAGGTCGACTTACCGCCCATGTTCGGGCCCGTGATGACCAGCATTTCGCGGCGCGCGTCGAGCGCCAGGTCATTGGGGATGAACTCGCCATCGAGCACTTGCTCGACGACGGGGTGGCGGCCGGCCTGGATGTCGATACGGCGCTCGCCCGTGAGCTGCGGCCGGGACAGATTGAGTGCGACGGCGCGACCGGCGAGGTTGGCCAGCACGTCTGCCTCGGCCAGTGCGCCGGCTGCGCGCTGCAGCGGCTCGAGCAGCTCGGCCAGTGTTTCGACGAGTGCGGCGTAGAGTGCCTTCTCCCGCGCCAGCGCGCGCTCGTTGGCCGACAGCACCTTGTCTTCGAAGCTCTTGAGCTCGGCCGTGATGTAGCGTTCGGCGCCCTTGAGCGTTTGCCGACGCGTGTAGTCGTCGGGCGCCTTGTCGGCCTGGCCCTTGCTGATTTCGATGTAGTAGCCGTGCACGCGGTTGTAGCCGACTTTAAGGTTCGGCACACCGGTGCGTTCGCGTTCGCGCAGCTCGAGTTCACCGAGCCAGGCGTTGGCGTTTGCAGCCAGCCCGCGCAGCTCGTCGAGCTCGGCGTCGTAGCCGTCGCGGATGACGCCGCCGTCGCGAATGAGCACGGGCGGCGACTCGATGATGGCGCGCGTGAGGTGATCTACGGTGTCGCCGTGATCGCCCATCGCTGCGATGAGTTCGCTGCTGCGTACAGTGGCGCAATCATCGAGTACGGCCGCGATGGCGGGAATCTGCGCCAGCGAGGTGCCGAGGCGGTCGAGGTCGCGCGGGCGCGCGGAACGCAGTGCCACGCGCGCCAGGATGCGTTCAACGTCGCCGACGTCAGCCAGCGCGCGCGTCAGCGCATCGAGCCGATCGCCGACGAGAATGGTCTCAACGGCGTCATGGCGTGCGCCGACCACGGCGTCGTCGCGCAGTGGGCGTTGCAACCAGCGGTGCAGCATGCGACTGCCCATGGGTGTCTGGGCGTGGTCCATAACGCCCGCGAGCGTGAGCGCGTCGTTGCCCGACAGGCCGTGTTCGATCTCTAGGTTGCGTCGCGTTGCCGCGTCGAGCAGTACCGCAGTGTCCTGGGCTTGTTGCGCGATGCCGCGGATATGCGTGAGCGCGCGTTTCTGGGTGCCCTGCACGTACTCGAGCAGCGCGCCCGCCGCCGCGACGGCGCTGGCGGCGTCTTCAATACCGAAGCCCGCCAGGTCCTGGGTGCCGAACTGCTCGCAAAGCAGGCGCTGGGCCGTATCGCCGTCGAAGTGCCAGCTGCCGCGACCCCGCCAGTGCACGGCGGGCCAGCGTGCGCTGATCGGTGCGAAAAAGGCCTCGTCGTGCTCGTCGAACAGGAGCTCCGCGGGTCGCAGACGCTCAATCTCGGCCGCCAGTGCATCGACGCCGCGCGCGCAGGTGGTGATCTCGAAGCGGCCGCCCGCAAGATCGATCCAGGCGAGGCCCAGGTCGCGGCGCCCGCGGAACACGGCCGCCGTGAAGCTCTCGGCGCGTGCGTCGAGCAGCGACTCATCGGTGAGCGTGCCCGGTGTGACGACCCGCACCACCTCGCGCGCGACAGGCCCCTTGCTGGTGGCCGGGTCGCCCACCTGCTCGCAGATCGCGACCGATTCGCCACGCTCAATGAGGCGCGCCAGGTAATTATCGGCCGCGTGGTAGGGCACGCCGGCCATGGGGATCGGCGCGCCCGCGCTCTTGCCGCGCGCCGTGAGCGTGATCTCGATGAGGTCAGCCGCGCGCTTCGCGTCGTCGTAGAACAGCTCGTAGAAATCGCCCATGCGGTAGAACAGGAGCGTGTCCGGATACTCCGACTTGATGGCCAGGTACTGGCGCATCATCGGTGTGTGGTCGGACAGGTCGGGCATCGTCGGGACGGCGTTCGCAGTGCTCAGGCGGACCCGCGATGCTAGCGGTGTGTGCACGCCAAGTCGAACGTGAAACAATGCGCGCGCCATGATCCAGAGAAACGCGGGTTGAAGATCGCCCACCTCGAATTCGGCCGCCACGCCTATGGCGGGGCCGAGCAGCTCAAGTACCTGCTCAAGGGCCTGAACGACGATCACCACGCGCACCTGCTCGTGGCCGCCGCCGGCGGGGACCTCGCACGCTGGGCCGCCGAAACCGATCGACCTCACGAAGCGCTCGAGTTCTCGGGTGAGCACGACCTGCGCGCGGTGTTCCGTCTGGGCCGAGTCCTGCGCGAGCAGGGCGTCGACCTTGTTCACGTGCACAGCCGGCGCGGCGCCGACTGGATCGGGCCTCTGGCTGCGATGCGCGCCGGGGTGCCGGCAATCATCTCGCGCCGGATCGACAATCCACCGCGCTTCTGGCTGCGCTGGCTCATGCGCAACCGCTACCGACGCGTCGTGTGCATCTCGCAGGCCATCCAGGGCGTGCTCGAGTCGGCGGGTGTGTCGCGCGACAACCTACTGACGATCACGAGCGCTGTAGATGCGGCACGTTACGCAGGCCGGGCGCCCGACGATGCGCGCCACCAGTTGCTGGGTCGTGAGCACCGCGGACCGCTCATCGGGGTCATCGCCCAGCTCATCGACCGCAAAGGCCACCGCTTCCTGCTGCGTGCGCTGCCCGGGCTGCGAGAGGCCCACCCGGACCTTGCCGTGGTCTTCCTGGGCCGAGGTGCGCTGCGCGAGACGCTCGAAGCCGAGGTCGAGGCCGCGGGCCTGTCGGGTTGCGTGGGGTTCGCGGGGTTCAGGGACGATTTGGCCGGGCTGCTGCCCGCGCTGGATCTCGTGGTGCACCCGGCACTCATGGAGGGGCTCGGTGTGAGCCTGCTTGAGGCCGCCGCGGCGGGCGTGCCCGTGGTCGGTTTTGCTGCCGGCGGTGTCATGGAGGCTGTGGCTGATGAGCACTCAGGCCTGCTCGTTAGGGCGGGCGACGCGATTGCGTTGGGCGCGGCCATTGGTCGACTGCTGGGCGACCCCGAGTTGCGGGACCGCATGGGTGAGAACGCGCGGCGTCGCGTCGAGGCCGAGTTTTCCATCGAAGTCATGGTGAAGCGGTATGCCGCTTTGTACGATGTGCTGGCCGGGGAAATCGAATGACGGGAACCTACTCACTCATTGGCCTGCCCGTAGGGGCACGCATGGACCACGAAGTCTCAAGACTGGCGCGCCAACTCACGGAGTCGGGGCGCAGTGTGGCCGTCGCGGAGTCCTGCACGGGCGGCTGGATTGCGAAGTCGCTGACCGACGTCGAAGGCAGTTCCGCCTGGTTCGGTTACGGGGTCGTGTCCTATTCCAACCAGGCCAAGGTGCAGCTGCTTAGGGTGCGCCAGACCACACTCGACCGGGACGGTGCCGTGAGCGAGGCCGTGGTGCGTGAGATGGCCGACGGCGTGCGGGCGCTCTCGGGCGCTGATTACGCGATTGCCGTCAGCGGCATCGCGGGGCCCGGGGGTGGCACCGCGGAAAAACCCGTCGGTACCGTCTGGTGCGCCTGGGCCTCGGCGGATCATTCGTTTGCGCAAATGCAGCGCTTTGGCGGCGACCGCAATGAGGTCCGCGAGCGCACGGTGCTTTGGGCGCTTGAGGGACTCGCCGACAGGATTGGCGACGGCACCTTCTGAGCGCGGGCCCGGATTGCGGCCCTGCTCATGGGCTTAGCGCGCAAAGCTTCGAAACGCCCTGAAGCCAGCCGCTGGCGCGCGCTGCGCCAAGCGCGAAAACCACTGGGAAGCCGTCGAAATCCATGGCTGTACTTTGCTCTGGATTATGGCATCATCTGTTTATCCATACAGTAGTCGTACAGGTCGCGGCGGCGGCACACCAGTTCAACTCGTGTTTTCGCCCATTCGCAGCCGTACGACGCCGTTCGAGCGCAATAGACACCATTTGAGCACCATTCAGGGGTCACACACGATGGACGACAACAGGAAAAAGGCCCTCGCGGCCGCCTTGGGCCAGATTGAGAAGCAGTTTGGCAAGGGCTCGGTCATGCGGCTGGGCGACGGCAGCACCGCAAAGAACATCGAGGCGGTTTCAACGGGCTCAATCACGCTGGATACCGCGCTAGGTATTGGTGGCCTGCCCAAGGGTCGCGTGGTCGAAATCTACGGCCCGGAATCTTCGGGTAAGACGACCCTGACCCTGCAGGTCGTGGCCGAGGCCCAGAAAACGGGTGGCACCGCGGCCTTTGTCGACGCCGAGCACGCGCTCGACCCCCAGTACGCGCAAAAACTCGGCGTCAATGTCGACGATTTGCTCGTCTCGCAGCCCGACACGGGTGAGCAGGCGCTCGAGATCACGGACATGCTCGTGCGCTCAGGCGCCGTCGACGTCATTGTCGTCGACTCTGTCGCCGCGCTCACGCCCAAGGCCGAGATCGAAGGCGAGATGGGTGACTCGCACGTCGGTTTGCAGGCACGCCTGATGTCGCAGGCGCTGCGCAAGCTCACGGGCAACATCAAGCGTTCGAACGCCATGGTCATCTTCATTAACCAGATCCGCATGAAGATTGGCGTCATGTTCGGCAGCCCCGAAACCACCACGGGCGGCAACGCGCTCAAGTTCTACTCGTCGGTTCGCCTCGACATCCGCCGCATCGGCGCGATCAAGAAGGGCGACGAGGTCGTGGGCAACCAGACCCGCGTCAAGGTCGTCAAAAACAAGGTCTCGCCGCCGTTCCGCACGGCCGAGTTCGAAATCCTCTACGGCGAGGGCATCAGCAAGGAAGGCGAGCTCATCGACCTGGGCGTGGCCAACAGCATCGTCGACAAGGCGGGCTCCTGGTACAGCTACAACGGTGATCGCATCGGGCAGGGCAAGGAAAACGTCCGTGCCTTCCTGCAGGAAAACACCGACATCGCGGCCGACATCGAGGCGCGCTTGCGTGCATTGCTGATGCCGTCCCCTGAGGCGGTCATCACGGAAGATGACGCCGCTGACGCCGGGGCCGAGCAGGCCTGACGCGGGCCGCGTGGGGCCTGGCGACGCAGACAAGGACGTCGACGAGGACTTGAGCGAGGACGCATTGCCTGGGTCGGCGGACGCCGTCGACCCGTCACTCACGCCGGCGCGCTGTCGCAAGCGCGCCATGGATGCACTTGCTCGACGTGAGCAGACTCGCAAAGAGCTCGAGCGCCGCTTGCTGCGTGCGGGCTTCGCCCCGGAAACCGTCGCCGACACGCTCGACGCATTAGCCGACGAGGGCCTGCAGAGCGACGCGCGCTTTGCGGAGGCCTTCATCTCGAGCCGGTATCGACAGGGCAAAGGCACTGTCCGCATTCGCGCAGAGCTGTCTCAGCGTGGCTTCGACCGTTCGGCCATCGCCGAGGCCCTGCAGCAGTCGGACTTCGACTGGTTCGCGCTGGCTTGTGAGGTGCGCGCGCAACGATTCGGTGATCGGGCGCCCGAGGACTTCAAGGCACGCGCCCGCCAACTCCAGTTCCTGGCCTACCGGGGTTTCGATTCGGAGCAGGCGCAGGCGGCCGTACCCGACCACTGAAGCGTTTCAGCGCTGCCACCGCGCGCCCGCGGGCTAACTTGTGAAATAATTTCGCGTCACCAGTTAGCAGGTAGGCGCCGCAATCAGTTGCGGCCACCGGAATCCGACATGAAGACATTGACTTCTCGCCAGCTTCGCGAGGCGTTTCTCGACTATTTTGCGCGCGAGCAGCACGAGGTGGTGCCGAGCTCGCCGCTCGTCCCGGGTAACGATCCGACCCTGCTGTTTACGAACGCTGGCATGGTCCAGTTCAAGGACCTGTTCCTGGGCAAGGAGCGTCGGGACTACGTGCGCGCGGCCAGCTCGCAGCGCTGCGTGCGCGCGGGTGGCAAGCACAACGACCTCGAGAATGTCGGCTACACGGCGCGCCACCTGACCTTCTTCGAGATGCTGGGCAACTTCAGCTTCGGCGACTACTTCAAGCAGGACGCCATTCGCTTCGCCTGGAAGTTCGTGACGGAGGTCCTCGAGATCCCCGCAGAGAAGCTCTGGGTCACGGTCTATAAAGACGACGACGAGGCGGCCGACATCTGGATCAACGAGATCGGCGTCCCGGCCGATCGGCTCTCGCGCCTGGGTGAGAAGGACAATTTCTGGCAGATGGGCGACACAGGCCCCTGTGGCCCCTGCAGCGAGATCTTCTACGACCACGGCCCCGAAGTTGCCGGCGGCCCGCCGGGATCGCCCGACGAGGATGGTGACCGCTACGTCGAGATCTGGAACCTGGTCTTCATGCAGTTCGACCGCGATGCGGGCGGCACGCTGACACCGTTGCCCAAGCCCTCCGTCGATACGGGCATGGGGCTCGAGCGCGTCTCTGCCGTCATGCAGGGCGTGCACACCATCTACGACACGGACATGTTCGTGCGCCTCATCGAGGCCGTTGCGGCTGCCGTGGGCGTTCCTGTCTCAGACAACGCCTCGCTGCGGGTCATCGCCGACCACATTCGCGCCTGCGCCTTCCTGATCACCGATGGTGTGCTGCCCAGCAACGAAGGCCGCGGCTACGTATTGCGTCGGATCATTCGCCGCGCCGTGCGTCACGGTTACATGCTGGGTCAGCGCGACCCGTTCTTCCACAAGCTCGTGGTCGCCCTCGTCGATGAGATGGGCGCTGCCTATCCCGAGCTGACAAAGGCCTCAGAACACGTCTCGCGCGTGCTCGAGCAGGAAGAGCTCCGCTTCGCACAGACCATCGAGCAAGGCATGAGCCTGCTGGAGGGCGCCATCGCCGATCTCGAGGGCAAAGAGCTGCCCGGCGAGCTCGTATTCCGGCTGTACGACACCTACGGCTTCCCGCGCGACCTCACGGCCGACATCGCGCGCGAGCGCCGTCTGACTGTGGATGGTCCTGGTTTCGATCGTGAGATGGCCGCACAGCGCGAACGCGCGCAGGCGGCCAGCAAGTTTGGCGCTGTATCGGCCGATGGCCTCGAGGTCGACGGCGAAACCGCCTTCTCGGGCTATGAGAAGGTTGCCGACGCAGGCCTGGCGGTTGAGGCTTTGTATGTCGATGGCGCGGCTGTGGACACGCTCGAGGCCGGCCAGTCAGGGATTGTGGTCC
>JBCCBB010000107.1:0-9003 GCA_039814545.1 Pseudomonadota bacterium
GCCGTCTCGGAGTAGCCGAAGCGCAACTGGAAAGTCTCGGCCAACCAGTCCGACATATAGGTCACCGCCAACGACGGGTACAGGTCGTCCTGCTGGAACACGGCGTTCTCGAGTGCCGCCGGGTCAGTCGTAACCTGTGGGCTGGCTTCGGTGAAGCCGAAGGGGTTCCAGTCGAGGGCGGCCTGACGGTAATCCTCCCAACGCAGACCGGCGGCGACGCGCCAGGTGTCGTTGAAGGTCCAGTCGACCTGACCAAACGCACCGTCCGTAATCGTCGCTGCCAGGTAGCTCTGGTTCTGCGTGCCGCGGCGGTCGAACAGGTAGTTGTTGGCCGGGTTCAGGATGTTCTCGTCCGAAAACACCTCGCCCAGGGGCTGCGCGAGGATCGAGGGATCATCGGCATTGAGTACGCCGATGCTGAACTCGTCCTGGCGGTAAGTGCGCGCCTTCGAATCCGTGTCGAAACCGAACTGGATGTTGCCGTAGCTTCGATCACGGCTGAACGGCACTTTGAATTTGATGCCGCTAGAGTCGACGTCATCGTCGAGATCCGTAAAACGGAATAGAGCCGTCGTCGCGTCCTGCGTGACAAACGACTGCTGTACAGCGCCCGTCTCAGTATCCGTAATGGTCTGCGCGGTGACGTTGACCTGGTTCGGGATGTCTGTGCGGGCATCAGCCTGCGAGACGAACCATTCTATCTCCGTGTCAGCGGGCAGCCAGCTGATAAGCCCAGCGAGCGGACCCAGCACTTCGCGAGTGCGCTCCCCAAGCCGGTGCTCACCGCGGATCTGATTGACGACCATGTTGCGTTCTTCGAACTGGAACCGGTAATTGCGGCTGCCAAGACCATCTGAGCGCTGGCGGTTGTCATCGAAGAAGTCATCGATTTCGGTCTCATCGTCGGTGTTACGCAGGAACAGCGTCATCGTCGAGATCGAGTGTTCGTCGGTGTAATTGATGCCGAGGTTTCCGATGGCATTGATGGCCACGGTGCGCGTCGACTCGATCTGGTTACGCGTCTGCTCTTCGGGGAAGTTGAAGTTCGTCTGGAACGTCTCTTCCTCGCGCCACTGATGCTCGTAGCTCGCGCCGGCGAAGTAGCCGATCTCCCAATCCTCGTTGAGGATAAAGCTGTCACCAATCGAGCCGCGAACGTCGATGTCCGGAATCGGATCGGTTTCTTCCACTGAGAAGTCTCGGTTGAGTGCCAGGCCCAGTTGACGGTTGATCTGCTGCGCGTCTGCCAGCGGTGTGAAGGGATCCTGACGGCGCAGGAAGCTCAATATCTCCTGCGTGCCCACCTGGCCCTGGAAATTTTCAACCTGGTTCAGGAGCTCCGGCGAGATGCTGCGTTCGCCGTTGTCGTAGCCGAGTGCGTCCCGGCTGCCGCCCGCGTAGGTAAACACGCTGCCATCGACGGCCGTGTTAAAACCAGAGCCAATCTCGAACATCACCGTGAAGTCGTCAGGAATGCCCTTCGTGCGGATGTCGACACTGCCGCCCGCAAAGTTGGCACGCATATCGGCCGTGTAGGCCTTTTGCACGCGCAGAGATTCGACAATGGCCGTCGGGAAAATGTCCAAGGGGATCACGTTGCGTGTGAGGTCGGGCGACGGGATGAAGGCACCGTTCAGCGTACTCTGCGAGTAGCGTTCACCGAGGCCGCGTATGTAAACGAACTTGTTCCCGACAACCGACAGTCCGGGGATACGCTTGAGCGCAACGGCAACCGTCGAATCACCAAGTCGGCTGATCGTATCTGCACCCAGCAGGTCGGTGACGGCCGCGTCGTCCATGCGCTCCAGCGCCAGTGACTGGCTGCTGTCGATGAGGCGCCCCATCACGACGACTTCCTCAATCGTCGATTCGGGCGGCGCCAACGTCGGCGCGGCGATACCGATACGGTTCTCGTCCTCGGTCTCCTGCGCGATCACCGGTGTGGCGACAAAAGTCGCGCCCAGGGCGCAGGCAATCGCAAATCGCAGTCTGTTCATCTTCGCTTCCGTCTCAATGTGCCGGTCAGACCGGCTGTTTTCGCTCGTCATCTAAACGGCAAAAGCGTCGTGCCCGTTTCGGCACGACGCCCGCCTTAGTCCTTACGCTCGGCTCACTCGAACCAGAGTGCGACACCGCGGTCCGGGTCCTGCAATCCGTAGGTCCAGTCGGTCGTCCAGTCCGTAATCGAGAGCGCGATGCCACCGATGTACGTCGTCGTGGGCGTCAGCCCGGGGTTGGCTCCGTCCACCGCAATGGCGTTGGCCTCGATTGAGAAGTACGGGGGTGCGCCTTCGAGCAACTGCAGATCCGTGTCGGCTGAAGCCGTCGGGTTTGTCGCACCCGTCAGCGTGGCGAAGGCACCTGTCGCTGATGCGAACGCAAGTTCCGTCGTCGTGCCGTCGGGGAACGTCTGGCCGCGCGTCTGCTCCTCACAGGCGTAGACGATGTTGTTCAGGACCAGATCGCCGTCCAAGGCCGCCTGCTGCGACCGGTTATCGATGCGCAGGCAGTAGTTGTCGTTGCCAACAGTGGTGTCAGCCGCCGAGTTGAATGAGATGACCTGCGAGTCGTTGATCGTCGGGAAGATGCCCTCGCGCAAACGCCAGCCTGCGCCCGGATCATGCGTCGCCGTGATGGCGCCGTTCGGCGAGATGATGCAGGTCAGGTTGGTGATGGTCGGCCGCGAGTTGATGCCCTGCGCAATGATGTCCTCGACCGCCTGCGACGTCAGACCCGAGAACCCGCCGATACCATCAGCCTCGATGCAGTGGTTGCCGTCGTCTTCGTTCTGGATCACAAGGGCGTTGGTGATCGTGCCGCTGTAGCCTTCGTCGATGTCGATGGAGTCGTCGCGAACGTAGAGTGCTACAAAGTTGGTGATGTCGAAGTTGCCACCGAACATTTCGATGCCGTCATCGAACGTCGAGTAGACCTGCAGGTTTTCGACGATCGTGTTGCTGCCGACGCCGCTGAACGAGATGCCGTTCAACTCGTCGCCGTTACCGACCGTGGCGCCCGTGTGCTTGACCACCACGTACTCGAGGCGGCCTGAGCTGTCGTCCAAGACGTCGCCGCCGTATTGCGACTCGTCGAGGCCCGCGGCGCCTTCAGCGTCCACGTGGCAGTCAACCGTGGCGAGATCACCGCCCGCGATCGAGCCCGTGTAGGCGCAACGGTTGGTGATGCTGAAACCGTTGATGACGATGCCACCCCACTGCTGCACATCGGTCGCGCCGACCGTGCCATTACCCGGGCCGGGGTTCTGGCCCGTGAGGTCGAGGTCCGTGGTCGAGGTAAACGTAATCGGCGCGTCAGCGCGACCCACCGCGAAGACCTGCGAGCCGCGATTGACGATGAGGAAGTTCTGGCTCGACTGCCACGCCAGCGTGGCGCCGGCTTCGATCGTCAGCACGGGGCCGTCGCCGCCCTGGGCGATGCCCGCTGCAGCGAGGTCGGCGTCGGTGTCGAAAGTCTCACCAACAAACAGGCTGCCCTCAAAGATGTGCGCACCACCGGAGGCCAGTGCCGGGATCGTCAGATCGACGGTCAGGTTGTTACCCGCATCGGCAAAGGCTGGCGAGTAGGTGCAGTTGGTGCCGTCGAAGGTGCCTGCAATCGTCTGACCACCCGAGTTGGTGTAGGACGCACACTCGGCGCTCGGGCCACTGCCGCCGCCGGTGTTGGTCGTGTTGTTGCTGTTCGACACGTTGGTCGACGGCTGAATGTTGATGTCACCGCCGCCGCAGGCTGCGAGTGCGGCTACGGCCAGAACGCCGGGTACCAGGTACATGCGCTTCATGGACTGAAACTCCATTGGATGCTCGCGTGCTTCGCACGCGTCGGGGGGTTCGTAACAAGTCCGAACGCGGCGCGTCCGGTTCTCAAATTCGGGTCGCTTCCGGAGGGGCGTGACACGCCCTCGCCTTGGCAAGTGGCCGCCAAAATAGGAAGGCTTCGTGAAATGTCAGTGACGATCCTGTTACGGGAATGTGACAAGTCATTTGGTGATGCCGGGACGCGGCCCAGCGTGCATTGAGAATCAGTGTTTTAGAGACTGTTTCTAGATTCTTACGGGGATGTGATTTGACGGGTGCCAACGACTTTCGCTGGCACGTGGGTAACCAGCGCGGTAGCGTCTGCGCATGTCTGAATTGCGTCTAGCCGTTGCCGGCGTCCCCGAGCACTTCAATCTGGCCTGGCGGCGGCTTGCGGAACGCCGCGCGCTCGAATCGTTGGCCGTCGATCTGCACTGGCAGGAAGTCTCCGAAGGCACGGGGCGCATGATCGACCTGCTCGAGGCCGGCGACGCCGATATGGCGCTGCTGCTGACCGAGGGCGCCGTGGCCGGTGTCGCCAACGGGCGGCGCATTCGCCTGCTGGGTGGCTGGGTGGCCTCACCGCTGCGTTGGGGCGTCCATGTGGCCGCCGCTAGCAGCGCGCAATCGGCCAAAGACCTGCCGGGTCAGCGCTTCGCCATCAGCCGCTACGGCTCGGGCTCGCACCTCATGGCCGGCATCTACGCACAGCAAAACGACTGGCCCGAGGCACCCGAATTCGTCGTGGTCGACAACCTCGCGGGCGCCCGGCGCGCGCTGGCTGCCGGTGACGCCGAGATCTTTCTCTGGGAACGCTTCACGACACAGCCCGTCGTGGACGCCGGTGACTTCCGGCGCGTCGACGAGCTGCCGACACCCTGGCCCTGCTTTGTGGCGGCGGTACGCGATGACCTGGCGCCCGAAACGTTCGGCGCGGCGCGCCTGGCGCTGCGGGCGGCGCTGCACGAGGCGCAGGGTCTCAGACGGGCCGACCAGGCGGCGCGCGCCTTCGCCGAGGCCTATGCACTGGACCCCGCGGAGGCCGCAGAGTGGCTTACTGGGACGCACTGGGCCGACGCTACAGCACTCGACCCCGACATGCTGGCCGGTGTCGCAAGCGCCATGCGCGGGGTGGGTATGATCGAACGAGAGCCCGCGGCGGCAGAACTGCTCGTCGCGGCCGACACAGGTGAGGGGGAATAACGCATGGAACTCTACTGGTGCCCGAAGACGCGCTCGGCGCGCGTGATCTGGATGCTCGAGGAAATGGGCATCGACTACACGAAGACCCTCATCAACATTCGCGATCCCGAGGCCCGCAAGCACGAGGGGTTCCTCGAGGCGAGCCCCATGGGCAAGGTCCCCGCACTACGCGACGGCGAAACCGTCATGGCAGACGGCGCCGCCATGTGTCTCTACCTGGCCGACCGCTACAGCGCAGGCACGCTGGCGCCCACGATTGACGATCCCAACCGCGGTCGCTTCCTCTACTGGATGTTCTTCGGCCCGGGCGTCATGGAGCCATCCATGGGCGAGAAGTTTGGTACGGCCCAGCCCAACCGCGCCGCGCACGGCTGGGGTGACTTCGCGACGATGGTGGCCGCGCTCGAGTCTGGCCTGGCCAGCGGCGGCCCTTGGCTCATGGGCGAGCAGTTCACGGCCGCTGACGTGGTTGTCGGCTCAACGGCCGCCTTCATGCACCTGTTCGGCATCCCGCCCCAGTCGCAGGCGATCACCGACTACGTCGCGCGCTGCAACGCACGCCCCGCGTATCAGAGCGCCTTCGGCGACTTCACCACGGGCTGATCGCCCCGCTCGCGCACCCAGGCGCGTTCGTGGCGGGCAAAGCGCTGCTCGCCGTAATAGCTGTCCGCATCGGGCGCGGCCAGCAGGATCAGCGTCGCCTCGGGCGCCAGCCGGTCCTCGGTGTGGTCGATGAGCGCCCCGCCGATGCCACGCCCCTGGTACTCGGCATCCACGGCCAGGTCGGACAGGTAACAGCAGTAGGCGAAGTCCGTGACCGAGCGCGCGACGCCGATGAGCGTGTCGCCGTCCCAGGCCGTCATCATGATGTCGGCATTGAGCACCATGGAGGCGATGCGGTCGCGGTCGCCAACGGGGCGGCGCTCGGCAAGACCGCTGCGCTTGAGCAGCGAGACGAACTGATCCGCATCGATAGGCTCTTCGTCGGTGTAGTAGATCTCGTTACTCACTGCGCTGCCCTTTGGTCGTGCCAGTAGAACGGCGCCGTGATGCGGTCGCCGGTTATGCGTTCATTCATGGTCGCTGCGTCAAAGAGACGCCCGTTCTGCATGACCATGTTCACGCGGTCGGTCGCAAAGATATCCACGGTGGGGTCAACGTCGAGCACCACAAGATCAGCGAGCTTGCCGGCCTCGAGGCTGCCGAGGTCACCCTCAAAGCCCAGGTGACGGGCCGGTTGCGTGGTCGCCGTGGCCAGGGCCTCAATGGGGCTCATGCCGCCCTGGGCGAAGCTCCAGATCTCCCAGTGGCTGGCGAGACCCTCGCGCTGGCCGTGCGCGCCGATCGACACGGGCACGCCCGCGTCGGCCAGCTGCTTGGACGTGCGCGCGCTGACGATGTGGTAGTAGTCCGACTCGGGCGCCAGCTCGCGGCGCACCGAGCGCGGCTGCAGGATGTGCGGTGGCACCCAGCGCGACAGCAGCGGGTGCTCCCAGACGTTGCTTTGCTTGTAGAAGTAGCTCTCGGCCGACGGGCCACCGTAGGTCACCACGAGCGTCGGCGTGTAGGCCACTGCGGTCTGCGACCAGAACTGGATGATGTCGTTGTAGAGCACGGACTGCGGCAGGTTGTGCTCGATGCCCGTGTTGCCATCGACGACCATCGACAGGTCCATGTGGAACAGCGAACCGCCCTCGCCCACGACGGCCATGCCTGCCTCGCGCGCCGCCACAGTCACCTGCTGGCGCTGGTCGCGGCGCGGCTGGTTGTAGTTTTTGATGCTCATGGCGCCCTGGGCCTTGAGCCGGCGTACGTGCTCACGCGCTTCGTCGATGTTGTCGACCTTGGCGAAGAACGCCGACCGGGCGCCGTAGACGATGTCGCCCGTCGAGTAGATCCGGGGCGCGAGGATCGTGCCCGCGCGTTGCATCTCGGACGCCGCGAAGATCTCGGTCGCGTCATTGGACGGGTCGTGGATCGTCGTCACGCCCAGCGCCAGCGTGGCGATATTCTTCCAGTTCTGCTGCGGGATGATCTCGTTGCCCTGCGGGCCGTGGGCGTGCGCGTCGATAAAGCCCGGCACGATGGTCTTGCCCGACACGTCGAGCGTCTCGACACCCGCGGGAATACCGACCGAGGCCCGGCTTCCGACAGATTTGATGCGGTTGCCCTCAACCAGCACGACACCGTCTTCGATGATGCCGCCCTCGGCATCAGCCATCGTGATGATCTTGGCGCCAACCAGTGCAAGCCGCGTATCGGGCACATCTGCCGTGAGCTTGACGGCCATGGACGCGCCAGAGTCTGGCGCCTCGTAACCGTCCTCACCGGGCGACAAGGCGTCGGTGAGCTTGGTCGAGTACAGCGTGTTGCCCAATGACCAGTACGCCGTCGCGCCGTCGCCCGAGAATTGCGGATAGTTGCCACCGTCACCTGACAACCGTACGAAGGGCACCGACGACACACTCGTCGAGAGCGTCAGCGCTTCGCCGCCCGGCGGCAGCGGCACGGCATAGACGTGGTAGTTCTCACGGAACACGACGTGGCGCTCGTCGGGCGCCACGAACAAGCGCCGTGCGTGCTTGGCCGTCGCGTGCACGCGCACATCGAAGCCATTGAGGTCGGTGCTGATGAGCTGCTGCCCGCCGTCGGCGCGGCGCATGTACACACGGTCGCTGCTCGCGCCGAAGTGCGGGTCGTGGCCGCGCTCGGCGATGCGCACCGCGTTGCCGCCGCGCGCGGGCACGCGGAACACGCCCTTGTCCTCGGACCATTCAGGCGCCGTCAGGTAGCCACCCGAGGTGGCCGAGAACACGACGAACTCGCCATTGGGCGCGAAACGCGGGTTGCGGTAGTGCCCGGGTTGCGTGGTCAGCGTCCGGCTGCGTCCGCCCGAGGCCGCGATGCTGCGCACCTCGCCCAGGCCATCATCGGTCCAGTGCACGTAGACGACGCTGCGCCCGTCGGGCGAGAAGCTCGGGAAGAACTCGAACGCCTCGTCCTCGCGGGTCAGGCGCTTCGGCCGGCCATTGGGCAACGACTTGATCCAGAGCCGACCGTTGGACTCGTACACGACGCGCTTACCATCAGGTGCTACGGCCGGGTTGCGGATCATCTGCGTCTCGAACGACTTGGGCGCCACCTCGATCGTGGGCCGCGGTGGCGCGTACACGGTGCGCGTATCCCGCACGCGGAACGGAATGACGTCAGCCTCACCCGTGAGCACGTTGACCTTGTTGAGCTTGCCGCCACCCCAGATCACGACGTGCTGCGAGTCGGGCAGCCAGTCGAAGTTCGGGTAGGCGCCGTGCACGGCCCAGACTTCCTGCAGGTCCTGATCGAGTCCGTCGAACACCTCGCGGATCGTGCCGCTCTCGAGGTCCTTGATGAACAGACGGCTGTCGGTGCGCACACGACGCACGAACGCCAGGTACTGGCCGTCGGGCGAGGGCTCGGGCCGCACGGCACCGCCGGCGCCTGACACCACGTTGGTGACGTCACCTGTGGCGAGCTCGATCCGCTCGATTCGGAAAATCTCGCTGTTGGAATCCTGGGCGTAGAGGAAGGTGATGCCCGGCGTGGCATCGCGGCTGTAGTAGATGTGCTTGCCGTCGGGTGAGAACTTCGGCTCACCGATCTCTTTTTGAAACGTGTCGCTGGGGCGCTTCGTGACCTGCACGCCGTTGCCGCCATCGACGTGATAGAGCCAGATCTCACCCGTGCCCAGCGAGCGCATCGTGGTGAAGTGCTTGCGCGCCGCGATGTACTGGCCGTCCGCCGACCAGGTCGGGTTGTTGAGCAGTCTGAAGCTCTCTTCCGTGAGCGGGCGTGCATTGTCGCCATCGGCGTCCATGATCCAGATGTTGTCGCCGCCACCGGCATCCGAGGTGTAGGCGATCTGACTGCCGTCGGGCGAGAAGCGCGGTTGCATGGACCATTCGATACCGGGCGCGAGGTTCACGGCATCGCCGCCGGTCACGGGCAC
>JBCCBB010000059.1:0-18582 GCA_039814545.1 Pseudomonadota bacterium
GTGCGAAGCACGGAGGCAGGCGGCTTGCCGAGCGATATGGCGCTTCCCTTCGTCATGGTCATGACGCTAGCAGTTCTGGGGGGCGGATTCGAGCCGGATGCATGACGCTGCCGACCGTGTGGGTCAGTCTCGCTGAATGCGGAAATCAGACAGCCTTTTCAACGCCTTGCGCTTCATAGGACTTGTCAATGGCGACCATAGACACAATCTACTTCCCGCCGACTGCGAGGTCGGTGACAATATCCCACTAACTTCCTCCCTTTTGATAACCCAGATAACAGAGGTACAAGGCACATGGCACTTATCGGACAGCCTATTCCGGAATTCTCCACTGACGCATTTCACGACGGCGGCTTCACAACGGTCACGTCGGAAGACGTCAAGGGTAAGTGGGGCATCTTCCTGTTCTACCCCGCTGATTTCACGTTTGTGTGCCCGACCGAACTCGAAGACATGGCCAAGGCCTACCCCGAGCTGCAGGAGCTGGGCGTCGAGGTCTACGCCGTTTCTACGGACTCGCACTTCGTCCACAAAGCGTGGCACGAAACCAGCGACGCGATCTCGGCCGTCAACTACCCGATGCTGGGCGACCCGACGGGCGCGATCTCGCGCGGCTTCGACGTCATGATCGAAGAAGCGGGCCAGGCCCTGCGTGGCACATTCCTCGTCGACCCCGACGGCATCATCCAGGTGTACGAAGTGCACACGCTGGGCGTCGGTCGCTCGGCCAAAGACATGGTCCGTAAGGTCAAGGCTGCCCAGTACGTTCGCGAGAACGACGGCGAAGTCTGCCCGGCGGCCTGGGAGAAGGGCGAAGACACCCTGACTCCATCGTTCGACCTGGTCGGCAAGATCTGATCGGGTTCCCCGCAGAAAGACCAACGATGCGGGGCGGCTTGACCGCCCCGCGTCGTCTCTCAAGGACACAAACTTATGTTGACCGCAGAACTGCTTGCCTCCGTTAAGGCCTACACCGAAAAACTGACGCGCAACGTCACGTTCGTCGTGCAGACCGGCGAGAACGAGAAGCGCGAAGAGCTCGTCGAGTTCCTCATGCAGTTCGCGGACATCTCACAGCGCCTCAACGTTGCCGAACGCGACGCAGGCTTGCGCGGTGGCGCGAGCTTTACGCTCGAGGCCGACGACCAGCCTACAGGGATCACCTTCTCGGGCGTCCCGGGTGGCCATGAATTCAACTCGTTTGTACTGGGCGTGCTGCACGCAGGCGGCGTCCCCGTGCGCCTGGATGATGCGCTCAAGTCGATTGTCGAGCGCGTCGGCGAGCCGCTGCACTTCGAGACCGCCATCAGCCTGAGCTGCCACAACTGCCCCGAAGTCGTACAGACGCTGAACCAGTTCGCAGCCCTCAATCCGAACATCTCGGCCGAGATGGTCGACGGTGGTGTTTACGACGAATTCGTCGCCGAGCGCAACGTGCAGGGCGTGCCGGCCGTCTTCCTGAACGGCGAGGTCTTTGCCAATGGCAAGATCGACCCGTCCACGATTATCGAGAAGCTGCTCGAGCGTTACCCGCACCTGGCCGAAGCCGGTGCCGAAGAAGCGACCTCGCTGCCGCTGCAGGACGTCGTCGTTATCGGTGGCGGCCCCGCCGGCGTGTCGTCGGCCATCTACGCGGCGCGCAAGGGCTTTGCCGTGACCCTCATCGCTGAGCGTTTCGGCGGTCAGGTTAAGGACACGCTCGGCATCGAGAATCTCGTGTCGATCCCCCAGACCGAGGGCCCTGAGGTCGTCAAAGGTCTGCGTGAGCACCTGACCGAGTACGAGGTCACGCTGCGCGAGCACCTGCGTGTCGATGGCATTGAGCAGGGCGACATCAAGACGATCACGCTCTCCTCAGGTGAGAAGATCCGCACTCGATCGGTCATCATTGCCACGGGTGCCAACTGGCGCGAGCTCGGCATTCCGGGCGAGAAGGAATACATCGGAAACGGTGTCGCTTACTGCCCGCACTGCGATGGCCCGTTCTTCAAAGGCAAGGATGTATCGGTCATCGGTGGCGGCAACTCGGGTATCGAGGCGGCGCTCGACTTGTCGGGCATCGTCGGCCAAGTGACCGTGCTTGAGTTCATGCCCGAACTCAAAGCGGACAAGGTGCTCGTCGACAAGGCGCTCGAGCGCGACAACATCACGATCATCACCAACGCCGCGTCGCAGGAAATCAAAGCGACCGACGGCAAGGTCTCGAGCCTCGTCTACCAAGACCGTGAAAGCGGCGAGACGCACGAGCTCGACCTCAAGGCCGTATTCGTGCAGATCGGGCTTGTGCCCAACTCTGAGTTCGCCAAAGGCCTCGTCGACATGAACGAGTACGGCGAGATCATCATCAACGACAAGGCCGAGACGAGCGCGCCGGGCATTTTGGCCTGTGGCGACGTCACGACCACCCCTTACAAGCAGATCGTCGTCGCGCTGGGTGAAGGCAGCAAAGCCGCCCTCACCGCGTTCGAATACCTCGTCATGCACGCCCCCGCAGTCGAGGAAGACGAAGCCTCTGCCGCGGCCGCCTAAGCGCCGCATCCCCCCGCCGTAGCAGGCCGCCGCCACCTTCAGGGGTGGTGGCAATTTTTTGCCTGATGCTGCGTGCCGCGCATCAGCGGACCGTGTCGATGCCCTGACGAGGCAAGGCTTGCCAGCAGCATTTTCCGATCACTGGCAATTTCGCTATCCTCATCGGCTACGCGAAGCGAGCCGCAGCACCATGGCAGAAGCAACACAACCCAATCTCCTGATTGTCGGCGGGGGCACGGCCGGCTGGATGGCCGCCAATCTCCTGCAACACTTGTGGGGCGACAAGGGCACCCAGATCACGCTCATCGAATCGACGGCTGTCGGCACGGTCGGCGTCGGCGAGGGCACCACGCCGCGCATCAAGGAGTACTTTGACCGGCTCGGTATCCCCGAGCATGAGTGGATGCCGGCCTGTCACGCCACCTACAAGTGCGGTATCAACTTCCCGGGCTGGACCACGGATGCCGGGCCTGACTCTTACTGCCATCCGTTCTATTCGCAGCTTGACGCCGATGGCGCCGCACAGTTTTTCCGCAACTGCGACTTGCGCCGTGAGGGCTACGATGTTCCGACGCATCCCGACAGTTTCTTTGTCGCCAGTCATCTGGGCCCACAGTGTCGTGCACCAATCGCCAAGGAGCAGCTGCCGTTCCGGAACTACTACGGTTACCACTTTGATGCGGCATTGCTCGGCGAGTACTTGCGTAAGCGTGCCGTCGACCACGGCGTCACGCTCGTGGACGACATCATCGTCGACGTGGAGCAAGCCGACGACGGCAGCATCACGGGCGTACGCACAGAAAAGTCGGGCGCGTTTTCTGCAGACTTCTTTATCGACTGTTCGGGCTTTAAGGGTTTGTTGATCCGGCAAGCGCTCGACGAGCCCTACGTGTCCTACCGCGACTACCTGTTCAACAATGCCGCTGTTGCAATGCCCACGCCGATTGAGACGGAAAAGGGTATTCCCGCCGAGACGGTATCTGCGGCCATGCGCCACGGTTGGGCCTGGCACATTCCGCTCATGCACCGATTCGGCAACGGCTACGTGTATTGCTCCGACTACCTCTCGAAAGACGAGGCGGAGGCCGAGTTGCGTGAGGTGCTGGGTCCCGGTGCCGCCGACGCCAAGGCCCTGCACCTGGCGTGGGAACCCGGGAGCATTCGTGAGCACTGGAAGAAGAACTGCCTGGCGCTCGGATTGTCGCAGGGGTTCCTGGAGCCGCTTGAAGCGCCCATGCTCAACGTCATTCAGTTCACGCTTGAAGCCTTTGCACGCCGCTACGAGAAGGCCGGCTTCGACCCCACGCCGCAGCCGAGTTTCAACGATGCCGTGAACCGGCTCGTGGACGGCACACGCGACTACCTGCAGCTGCACTACCTGGCGAGCCGGCGCAACGACTCCGAGTACTGGCGCGACGTTCGCGCGAACGCGCATCGGTCCGATGAGCTCACCGCGATCATCGACGCCTGGGACCAACACGGGGGCTTCAACGAAGAGACGGGTCGGATGCTCGACAAGCATCCGTACAAGCGTGTCTCCTGGTATTGCTTGCTGGCGGGTATGGCGCGCTACCGCGAGGCGGAGCGACCGGGACTGCGCCAGCCCCGCAAGGGCGAGCAGCGGGCACTCGACGCCTGCCAGCGCGCGTTGTCCGACTATCATGAGCACGGTCCCTACCTCGACAAGCTGCAACGCCAGATCGCCTGACATACGTGCAAACCACAATACGGGTGCCGACGATGCCTCGATTCCTGCTGCTTTTGGTCTCACTGAGTCTCGTCGCTGCGTGTAACGAGACGCCGGCACCCTTCGATCCCGTCACGCAGTCCCCGCCTGACATCGCCGGCGCGCCCGCTCGCAACCTGGAGGTGACCGTCCCAAGCCACGGGGTGCGCTTGCCGGGCTACCTCATGCTTGCAGCCGGCGCGGGCCCGCACCCGACGGTTTTGCTCTTGCACGGCTATCCGGGCAACGAGAAAAACCTCGACCTCGCGCAGTCGCTGCGCCGAGCAGGTTTGAACGTGTTGTTCATTCATTACCGCGGTGCCTGGGGCGCCGAGGGCGAATTCCGGTTTGCGAACACGTTCGCCGATGGACAGGCCGCTCTTGAGTACCTGCGCGCCAACTCGGGCCAGTACCCGATTGATGCGGACCAGCTCATCGTCGTCGGCCACTCCATGGGCGGCTTCGCGGCGCTGCAGACCGCGGCGGCGGATGCCGATGTAGCCTGCGCCGTCGGCATCGCGGCCGCGAACATCGGCACGTATGCGGCGCGCGGCGATGCGGCCAAAGCGGGCTTTGCGGCCTACACGGACAACCTGTTCATGCTCGCGGGCTTGGATGGCGCGACGGCTGTGGCCGAGCTTGTGGCAAACGCAGACGCCTTCGACCTGCGCAATCTCGGGCCGCAGCTTGCGGGTCGGCCGGTGCTGCTCATCACGGGCACAGGTGACACCGTGGTACCCGTCGATATGCAACGCAGTATCGCGGCCAGCTGGCAGGAAGCGGGCCCCGTGCTCACAACGCGCGAGATCCCGGGTGATCATTCCTTCGCCGCAGATCGCCTGTCGATGCAGCGTGAGGTTATAGAATGGCTCCAGCAAAGCTGTTTGTGAGGACGAAGATCGTGCGAAGCGGATCGTGCGCCGGCCTGATAGCCGCGATGGTGCTGGCTGCGTCGGCTCAGGCCGACGACGAGGTCAATAACTACGTGGCCTACGACGAGACCTTCTCCAGTGGCGGCGGTGTCACGGCACCGGCATTGGAGCGACTTCGCGACGCCGGCCTCGAGCGCGTGATCTTTCTCGCCTACTCCGACCAGGAGCAATCGCTCGAGAACGAAGACCGCGTCGTCGACAAGCTCGGCATGGACTTTGTGCACATCCCCGTGCGCTGGGACGCCCCTGATGCGAATCACTTCGGCCTCTTCGCCGCCATCATGCAGCAGGCACCCGAGCGGCCAACGCTGGTGCACTGCCAGGCCAACTACCGGGCTTCGGCGTTCGCGATGCTCTACCGCGTGATTTACGACAACGTGCCGCTGGCCGAGGCCAAGGCTGATATGAATGCTGTCTGGACGCCTACGGAAACCTGGACGGACTTCATCCTCGATACGCTCGAGCGCAATGGTGTGGATGCGAACTGCGAGGGCTGCGACTGGACGCCATACGTCCCCGAAGATTAGCCGAAGCTGCTAGCGCTTTGACCTGCGGCGCAGAAACTTAAGCCCAGACCAGTCGCCGTCAACGGCGCAGACTTTCACGTCCACCCAACCGCGCGGCAGGATTTCTGTGCGAAGGTCGTCCTCGGTGAGGTCGATGTGCATGGGCGACGACTTCTTGGGCCAGGACACCCAGAGCATGCCGCCCTCAGCGACGCGGCCCAGCGCACCCTCGATGCCACGTGTGAGCTCGGAGCGGCGGCCGCAAAAAAGGTGAACGATGTCGGCGCTACGGAAGCGGTTCGAGAAGGCGACATCCTCAGCGCCAGCTACGAGCTCCGCGTAGTGTGAGGGTGCGTTGATCGTCAGGCAGCGCGTACCCGGTTTGAGCCCGAGCTTTTTGTGCAGCGGCGTACCCGAGTAGCCGTGTTCAGTCGGCATTGGCGTCTCCGTCGCCACGAGCTTCCACGAGGTTCGTCGACAGCGCCGAGAACACGACGGCGTCGTCCTGGTTGATGAGCTGATACTGGTACTGCACAACACCGCGTTTGGGATCGCGCGTCGATCGGCGCTTGTTTACGCACCAGGCCCGCGCGCGCAGCGTATCGCCGGCGCGCACGGAGACGGGCCAGCGCACGTCGTCCCAGGCCACGCCACAGATCCAGGCGATGTCGTGCGCGATGCGGTGGTCGAGCTGGCGCCAGAGCACCATCGTGTACTGCCCCGAGGCGATGACATCGCCGAATTGCGAGTCCTGTGCAGCGGCTTCATCGGTGTGGAAGTACTGCGGGTCGAACTCGCGCGCGAAGGCGATCATGGCGTCGCGGTCCACGGTCAGCGCGGTGGACGTTTCCACAAGGCCGACCTCGAGGTCCTCGAGAAAGCGGCGGTCGCTCACGCGGCCCCCACGCGAAAGCCGATGGCTGGGAAATGCACGTTGAGCGGGCCGATGCCGCCTT
This sequence comes from Pseudomonadota bacterium, assembly GCA_039814545.1. Taxonomy (GTDB): domain Bacteria; phylum Pseudomonadota; class Gammaproteobacteria; order Steroidobacterales; family Woeseiaceae; genus CALBPI01. The sequence goes on from JBCCBB010000059.1 coordinate 6,650, forward strand.
CCTCGCGGCGGATCGTGACGCGCTGCGTATCCAGGTGCAGCAACGTGCCCGCGATGGCGTCCTGGCCGTAGTCGTCGGCGCAGACGATCACGGATTCACCTTGCGTCAGGCTGAGCTCATTGTCGGCGTCGACCGTGCCCTCGTCGCTGGGCTCAGTCTCGCGCGCGACGGCGAGGGCGTCGGCCGCGTCGATGTCGCTGCGGTCGCCGTGGCCGACTTCGGACATGCGCGCGGCCCACTCGCGGACGCGCGGATAGGGATCAAACATGCGGGGCGCGCTGGGTACGTTGGCGTTAGTCATCCAGACGGGGAAGTAGCCCAGGATGTCGGTGTAGCCCGGGCGCTCGCCGTCGAGGTAGGGGTCGTCACCTGCGAGCGCGTCCTCGAGCAACTCGATCTGCGCCTGCAGTTGCCAGCGTGCCTGCGGCAGTGATTCGGCAAGTTTCGAGAAGTCCATGAAGTTGAAAAACTGTTTGCGGTCTTCGATGACCTCGCCGGGCACCTGCGGGTTTTCTCCCATCGACAAGGCTGCGCCGGGTTCGAAGAAGGCCTTGTCGCTCCAGCGCGATAAGGCGAGCGCCAGGCCGCGGCGCCCGGTCGGGAACAGGGACGGCACGGGTTGGCGCGCCTCGATCTCCTGGGCGATACAGAGCGTGTCGCAGTAGACCTCGGCGCCAATTTGCAGCACGGGTGTCTTGCGATAGCCGCCCGTAAGCGCCGTGAGGTTTGGCTTCGGCATGATCATCGGGATCTGTACCGATTGCCACGGCGCCGCCTTGATCCCGAACACGAGTCGGATCTTCTCGGCGAACGGCGAGGCGTCGAAGTGGTGCAATATGAAAGTGCTCACGTTAGATTCTCCGCAATGTTGGGGCGGGGCGAGTTATGACGGTGGAACTGGAGTCGTTTGAGGATGCCGCGGCCTTGTTGCGCCCTGGAGTCACGGCGTTCATCCATGGCACCGCGACGGAACCGCGCGAGTTCGTGACAAAGCTCGCCGAAACGGGTGCGCTTGAGGGCGTGCACCTCATCACGAGTTTCATTCCGGGCATCAACACGGAAACGCTTGCCGACAGCGGTGCGCGGCTGACCACCTTCATGGCGCAACCGGCTTTGGCTGAGGGCATCGCGCGCGGCGACGTTGAGGCGCTGCGGCTGCATTACGGCCAACTGCCGGGTTGGATCTCGGCGCTCGAGTCGCTCGACGTCGCATTCGTGCGCGGCAGACGTCTCGCGAACGGGCGCGTCGCAACGGGCATCACAGGTGAGCTCATCGCGGCCGCCTGCGCGCGCGCTGACACGGTTTGTGTTTTCGACGATCCCGCGATGCCGTTGCCCGAGCAGGGCATCACGATCGATGCGCCCGACGTAGTCGTTGTCGCGCCGAGCCCGCTGATTGAGTACCGCGGTGGCGATCGCATTGACGACCTCGCCCGGACAATTGCGGCAAACGTCGCGACGCTCGTCGGCGATGGCGCCACGCTGCAGTCTGGCCTGGGTGTCGTGCCCACGGCGGTGTTCACAGCACTTACGCAGCGCCGAAACTTGCGGCTGTTCAGCGGCATGATCAGCGATGCTGTGATTGCGCTGGCTGATGCCGGCGCGCTCGACGACGAGGTCGAGCACGTCTATGGCATGGCGCTCGGCACGCGTACGCTTTACGAGTGGCTTGATGGTCGCGAGCGGTTTCGTGTCGTCGGCTGCGAGGACTCGCACAACAGCGAACGCCTGCGCGTGTTGCCGCAGTTCACTGCCATTAACAGCGCGGTCGAAGTGGGGCTCGATGGCAGCGTGAACGCGGAGCTGCTGGGTGCGCGCGCGATCAGCGGCCCGGGTGGTTTGCCCGACTACGCGGCCGGCGCTGCCACCTCGCCGGGTGGCAAGAGCATCATTGCGTTGCCGGCGGCCAACGAGAAGCGGGGTATCTCCCGCATCGTGCCGCGTGTGCGCAATGCTGAGGCACCCACGGTTACGGGCGAATTTGTCACCCACGTGGTCACGCAGTTTGGTGTCGCCGAGATCGCAGGCGTCAGTGCCGCGGAGCGCGCCCGCCGGCTGATTGCCGTGGCCGACCCCGCGCATCGCGAATCCTTAAGCCAGGAAGCCGCGCTCAGCCATTGAGCAGCTCGCGCAGGCACCGCTCGAGGTAATCCAGCAGTCGCTCCACGTTGCGGGGCTCGTGGTGGGTGAGCTGGCTCACGGCAATGCCTTCCATGATCGACTCGGCCAAATCGAGCGCGAGATCGAAGGCTTCCGTCTTGCCGTCCCATTCGGGGAAGAGCTCCTGCGCCATCTGGTACCAATGCACATTGAACTCATCCTGCACGGGGCGAAGGATGGCGCGCAGGTCTTCGTCAGTGCGTGCCGCAACGGACAGCTCGAAGAAGGCGACGAACATGGGGTGTTGCACGTGCGCGAGATAGGCCTCGGTGGCCATCTTCACGCGGTCCGCATCGGGCGGGATCTCCACCACGGAGCGGCGGAACGCTGTCAGGCGCTTCTCGTGCAGGTACTCGATGGCCGCCTTGACGATGTCCATCTTGGAAGGAAAGTGATGCAACATGGCGCCACGCGACAGGCCCGCTTGCTCGGCGATGTGCGTGGTCGTCGTGTTCGCGTAGCCCAGCCTGACGAAGGCCTTGATGGCGGCTTCGACGATCTGGTTTCGGGTCGAGGCGCTCTTTTGCGCCTGCCAGCTGTCGGGGTTTTGACCCCCGTTTCTTGGTTTTCTAGGTGCTTTCGCGGCCATTGTGAGTGCCTCTCGCGGAAAAGGTCCCCGGCACAAACCTTGGCCTGAATCGTAAAAAAAGTCAAAGCGGATTGAAACCGGACGGTCTGACTGGTATACCACCGGGACCGTTCGAATCAGGGGGCGCCGGCATGGGTCGTGTCGCAGGAAAAGTAGTCATCGTCACGGGCGCCGCCTCGGGACTGGGGCGTGCAGACGCCGAACACCTGGCCGCCGAGGGCGCCAAGGTGGTGCTGACCGACATCAATGATGCGGCCGGCGAGGCACTGGCCACAGAGCTCACTGAATCCGGCGCAGATGTGATCTACCTCAACCACGACGTGCGCGATGAGGCCGCCTGGGACCGTGTCGTCGAGGCTACGCGCGAGCGTTACGGCCGCCTCGACGGGCTCGTCAACAACGCCGGTGTGGTGCTCATCGCCATGCCCGAGCAGACAACGCTCGAGCAATTTCGCTTCGTGAACGCCGTCATGAATGAGGGCGTGTTCCTGGGCTGCAAGGCCGCGCTGCCGCTCATGCGCGAATCGGGCGGCGGGTCCATCGTCAACATGTCATCGGTCGCCTCGCACCTGGGTTATCCCGTGTTCTTCGCCTACTCGGCGGCCAAGGGTGCTGTGCGCGCTATGACCAAGTCGCTGGCGGTCACCTGCCAGATGTCGGGCGACGACATCCGCGTGAATTCGGTGCACGCGGGCGCGATTGATACACCCATGATCAAGACCGCCAATGAGGCGCTGGGCATCGAGCCCGACCCCGACGATCCGGTCGGCATCGGCGCACCCAGCGACGTGGCGCACATGATCGTTTACCTGATCTCTGACGAGTCGCGCTTCGTGAATGGCGCCGAGCTCGTCATCGACAACGCACTGACTGTTCAGTAGGGAGGCCGCATGGACCTCGGGCTGCGTGACAAGCGCGCAATTATCACGGGCGCCACCAAGGGCATTGGTCGGCAGATTCTCGAGCTGCTGATCGCGGAAGGCTGCAACGTAGCCACCTGCTCGCGCTCCATCGAAGACGTCGAGGCCTGCATCGAGAAGGCTTCGACGCGCAAGGCGCGGGTCTACGGCGATGTCTGCGACATTCGTGACCAGGAGGAGTACGCCGCCTGGATCGACAAGATGGTCGAACAGATGGACGGCGTCGACATCTTCATCCCGAATGTCAGTGCCGGCGGCGGCATGGACTCCGAGAAGAACTGGTGGAAAAACTTCGAGGCTGACGTGCTGGGCACCGTGCGCGGCGTCGAGGCCGTTATTCCGCACATGAAGGAAAATGGTGGCGGTGCGATCACGATGATCGGCACCACGGCGTCGCTCGAGACCTTTGCCGGCCCACAGGCCTACAACGCGCTGAAGGCCTCGCTCTACACCTACTCTAAGCAGCTGGGCCAGTTCCATGGCCACGATGGTATTCGCTGCAACATCGTCTCTCCGGGCCCCATCGAATTCCCGGGCGGCAGCTGGGACATGATCCGCGACACGATTCCGAAGTTCTACGAGAAAACGCTGCGCGATCACCCGACGGGGCGCCTCGGCAAGCCGCAGGAAGTCGCCAAGGCCGTCGTGTTCCTCTCGAGCCCGGCCGCGTCCTGGTGCAACGGCTCCAACCTCGTGGTCGACGGCGGCTTCACGAAGGGCGTCCACTTCTAATCCAGTGGCCAAGCGCGAGTACAAACCGGTCGCGCGTGTCTCGGAGGCCGTGCCGGGTGGCACGCCTGTCGAGCACACGCCGCCGCCCGACGATCTTGGCTACGACCTGATTCCGAAGTCGCGTTACACGTCCGAGGACTACATGCGCCTCGAGTGGGAACGCATGTGGACCAAGGTGTGGTTGCTCGCCGGCTTCGCGCAAGACTTGACTGAGCCTGGCGATTACATCTGCACGGAGATCGGGGCTGAGTCCGTGATCGTTGTGCGCCAGGATGACGGTGACGTCAAAGCGTTCTTCAATGTCTGCATGCACCGCGGTAACCGCGTGGTGGCCGAGGGCATGGACAACGCCGAGACCTTCAAGTGTTCCTACCACGGCTGGGAGTACGGTCGTGACGGGCGTTTCGTTAACCTGCCCAACGGCGAGCTGTTCCCGCAGGGCAAACCCTGCCGCGGGCTCGTGGAGCTGCCCTGTGCTGAGTGGAACAGCCTCGTGTTCTTCAGCCTCGACAAGGACGTGATGCCCTTCGAGGAATACATCGCCGATATTGCGGGACACTTTGAGCCCTACAAGTTCGACCGTATGGTCATCACGCGCGATGCGACGGCGGAGTGGGCCTGCAACTGGAAGGCGTCCGTCGACGCGTTCAACGAGACCTACCACGTGGCGGCAACGCACCCGCAACTGCTCTGGTACCTCAACGAATTGGACGTGCAGATCGACTGCTACGAGCGCCACTCGCGTTATCTCGTGCCGTTCGGGGTTACGAGCCCGCGTATCCAGCGCGCGCCCGAGATCCCGCCGCCACTCAAGTTCATGATGACGGAAGCGGGTCTTGATCCGGCCAGCTACGAAGGCCCTGTCGACGGCATCCGCGAGACCGTGCAAAAGCACATCCGCGCGACCGCCGAGTCCGAGGGGCGCGACTACTCAGCGCTCAACGACGACCAGCTCACGGACGACTACAACTACCTCGTCTTCCCGAACCTGACGTTTAACACGCACGCCGATCACCTCATGCTGTTCCGGCACCGGCCACACCCGACCGATCCGAACTGCATGTTCTTCGACGCCTGGACCATCGAGTACATCGTCGACGAGGAAGAATTGCCCACGCGGCGCCCGCGCCATAAGGTCATCAAGGAAGGCGATCGTTCGATGGGCATGGTCATCGATCAGGACGGCGGTAACCTGCCTAAGGTGCAGGCCGGCATGAACTCAGCGGCGTATGAGGGCCTCTGGCTCGGTGACCTAGAAGTGCGTATCCGGCACTTCCACAAGGTCATGGACGACTACCTCGCCGACTAGCCGTCGGCGGCGCGGCTACATCCCCAGATTGGCAACCGAGCGCGCGCCGTTGACGCGGCTGATGGCGGCATTGATGGCGTCGTCATCGATCACGAGCGAGTCGGCCTTCTGGTAGAGCGTCAGCGCACGGTCGAGATCCCCCAGGTACTCGGCGCAGAGCCCCAGGTTGTAGACGAGCCCGATGTTCGTGTCGTACTTCTCTTCCATGCCGCCCCAACGACCGCAGGCCTTGTCCCAGCGGCCGGCTTTTGCGGCTTTGATCGCGTCCTTGAAGATCTTGCTGTCGTTCTTGTCGATGCGCCCGGACTTCTTGAGTTCGACGTTGATCGTCTCCGTGCGCGGGATCAGATCACCCACAAATTCCGCGAGCACTTCGGTGCGTGCTGCGGCGGCGACCGCGCCACCTCCGGGCAGAGCGCCCTTGTCACCCTGGCAAAACTTGTAGGACTGGGACTTCGGGATCTGGCGCGTGTAGACGGTGTCGCCGCTGGGCACGGCCAGGATGGTGAGCGTCGCCTGGTAGTGGCCCGTGATGATGTCGCAGCGCACGTTCTGCTTCTTCATGTAGCCCTCTTCGCAGGACCCAAAGTACTTGTTGCGAATCTTGGTGCAGACGTTGCGCTCTTCGGTGGTCCGGGTCGTCTCCCAGTTCACAACGTCGACGGAGCCGTGATAGATGGCCTCAACGTCCATCTGTTTGCCGGCCTCGAGGATCTTCGGAATGGTCTGCTCGCTGGGCTGCAGCATTTGTGAGGTGAGCAGTGTCTTGGTGGGCTCGTCGCGGACACGTGCGGAGCTGAGCTGATCACGCAGCGCGTTCGAGAACGACACGCCGTCCTGGCCCGTGAAATCAAAAACGGCAATGCGGGTGAGCTCGCTGGCCCGCTGGTGCTGTGCCTGAACGACAACCTCGAGCGGCGCCTTGGTTGGGCCGAAGATACTGGCTGAAGCCTGCGGTGCCACGACGAGCATGGCCAGCGCGAGTGCGCCGTACGTCTTGTTGATCATGAGCTCACATCCCCTGATTTCGTCTTGTCTGTCGTTTCTGTTGTGTCGTTCTCTTTATCTGCAGCGAACTTCTGATGACCGGTGCTCGCACCGGGTCACGAAGACCATGCCGTTGCGCCGGACCGAGAAAGTTACGCCCGAACGGCTTTGGGAGAGGGGATTCAGTACGTCCCGCTCCCAGTTGAAGGTGGGTGGTATCGACTTGTGGTTGATCTTCTCGATTCGGTCGCCGTTGCGGATCTTGGCCATGATGTTGCCGGCCGAGTCGAGCACCTCGTATTGGATGTTGCCGTCGTTACCGGGGTTCACAATGCGCGACACCTGCAAGCCGATGTCGATCGTTTCGCCTGAGTCCCACTTGTCGACGGTTGTCACGACTTGTTGCGTTTCCCGTCGCGCCTCGAGACCGGCAACGCTGAGCGGCATTCGGTGGCGTTCGAACCAGGCGCCCACAAACTGCGCGGGCAGCACGGTGGCCTCACGGCCGTTGGTTTCGATGATCATGCCGATGAGGTCGCGGCCGCTGGAATCAAACAGGCCGCCACCTGAGAACCCTTCGCGAATTGCGGAAGACTTCACGACGATGAGGTTGCGCGCATCGCGGTCAATCACGAAGTCGCCTGAGGCGGGCATCTGCCAGCTGGGGTGTCCGACGCCAACAACGGCCTCGCCGATGTAGGCCGAGGCCGTCAATGCGCGGGAGCTGATTTCAAACTTCGGCAGCCGCAGGCTTGTGTCGCGGCGTACCTTGAGCGCGGTCAGGTCGTTGTTGATGTCCGAGATGCCCACGTACTCGGCCGGGTAGCTCTGACCGCCGCGATAACTGAAGCGCACCGATATATCGCGGTACTGCTCCAGGGGCAGCACCTCGCGGTTGAACACGTTGTGGTCGGCCGTTGCGATGAAGATGTGTGTTGCATCTGCGCCCACGATGATGCCGGAGCCGTAGACATCGCGGCCCGTCTCCGTCTTGGCCGTGAGCATGACGACGAGTTCGCGTGGGTCGGCTGCGTTTGCCGGCGGTGTGTGTACGAAGGCGACCAGTGAGGCAACAACGCCCAGAGCAAGGCGGTGCAGTCGAGTAATGGGTCGAATTCGAAACACGTGTCGCTCCACTACTTCGCGTACCAACGCTCGATCATTACGGGAAACAGAAATACGGCAATAAACGCACTGGCTGCCTTGGCCCAGGTGTGGTGGCTCAGGAACTGGAACCAGCTGGGCATCTTGGGCTGGCCTGGCGTCTCTGCGCCGAAACGTACGTCGCTCACGGTGCCAGCAATCACCATGTCGATCCCTTCAGGTTCTAGCGTCATCGTGAGCGTCGCTTTATCCGTAAACTTCAGCGCCACGGTTTCGCCGTGCGGGATATCCATGACTTCGTCGTCGAGTTCTGACCAAACAATGGCGCCGTCCACGATTTCGCTGAATACGACGTCGTCGTCTGTCGACATTGGCGGTGTGAACGACACGGCAACGAGGGCATCCGTTCTGAGCACATCGCCGCTGCTCATCGGCCCGGTGACGGCAAGCCGTGACGTGCTGTCGCCGGGTTGCAGAAACTGCAGCGTGTCATTGTCCTGTGTGACGGGCTCGCCGTTCCCCAGTGTGACACGCGACCCTTCCGGTGAAATGACGGCGAGGGATGCGTCGTAAGGCTGCCAGCTCAAGTCGTAGCCGTTCACGCCTTGTGCATGCACGGTCATTCGTACGCGGCGATCGCCCGCGAAAGAAATACTGCTCAGGGTGACATTCTTCTCGGCGTCAGCGCGATCAACGATCACATCAATACCGTCTTTCGTCGTGCCCGCGAATTGACTCGCATCGATGTCATACAGCGTCATCGAATCCGCGACCAGCGAGAGGAGTTCGCCCCGTTCGAAGTCGAAGGCCGCATAGCGCGTCTGAATCTCAATTCTGACGTCTGTCGTCCGTACGTCCCTGGCGATGATGGCGAAGAAAAAAGCGCCGACAACGAAGAGCAACGCAATCGCGCCAAGCGAGAGACGCTCCTTCTTGGTATCACCCTGGTCGGGTTCGTCTGACGCATCCTGGCTTTCGCCGGTCTCAATGGACTCGCCTGTGTCCACCGGATCACTCATGGTACATAAACCGTGGCGCTCACCTGGTCCGCCTGGCCATCTGTGGTCAGCGCGTGGACCACAAGCGTGTACACGCCGCCGTCAATGTCGCCCGGCAGGCCAATGACCACGGGTCGGCGCGGCGGAAACCGGCCGAGATCTATCGAATCGTTATGGCCCGCCTGATCGGAGGATGCAGGCGTGAGCCGATAAAACACCTTCGCCAGCGCGACGCGCGCCTGCAGGATCAGCGTGAGCTCGTCACTGTCGATGCCCTCAACGCGAACCGGACGATAAGCGGGCTTTCGCTGGCGGCAATCCCCTTCGCAGGCGATGAAGCATAGCGGCATGATGCTTGCGGCATCGTCGAGGCTTTGGATGGACTCGAGGCTCCAGTCGAACGGCTCGCTTGCATCCGAGCGGGCGTCAATCTGGTAGTAGATGTCGGGATCCAGCGAACGACCGATGATCTGGTGCCCGCTGTCGTCAGGCAGGCTCGCGGGCATCAGCGGCAACGACGTGGCATCACCCAGCCGTGCCTGATCGACAGGTGCGCCGTATTGCAGCCCGACAATCTCGATACCGGTGACCGAGATCGGCTGCTGATAGAACCCCTCGCACCGGCCGTCATCGCGGCGCTGGTAGGCGTTCGTCTCTCCCGATTTCGACGCAATCTTGCGATTGCACTCGCTGGGCGCTGCCTGGACCACTGACGCCAACATCAATGTGGCCATCACGATCGCGTGTCCAGCTGATGGGGCCCAGCGTACCCTTGCCTCACTCATGGTGTAGCCCCACTCGGCGCTTTCGTGGCGCCGTTTTTGCTCGAGTATACGCAACCGGTCGGGCGCGACAAATCGTGGATATCCAGTAGGCGAGCGGGTTTACGGCCGGGCAGGCGTAGGCGTTAGCAGGCCATTGAATTCACTGGAATCGTTGGAGTCGCCCGTCTCCACGCAACATAAAAAACAGTCAGTCCTGTTTCTTTTGTGTGAGCAGCTTTGTACACTGTTTCGGCTGGCGCACCGATTGCCCAACGGGGGGAGCTATGACGCTGCAAAAGACCGAGCTGCTGACGGCCTACCGACTCATGACGACGATTCGTGAGTTCGAGGAGCGGCTGCACGTCGAAATCGCCACGGGCGCCATTCCCGGGTTCACACACCTCTACTCGGGCCAGGAGGCCATCGCGGTCGGTGTCTGCATGCACCTGGCCGATGACGACTACATCGTCTCAACCCATCGCGGTCACGGCCACTGCATTGCGAAAGGCTGCGACGTCATCGGCATGATGAAAGAGATCTACGGTCGCGCCGACGGGCTCTGCAAGGGCAAGGGCGGCTCAATGCACATCGCCGATTTCGACAAGGGCATGCTGGGCGCCAACGCCATCGTCGGTGGCGGGCCACCCATCGCCACGGGTGCGGCGATTGCCACAAAGCTCGACGGCAACGGCAAGGTCACTGCGTCCTTCGGCGGTGACGGCAGCTCCAACCAGGGCACGGTATTCGAAGCCATGAACCTGGCTGTGGTCCTCAAGCTGCCCACGCTGTTTGTTTACGAAGACAACGGCTATGGCGAGCATACGGGCACGTCCTACGCCGTTGGCAGCAACGACATCGCCGGACGTTGCGCGGGCTTCGGCATGCGGGCCGAAAAAGTCGACGGCGCCGACTTCTTTGCCGTCTACGACATGGCCGGCGATCTGTTCGACCAGCTCCGCCGGGGCGAAGGTCCCGCCGCGCTCGAATGCGCCATTACGCGCTTCTACGGCCATTACGAAGGCGACCCGCAGAAGTACCGCGCCAAGGACGAGGTCGCGAACTTCCGCGAAACCATGGACTGCCTCAAGAACTTCAGAAAGCGAGTGACGGAAGAGGGCTGGCTCACTGACGCCGAGCTCGATGCGGTGGACACCGAAGTGATGGCGCTCATTGACGACGCCGTCGAGCAGTCGAAAGCGGCACCGCCGCCCGATGTGTCCGAAGTCCTCACCGACGTCTACGTCACTTACTGAGGTCCGAGCGATGACCGTCAAGACTTTTCGCGAAGCGCTGAATGACACGCTGCACGCCGAGATGGCGCGCGACAGCAAGATCATCATCCTCGGTGAGGACGTCGCCGGTGGCGCGGGCGGCACGGGCGTCGAGGAGGCCGCAGGCGGCATCTTTGGTGTCAGCAGTGGGCTGTTCAAAGCCTTCGGTGCCGAACGTGTCATCGACACGCCGATCAGCGAGTCGGCGATTGTGGGTGCGGCCGCAGGTGCCGCGCTGGCTGGCTACCGGCCCGTCGCCGAGCTCATGTTCGCTGACTTCATCGGCGTCTCGATGGACCAGCTTTACAACCAAATCGCCAAGTTTCGCTACATGTTCGGCGGCAAGACCCAATGCCCCGCGATCATCCGGATGCCCACGGGCGCCGGCATGAACATGGGCGCGCAGCACTCGCAGACGATCTACCCGATTGTTACGAGTGTCCCCGGCCTCAAGGTCGCAATTCCGTCCAACGCCGCCGACGCCAAGGGCTTGCTCACCACGGCGCTGCGTGGCGACGACCCCGTCGTGTTCTTCGAGCACAAGGCCTTGTACCCGAGGAAGTGCGACGTGCCCGATGGTGACTACCTCGTGCCGTTCGGTGAGGCTGCCCTGGTTCGAGAAGGCGAGCATGCGACCGTCGTGGCACTGGCCCGCATGGTCAACTTCGCCGAGAAAGCGCTCGACGCGCTTGAGGCGGACGGCATCACGGCCGATCTCATCGATCCAAGAACGACGTCGCCACTCGACCTCGACACGATTCTCGAAAGTCTCGAAGCCACAGGTCGCCTCGTCATTGTCGACGAGTCCAACCCACGCTGCTCTGTCGCCTCCGACATCGCGGGTCTCGTCGCAAGCGAAGGCTTCGACTTGCTGAAGGCGCCCGTGCAGCTCGTGACCGCGCCGCACACGCCCGTGCCCTTCGCACGCGAACTCGAACGCGCCTACGTGCCCAGCCCCGACGACATCGCTGCAGCGGTCCGCAAGGTGGTGGCGTACTGACATGAGCATCACGGCGATCACGGTGCCCAAGTGGGGCATCGAAATGCAGGAAGGTACGTTGACCGAGTGGAAAGTCGCGGTCGGCGATGCGGTCACCCA
>JBCCBB010000168.1:0-3026 GCA_039814545.1 Pseudomonadota bacterium
CGACATGCGCGGCAGTAGGTGAAAACTCTGGAACACGAAACCGATGTGCGCATTGCGGATGCGCGACAGTGACTCGTCGTCCAGTTCGCTGACGGCCTCGTCGAGGAGCCGGTATTCGCCGGCATCCGGGGTATCCAGGCAGCCCAGGATATTCATCAGTGTGGACTTGCCTGAGCCGGACGGGCCCATGACGGCGACGAACTCGCCCGGGTGGACCTCGAGGTCCACGGCATCGAGCGCGTGCACGGTGGCGTCACCAACGTGGAAGGTTCGGGTCAGGGCGCGGGTGGCGATCATCGGGCTCGTCATTGTTCTAGTTTATTGCACCTTCGGTGGCTGCAGCGCCGCGGATGCGCAGCCCGCCTCCTTATGAGATGCCTGAGCTTGCGCGAACGTTGCAGCGTGCTGTCGGCTCAGGTTCACATGGTAGTGTTTATGAACAGAACGTTCTGTATAGTTTGTACAGAACGTTCTGTATAGTAACTCCTATGTCCCGTCCCCCCATAGCCCGCAACCGTGTCCTCGATGCGGCGCGCCAGATCGTCATGGAACGTGGCGCTGGTGCGCTGACTTATGAAGAGCTCGTCGAGGTCAGCGGCATCACGCGCGGCGGTATTACCTACCATTTCGCGACCAAACAGGACCTGCTGCGGGCGCTTATCGAGCACGACTTGCAGCACTGGGACGCGGCCGAGGCCGAACACAGGCCCCAGGATGAGCCCGAAGCGCTGGCCGACCTGCTTGGTTTCCTGCGCGTGCACACGGCGCCCGACACGGACCGGCGCCGTTTCGTCTCGGGCATGGTCGGTGCTGCCATGCACGACCCTTCTGTTCTAGAGCCCGCGCGCGCCTACGAGGCAGAGCGACTGGCCAAAATCGATGATTCCGACGCCGCGCTGCGCCAGCAATTGCTGCGCCTCGCGGCCATGGGCATGTTCTGGGCCGACTTTTTCGGCTGCCCGGAATTGCCTGAACCGCTCAAAGACCGCCTGCGGGACCTGCTCGAGGCGCTAGCCCGCGAATGGACCGAGCCTGCGAGCTCGGCCGGAGACTGATGCAATGACACACCCCCAGCGTGTCGCACGAGTCCTGCGACCCCAAGCCATCGTTGTCCTTTCTGCACTTGTGGCGGCCTGTGGCGGCGGCGGTGGACCCGGTCAGCCGCCGCCGGCGAATGTGAGTGTGTCCGAAGTGGTGGTGCGCAACATCACCGAGTGGGACGAGTTTACGGGCCGCATCGTGGCTGTCGATGACGTCGAGATCCGCCCGCGCGTTCAAGGCTACCTGCGCGAGGTGCATTTCGAGGACGGTCAGATCGTCGAGGCGGGTGACACCCTGTTTACGATCGATCAGCGCGAGTACCGCGCCGCTGTCGCGCTCGCCCGTGCCGATCTCGAGCAGGCCGAGGCGCGCTTTTCGTTGGCCGAGTCCGAACTCGAGCGCGGCGAGGTGTTGCGCGAGGCGCGTGCGCTGTCGACCGAAGAGCTCGCCCGTCGCGAAGGCGAACACCGCCAGGCGCGTGCTGCCTTGGGCAGCGCTCGTGCGGCACTCGAGCGCGCCGAACTTGACCTTGAGTTCACGGTGCTCAAAGCGCCGATGCGCGGTCGTATCGGCGAAGCGCTGGTTGATGTCGGCAATCTGATCTCGCCCGGCACGACGCTGCTCGCGACGCTCGTCGGCATCGACCCCGTGCACGTGATCTTTGAGGGCGATGAGCGCATTTATCTGAAGTACCAGGCGCAGGCCCGGGAGGGCGACCGGCCCAGCTCGCGCGAGGCGCCAAACCCGGTGCAAGTCGGGCTCGCGAACGACACGGACTTCCCGTATCGCGGCACTATGGATTTCGTCGACAACCGCATCAACCCCGAGACGGGCACGATCCAGGGACGCGCGATTCTCGACAACAGCGACGGCTACCTGATTCCAGGTCTTTTTGCGCGCGTGCGTCTGCTGGGCCGCAGCGATGTTGAAGCGCTGCTGGTCCATGATGTGGCGGTGCTCACAGACCAGAACCGCAAGTACGTCTATGTGCTGGGCGAGGGCAACACGGCCTTGCGTCGTGACGTCACGCTCGGGCGCGAGGTCGAGGGCCTGCGCGTCGTCGACGCAGGGCTCGAGCCCGGCGACAAGGTCGTCGTGAACGGTGTTCGCAAGATCTTCTTCAATGGTGCCCCCGTGATTCCGACCGACGTGCCTATGGAAGACCCGCTGCGCGCGACGGCACCCGTCGGTCCTGCGCCTGCACCCGCTGCTGCCGCCAGCGAGGGCTGATCATGTCAGGCTTTGCCAAGGCCTTTATCGAACGGCCCGTGTTTGCGGCCATGCTGTCGCTGTTCATCCTGATCTGCGGCAGCATCGCGATCCCGAACCTGCCCGTCACCGAATACCCCGATGTTGTGCCGCCTACGGTGCAGGTCATTGCGCGCTACCCGGGCGCCGACCCGCAGACGATTTCGGAGACCGTCGCTGCACCCCTCGAAGAAGCCATCAACGGCGTCGAGGGCATGATCTACATGAAGTCGGTCGCGAGTTCCGATGGCGGCATGACGCTGTCAGTAACCTTTGCGAGCGGTACCGACATCGATCTCGCGGCCGTGCGCACGCAGAACCGTGTGACTCAGGCGACGCCGCGCCTGCCTGAAGCCGTGCGCCAGCTCGGCGTCACCGTCGAGAAGTCGTCGCCGACGCTGACGATGGTCGTGCACGTGACCTCGCCCGACGGCACCTACGACGGCGCCTACCTGTCCAACTACGTCAATCTGCGCATCAAGGACGAGATCGACCGCCTGCCGGGCGTGGGTCAGTCGTTCGTATTTGGTGCCGGGCTCTACTCGATGCGGGTTTGGGTCGACCCGGAAAAGGCGGCCGCGCGCAGCCTCACGGCCGGCGACATCATGAACGCCATCCGCGAGCAGAACCTGCAGGCATCGGCCGGGCTCATTGGCGGTCCACCGCAGCCTGACTCGCCGATCCAGCTGTCGGTGACTGCTGACGGACGTCTCGTCACGGAAGAAGAGTTTGGCGAC
>JBCCBB010000150.1:0-4051 GCA_039814545.1 Pseudomonadota bacterium
AGCCTCATGTTCGGCAGCTTCTTCGAACAGACCTGCAGTTCGCTCGTCGACGCGTTCACGCGTCGCGCGCGCGAGGTCTACGGCTAGATGGACCAGCTCGCGGGCCGACGCCTGGCGATCGAAATCGCCTGCGCGTTGCCCACGCGCCAGACCATTGTCGCTGTCACCGTGTCACCGGGCACCACAGCGCGTGAAGCGGTCCGAGCCAGTGGCATCGGCGTCAGATTCCCGGAGATTGACGTGGAGTCGGCGCAGCTCGGTGTCTGGGGCGACACGGTGGCCGATGACTACCGGGTCGCAGACGGCGATCGCATCGAAGTCTATCGGCCGCTGGCCAGTGATCCGCGCGCCGCGCGTCGTGAACGCGCCGCGCTGGGCGGCACGATGGGCCCGGAAGGCTGAGCTATTCCGTTGGCGGTGCGTCTTTGGTTTCGAGCCGTGCCACTTTGCCGTCCTCGAAGTACACGGTCAAAAAGTGGCGGGTCGTCGGCTGATTGCGGCCGATGCGCACGTAATAAATGTAGTCCCAGCGGTCCTCGCTGAACGGGTCGTCAACGAGTGGCGTGCCCAACAGAAAGCGCACCTGACTGGGTGTCATGCCGACTTTGACCTGCTCGACGTCTTCGCGCTCGGCGATATTGCCCTGCTGGATGGCCAGTCGGTACACGCAGCCCGGCGTAGCCGTCAGTGCGACGGCGAGGAACAAGCTGGCGAGAGCGCTGCGGCGCATCTGTGAGACCCCTGGCGATGCGAGTATTTTGGTGCCCGACGGCGTTGTGTCCGACTGGCCCGCCCTGCGACAGCGTCGCCGCATGGCGGCGCGCATGATACCGTAATGCATGAGCTTGTCGACAACGCCGGCGCGCGTTTGCTCCGGGCGACCCGAAAATGGTCCCCGGCCAGCCGGTCCCAGCACAGGGCGAAACCATTGGGCGCAAAACCACAACAT
Organism: Pseudomonadota bacterium; assembly: GCA_039814545.1. GTDB lineage: Bacteria > Pseudomonadota > Gammaproteobacteria > Steroidobacterales > Woeseiaceae > CALBPI01. The sequence continues at coordinate 950 of JBCCBB010000150.1, forward strand.
CAGGACCTGCGGAAGGCGGGTCTCAAAGTCACACTACCGCGGATCAAGATACTCGAGATCCTGGCGGGAGCCTCATCGCGGCATCTGAGTGCTGAAGACATCTATCGAGAATTGCTCGATTCGGGCGAGGATATTGGGCTCGCCACCGTGTACCGCGTGCTGACCCAGTTCGAGACGGCTGGGCTTGTGACGCGTCAGAATTTCACGGACGGCCATTCGGTCTTCGAGCTCGACGACGGCATTCACCACGATCACATGGTCGACATCGACTCAGGCGAGGTGATTGAGTTCGTCAGCGACGAGATCGAAGAGCTGCAGCACGCCGTCGCCGAGGCGCACGGCTACGACCTGCACGACCACAGTCTCGTGCTCTACGTGAAGAAGAAGGGCGCCAGCTAGGCTGAACCTGCGCGCAGCATCTCGCGGGCGTGCTCGCGACTGGTTTCTGTGATGTCCACGCCGCCCAGCATTCGGGCGATTTCCTCAACGCGCGTCTCGTCGCCCAATGCTGTGATTGTCGTACGGGTGCTCTTGCCGTCCGTCATCTTGCTCACGCGCAGATGATGGTGCGCCTGGCCTGCAACCTGCGGCAGGTGCGTCACGGCCAGCACCTGGCAGGCGTCGGCCAGCGCGCGCATCTCCCGACCCACAATCTCGGCGACCGCGCCACCGACACCCGAGTCGACCTCGTCAAAAATCATGCAGGGCATACGGTCCGTGCGACCGGCCGCGGCCTGGATCGCGAGACTGATGCGCGATAACTCACCCCCCGAAGCCACGCGTGACACAGGTTGCGCGGGCTGCCCCGGGTTGGCGCTGACCTCAAACACGATGCGATCGGCGCCGTGCGCGGCGGGAACGTCGCGGCCGGCATCGTCAACGCGCACCGAGAACGTGCCCCCGGGCATGCCCAGTCCGTTCATGCCCGTCGTGACTTCAGCCGCGAAAGACTTGGCCGCCTTGCGGCGTGCCTTGGTCAGCGTTACTGCCGCCTTGTCGAGCGTGGCGCGCGCCGCATCACGCTCGGCCGTCAGGGCATCGATCTGTTGTTCGGCGTCGCCCAGCTGATCGTGTTGTGCCCGAAGTGTGGACACATGTTCAGGTAATGCCGCGACGTCGACGTTGTGTTTGCGGGCCAGTGCGTCGAGCGCTGCGAGCCGCGTTTCCACCTGCTCGAGGCGCACCGGATCGGACTCGATGTCGGCGGCATAACGTCGTAACACTTCGGCTGCCTCGGCGACGCTCACTTCGGCCTCACTGACCAGCGTCACAACGGGCGCAAGGCTGTCGTCGTAGGTCACGATGTCCTGCAGGGCCCGGGCCGCTTCCGCGAGCAGCCCCTGGACATTGGCGGATTCGCGGTCGTAGAGCGCGGCCAGCGCCTCGTTGCTGCCTTCGGCAAGCCGGCCGGCGTTGGCCAGCCGCGCGTGCTCGGGTTGCAGGCTGTCGAGTTCGCCCGGCTCGGGCGCCACTGCGTCCAGCTCGCGGAGCTGAAACTCGAGCAAGGCCAGGCGTTCTGCGCGTTGGGCGCGGGCGGCAAGTAGCGCTGCGAGTGCCGCTTCGGCCGTTTCCCAGGTGCAATGTGCCGCGGTGACCCTGTCGCGCTGCCGCGAAAGACCACCGCGCGCGTCGAGCATGTCGCGCTGGCGCTCGGGCTGCTGCAAGGTCTGGTGCTCGTGTTGCCCATGGATGGCGACGAGCAGGGCGCCCAGGGTGCGCATCAAGCCGATCGGCGCCGGATTGCCGTTAATGAAGCCCCGCGAGCGTCCGTCGCGGCCGATCACGCGCCGTAGCAGGCAGGTGTCACCGTCATCGAGCTCCTGTTCCGCGAGCCAGGCCGACGCCGGGCTGTCTTCGACAACCGCGAAGCCGGCCGTAATGTCGGTCCGTTCGGCGCCCGCTCGAATCACATCGGCTGAGGCGCGCGCGCCGAGCACTAGTCCCAGCGCATCGACGAGGATCGACTTGCCTGCGCCCGTTTCGCCCGTCAGCACATTCATGCCCTGGGAGAAGTCGACGGCAACCTCATCAATGATCGCGAAGTTGCGCACGTGGAGCGTCTCGAGCACCGCCTAGCCCTCGTGTCGCCGGTCGCGGCGCCGCGAATTGGCGCCCCAGTTGAGCTTCGAGCGCAACAGCTCGAAGTAGTCGTAGCCTGGCGGGTGAATGAGCGTCAGCCGGTGCTGCGAGGCTTGAATCGTGAGCGTGTCTGCATCGGTGAGCGCGGCCAGAAACTGGCCGTCGAGACTGATTTCAGCGTGGGTTTGCGACCGCTCTGTGCGGCGCACCTCGATCACGCTGTCAGCCGGCAACACGACGGGCCGGTCGCTCAGCGTGTGCGGGCAGATCGGTACGAGCGTGATGGCGTTTAGCTGCGGTTGCATGATGGGGCCGCCGCAGGACAGGGCATAGGCGGTCGATCCCGTTGGCGTCGCGGCGATGAGGCCATCGCCCGCGTGATCATTGACAAATACGCCGTTCACGCGGGTCTCGAAGTCGATCATTCGGCCGGGCTCGCGGCGGCCCAGGACGACGTCGTTCAGCGCCAGCCCGCTGCTGGGCTCGCCATCCGGGCGTGTCACGGTGGCTTCGAGCAGCAGGCGCGTCTCCGTGAGCGCGCGCCGGTCGAGCACGGCCTGCAGCGAGCGCTCGATCTCGTCGGGCGACACGTCGGTGAGGAAGCCGAGCCGCCCAAGGTTGATGCCAAGCAGCGGGATGCCATGACCCACCGCAAGTCGCGCGGCGTAGAGCATGGTGCCGTCGCCGCCCACGGCGATGAACAGATCGGCCTCGTTGGCCAATTCGGGTTCGGGGATGCGTTCCGCACCCACACCATCGCTCGCCTCGGCAACGATCACGCGGACGCCAGCACGCGTCAGCCAGTCAGCGACCTGGCGCATCCGGCTTTGAACGGCTTCGAGTTCGGGGTGGCCGAATAACGCCGCTGTCTCGATCGATTGGTGCATGGTCAGGGCCGCGCAAACGGGTCCGGCCACCCGCAGGCGCATGATGCGTTTGGTTGACCGGCCGGGGCGGATGAGTATAACTAAACCCGCCGAGATTACAGGCCCTGCAATCCGCGACGCGATGGCCACAAACGAC
>JBCCBB010000170.1:0-2879 GCA_039814545.1 Pseudomonadota bacterium
ACCGTCCTTGCGGGACCAGCGTCGGTTGAATGCCACCGCATCCTGCTCGTAGGCATCGCGACGCCTGACCACTTCAACCCGTGTATTGAGCTCGGTGGGGGTGCGCACATCGACGGATAGGCCGAACCGGTCCAGCAGCTGCGGGCGCAACTCCCCCTCTTCGGGGTTGCCGCTGCCAACAAGTACGAAGCGCGCGGGATGTCGCACGCTGAGCCCCTCCCGTTCCACAAGATTCTCACCGGAAGCCGCCACGTCGAGCAACAGGTCAACGAGATGATCCTCGAGCAGATTGACTTCGTCGATGTAGAGAAAGCCGCGGTTGGCGCGTGCCAGCAAACCCGGCTCAAAGGCCTTCTCGCCGTGCCCGAGGGCGCGCTCCAGGTCCAGTGCGCCCACAACGCGATCTTCGGTCGCGCCCAGCGGCAAGTCGATAACCGGTACAGGCATCTGGCGTACGGGTCTCGCCTTGCGGCGGTGGCTCCGGCACACCGCGCACTGACAGCGCGTGTCTTCCGGATCGCCGTTGTAGGGGCAGTCCTCAACGACCGCCATCTTGGGTAACAGTGACGCAAGTGCGCGTACCGCGGTCGATTTACCTGTTCCGCGATCCCCAAAAACGAGCACGCCGCCCACACTCAGGTCGACGGCCGCAATGAGAATGGCGAGCTTCATATCGTCCTGACCGACGATGGCTGTAAATGGGAACGGTTTTCGGGCCGCCAAAACGCGTCTCTCCGCTGATCCGGAAGTTATTGTGTTGTTCTGTGTTCTGGCGTGGTGTCGAGGTGTTTGGCACCCGCCGCCGCCGGTGCGCCCAGCCCCCACCGCCAGAGGAACTCATCCGAGATGGGCAGCATCAGGAACAAGTGCTCAAGGCAGGCCAGTCCCAACAGCGTCAAGACCAACAGCGCACCCGCCGCTGTGAAGTCACCAATGAAGCCACCCAGCAGGGGCTGACCGATCCAAAATGCCAGCGCTACAACGAGCACCGCCGAAATCAGGAAAAAGGCGCTGCCGCTGCGCTCGCGCATGTAACTCGTGAGATAGCGCAAGCGGTCTGGCCAGAAGTTCTCGTGCAGATTGCTGACGCCGAAGAATAGATTGAGCTTCGTGCTCCAGCGCATCAGCCACATGACCGTAAATGCCTGTGCTGCGATTTTGTTGGCTGCATCAGCACTCAGCCACAACAACGCCACAGCGGTCGCGATGATCGCGAGCTCGTGATAGAGGCTCGCACGTACGCCAAAGACGAAGCGTTGCCACTGCGAAACGCCTGCGGGGCAAGGTCGCGGCCTCGGACCGGTCACGTAGCCAAGGTAGTAACTGGTTTCATGCCAAGCCCAAAGCCCGACCGCGCTGCTGAAGGCGATGTAGGCGCCGATCACTGTGTCGCGCTCGAGACTGAACCAGAAACCGGTCATGGCGACGACGGCCGTCAGCGTGGCGAGGGACATGGTGACGGCAAAGGAGCCGGAAGCCATGCGCATACGCCACAGCAACAGGATCGTCGAAAGCCACCACAGCCCGACGGCGAACGTAAGCGGCAGCAGGAGGTCCATGACAGTCAGCTCGGTCGCTACACCTACCAGCTTGGCGCCAGGCGCGTTTGCTCAGGCGCTGGATGCCGCCTTACGGGCAGTGTGTAGAGCCTGACGAAGACGGCGGCTGCAGCGATCCCGCAGCCCGCTTTGCGCAAGGCGCCCAGCACGCCGCCGCGCTTTGATGCCGCTTCAGCGCGATGGGAAATCTCGCAGAGGCGATCGAGTCCACGCCAGAACCTAGGGTCATCCAGGTTGAGGGTGAACGGAAACACCTGCTTGGTAATCTCCGAAGTGATGTGTAGAACATCTCGATCGTATTCCGTCGGCGACACCCCGAAGGCAGCGTGCATTTCGGGTCGGTCGTGATCGCGCACGTACATCGTGGCAAACACGGCCAGCAGGAAAAAGCGAATCCACAACTTGTTGCCGCCGCGCAGCAGTTTTGGGTCTGCCTTCATCATGAGCGCGAAAACTTCGCCATGCCGGAATTCGTCATTGCACCAGCGCTCAAACCAGCGAAAGATCGGGTGAAAGCGTCGCTCGGGGTGTTTCTCAAGCTGTCTAAAAATTCGGATGTAACGCGCATAACCGATTTTCTCGGACAAGTACGTCGCGTAGAGAATGTATTTGGGCTTAAAGAAGGTGTACTTCTTTTGCCGACGCAGAAAATTGAGGTCGACGGGGCGACCAAAGTCCTCAAGTGACCGGTTGATAAAGCTCGCGTGCCTGGCCTCGTCACGGGCCATGTAGGCCATGACCTTCTTCATGTCCGGATTGTCGACGGCTTTTTTGATGTCCGCGTACAAGGCGCAGCCTGAATACTCAGAGGTGGCCGACGACGCGAGGAAGCCCATGAACTCATCGAAGAGCGCCGGCGACAACTCGCGAATCTCATCACGAAACGTCTCGTCTCTCTTGAAGTGATTCTTGTTCGTGTCGTTCTCGAACTCCGCCATGAGTGCGTCCCACTCCTCGCGAACGGGCGACATATCCATGGCATTCATGGCGTCGAAGTCCGTCGTGTAGAATCGCGGCGTGAGCACGGTTTCCTCCATGGCACCGCGCGTGGCGTCATTAACCTGACCGACATCTGATGCTGCAGCTGCCATCCCCCTACTCCTCCATCTGGGCCGTTGGCACGCCGCTTGTCGCGGTGGACTCCGGCAAGTACTTGGTGAACGCATCCGCATTCACCTGCCCGAAGGCACGCAAATACACCGTGGTACCGGTGGCGAGGTCCGTCAGGATCGGCGCACCATCGGCCAGCCGCTGAACTGAAAAACCAGGCACCATGGAAGCCCCTTTCAGACGCCGGTCGCGCACCAGACCGCGCAGCGT
>JBCCBB010000029.1:0-31178 GCA_039814545.1 Pseudomonadota bacterium
GATGCCCGTGAGTCTGGGGCCGTACTTGTAGGCCCAGGCCTGTGTCAGCGGCAGCTTGCCGAAGATGCCGGGCAGTGCGTCGGCCAGCGCGTGCGCGATGCCGATGGTCAGCGGGTTGGCGAAGCCGTCTGTGAGATAGGCACCCAGGTAGTTCTTGCGTAAGTCATACCAGATCGCCGCGTCGCGGCAGAAGTCCTGCAGCGCGGTAAGCACGTCGGGCGCGAGAAAGTCGTCGACCACGACGTGCTGCGGTGTCGAGCCATTCCAGGCCAGCTCGATGGCGGCTGCGTCAAGATCCGGATTGATAATGGGGCCCGCGGGCAGCGTGGCGTCAGGCAGGTACAGCGTACGATTATGGTAACGCTCGATGAGCTGCCAGTGCGGCTTCCAGTGGTGGCGCGGATGGCGGCGGTGGAACACCTCGTCGTCGTCGCCGTCACCCAAGTCGTCGAGCGCGCGGTCGAGCGCGGGTACGAGGTCTTTGAGCCCCTCGGCAAGCAGGCCGCGTGCATCGAGTGCAGCAAGCTGCTCGCGCTGCATACGCAGCATGAACCGCGACAGCACGTTCTCGGTCTCCGGCAGCTCAGGCAGCCCGTCGGTGTCCGCCGCGCCAACAGGACCACGGCGCATCTCGCGCAGCGCATCAAATCCGGCCAACGCCACCTCGGATTCGCGGTCGGCGAGCTGGCACATGGCGAGATTCGCGCGCGCCTCCTGATTGTCACCATTCAGCGCCACGGCCTTTTCGTAGGACTTGCGCGCGGCTGACCAGTCGCCCGATTGCTCGTGCAAGACGCCCAGGTTGAACTGAACGCGATCGTTGTTGGGCTGCACACCCGCAGCTTGGCGCATGATGCGGATCGCATCGCGGAAGCGGCGGTTGTCCTGGTAGCACTGCGCGAGAATGGCGAGGCACTCGAAGCCGCGCGGGTCTGCGCTGTGGCCGCGCTCTGCAAAGTGCTCGGCAATGTCGGTGCGTCCGGCGGCCATGGCGAACTGGGCCAGGCCCGTCAGTGCCGGGTAGTTGCCGGGATCGCGGTCGACGACCTGCTGCAGTACGAGCATGGCCTGCTGTTGCTGGCCTGCGCGCGACAGCTGGGCCGCCCGTGACAAGAGCGCCGCCGTCTCGGCGGCCTGTGGATCGGTGGTTTCGGACATGCGCGCGATTATGCCAGCGCCCCTTGTTGTTGCCCACGCGCGACGGCGTGTTTGCCTAGACAATGCTGCGTCGCAGCACGTGTGGCGTGGCGGCAACACTGTCGCCGCGCTTGTTCGTGCACCTATTGTTATAGCATTATGGCATTCGCCGCTACACGCAAGACTCGAGGGTGACTTCATGACCGAACCGAGACTCCACCGCAGACTGCCCATAGCGCTCGCCATCGTGCTTGCCGTGACCCTGGGCGCCCAGGACGCCGCCGCCCAGCTTGACGAAATCACCGTCACCGCCGAGCGCCGCGAAGCGTCAATCCAGGACGTGCCTGTCGCCGTCAGTGCCTACAACGAAGAGCTGCTAGAGAACTTCCAGATCCAGGAAACGCTCGATCTCATCAATGTGGTCCCGAACCTGTTCGGCGGCAACAACACGGGGTTGGGTACAGCGAACATGTACTACATCCGTGGCCAGGGGAACGATGAGTCGATCGCAACCTTCGACCCACCGGTGGGCACCTACATCGACGGCATCTACGTGTCACGACAGAACGCAAACAACTTTGCCCTGTTCGATGTCGATCGCATCGAGGTGCTGCGCGGACCGCAGGGCACGCTGTTTGGTCGTAACACGACGGGCGGCGCGTTCAACATGATCCTGCGCAAGCCCTCCGAGACACAAAGCGGTTTCGCCGAGGTGCAAGTTGGCCGGTTCAATGAACGCATGTTCCGAGGGACCATCGATTTGCCGGCATCGGACAATGTGCTCACCAAGTTCTCCGCGTTCTACATCGAGAACGACGGTTGGCTGGAGAACAGAAACCCAGCGGTCGGTGGTGACTTCAACGAGAAGGATGCGCTCGGACTGCGCGCCGACGTTCGCGTGTTGGCCGGCGATGACATCGTCTGGGACTTCTCCATTGACTATATCGACGACACCGAGGGCAACGTTCTCGGTCAAATCGATGGCGATGAGCGTGTCAGCACGTCCATTCTCCCGAATGGCTTGCCTGCGGGCGGTCTGTTTGGTTTTGTGAACTCGCAGCCCGTTGCTTTCACCTCCAAAGGCGCTGACTACGGCAACCAGGTTGAGTCCATCAATGTGGCGTCCAATCTGGGCTTTCCTGTCGCTGGCGGCGACGCCGAGTTCATCGTCGGCTACCGCAGTATGGAGCAGAAGTTCCTGATCAACTTCCCGCAGCCGCCCAATGACGACTTTTTCTGGATCGACAACGACGGCCAGCATGACCAGTTGACCGCAGAGTTGAAGTGGAATGCGCAGTTCGCCGACGGCAACGTTGACTTCGTGGGTGGTGTGTTCATTCTCGATGAAGACAATGAAACCGACTTCGCGGATTACCTGTTCGGCGCGTTTGTGCTCGCAGACCGTGTGCTCGACAACACGACCCAGAGCTGGGCGATTTACGGCCAGGCCGATATCGGCATCGGTGAACGCGGCACGCTGACCATCGGCGCCCGCTACACCGACGAAGAGAAGGACATTGGCTTGAGCGACAACCTGCCGGCGTTGGGTCGTGCGCCTGAAGATCAGCTCACGACGGCTGCGCTTATCAATGCGGGCGTACCCACGAGCCAGGACGAGCAGATTGTGACGCCGCGCATTGCCTACGCGCATGACTTCCGCGACGGACTGATGGGTTATGTGTCAGCGACGCGTGGCTTTAAGTCGGGCGGGTGGAACGCCCGCGGCTCAGCACCGGCTGCGTTCCAGCCTTTCGGCCCCGAGACGCTCTGGGCCTATGAAGCCGGCATCCGCGGGGACTTTCTCAATGACACCTTGCGCATCAACGCGACTGCGTTCCTGACGGACCTCGAAGACCTGCAGACGACGTCGGCAACGCCGTCGGGTGCATTCCTGACCACGAACGCGGGTGGCCTTGACGCGACAGGGCTCGAAATCGAGGCGACCTGGGTGCCGTCGGCGAATTGGGATGTCTTCTTTGCTGCGGGTTTCCAGGATGTGGAATACACGGACCTGCCGAGTGGTTGCGTCGCGCCCAACACCGATTTCGCGGCCTTCGACATCAACTGCAATGTCGCCGACCCGAAACGCTCGCCTGATCTGACCTACACGTTGGGTACGACCGTCTCGATTCCGCTGGCGTCGATGGGTGCGACGCTTCAGCCCACGGCGCTGATGCGCTACATCGGCGATAATGTTGTCGGCACGCGCCAGCTGGGCGAGAACGATCCCGAAGTCATTGTGAATGCGGGTGTTGCCCTCATCGATGACGACGGGCAGTGGCGCCTGACGGCGGAGTGCAACAACTGCTCGGACGAGGAATACACCACATCATTCCTGTTCACGGAGTACTGGACACCGCCAATGACCTGGTCGCTGCGCTTCCGCTGGAACTACGGCGGGCGTTAATCGACGCTGATCAGACTGACGGCCCACAGCGTCGCGCTGTGGGCCGTTTTTCTTTGGAGACCCCAATGAAACGACTACTCACCATGGCCCTCATCGTCGCGTTCGCGGGCGCCGGCTGCGCCGCCGTGATCAACACGGACGCCGACGAGGCCGCCGTGCGCGCGCACGGCGAGACTTGGCTCAAGCACTACAAGGCCGGCGACATCGAGTCGCTCATGGCGCTGTACGAGCCCGACGCAATCTTGGCGCTGCACGACCAACCCATGCGCCGGGGTGTCGATGAGATTCGCGCCTACTTCGAGCCTGGCATGGGCCAGTCCGACATCGAGTTCGAGCTCGACATCGAGCACGTCGAGGTCTACGGCAACCAGGCCTGGCTCGTCAGCAAGTATTGGCTGCGCGCGACCGCCAAATCATCGGGTTACGTCTACGAGGACGCCGGTCGCTCGATGCTGATTTATCGACGCGGTAGTGATGGCGAGTGGCGCATCGCGGCAGACCTCGATAACAACACGCCTGACGTATCCATGGAGGCGATGCCGGGCGGCTAGCCTGCGCGCCAGTGGCGGTCCTTCAGGATCTCGCGTGCGGCGTTGTAGCCGGGAATGCCAGTGACGCCGCCACCCGGATGTGCCCCGGACCCGCAAAGATAGAGCCCAGCCACGGGAAGCCGGTAGTCGGCTGCGCCAACAACGGGGCGGGCGCTGTAAAGCTGGTTGAGCGCCAGCGCGCCGTGGAAGATGTCGCCGCCGGTGAGACCCAGCACACGTTCGAGATCGGCGGGCGACAACGCCTTGTACCCCAGAACGCTGTCGGCGAAACCCGGTGCATATTGATCGACGGTAGCGATCATGTGTCGCGCCACCGTATCGCGTGCGTCTTCCCAATCCTGGCCGTCCGGCAACTCGGGCGCGACGTGTTGGCAGAACAGGCTCGCGACATGCTGACCCTCGGGCGCCAGAGAATCATCGAGCGTACTGGGTACGAGCATCTCGACAATGGGCTCGCGCGACCAGCCTTCGGTGCGTGCATCCGAGTAGGCGCGCTCCATGTACTCGAGCGTGGGCGCCATGATGATACCGGCAGACAAGTGCGGCCCGGCGCCCGGGCGACTCGGAAACTCAGGCGCGCGGTTGAGCGCTACGTTCATTCGGAACGTGCCGGAACCGTAGCGCGTGCGCGACACGCGTTTCAGGAAGGACTCGGGCAGATCGCCGGGCGCCATGAGTTCGAGGCAGAGCCGCTTCGGCGTCACGTTTGCCGCAATCACGGGTGCACGCAGTGTCGAGCCATCGGAGAGCGTGACGCCGGCGACACGATCGTCTTCGACCACCACGCGGGACACGGCACTTGCACAGCGAATTTCAGCGCCCGCGGTCGACGCGGCCGTGGCCATAGCGTCGGAAATCGCGCCCATACCACCCATGGCGTGGCCCCACGCACCCGCGACGCCGTTCACCTCGCCAAAGACGTGGTGCAGCAAGACGTAGGCGCTGCCGCCCGCGAACGGTGAAGCGAAGTTGCCGACGACGGCGTCGAAGCCAAACAGCGCCTTGATGTGCGGGTCTTCGAACCAGCCGTCCAGGACGTCGGCGGCACTGGCCGTGAACAACGACAACACAGCATCGCGATCGTCACCGTCAAGTTTTCGCAGGTCGTTGGCGAGACGCCCCGCGCGCCAGAGATCGGCCAAGCCGCCGCCGGCATTGGGCGGTGTTTCCAGGAGTCGCGCACGCAGCACACGAGCAGCGCGTTCCAGCCAGGCGTAGTAGTCGGGCAGCACGCTTGCGTCGTGGCGTGAGTGTTTCGCGAACTCCGCCTGCGTGTCTTCGAGCGTCGCGCCCGTCGCGAGCGACCGAGATTGGTCGATGGGCATGAAGTTGCCGATTGGGCGGTTCACGATCTCGAGGCCGTGGTCGTGCAGGCAGAGCTCGTCGATGATCTGTGGGTGCAGCAAGCTCACGGTGTAGCTCGCCAGCGAATTCCTGAACCCCGGATAGAACGTTTCGGTGACCGCTGCGCCACCGACGCGTTTGCGGGCTTCGAGCACGAGAACGCGGCGGCCCGCCTGCGCCAGGTAGGCGGCACAGGTCAGCCCATTGTGGCCGCCACCCACGATGATGATGTCGTAACGGTCGCCGTTCATGGCGTGAGACTCCTTCCAAGCGCAGAAATCTTCGATTCGGTCTCGGTTCGGGGGCTAGGTTTTGCGTAAACTTGCAAGTTTTTCAGTATCCTGTGGGCGCACACGGAATGGTGCCATGGGCGTCCCACCGGCGATATATGGATTCAGGCGATAAACCAAAACTGGTTCCCGTGTCACCGCAGCGACTGCAGGTGGGTATGTACGTGGTCGAACTCGATCGGCCATGGCACGAGACGCCGTTCCCGTTTCAGGGCTTTGAAGTCAAGAGCGCGGGCCAGATCGATGCGCTCGCGCGTCATTGCAACACGGTCTTTATCGATCCTCACCATGTGAGCGCGGCCGTCACCGGCAGGGCCCGAGTCGATGCCAATGGCGACGCGTCGCTGCTCGACGCGCCTTCCGCGACAGCTGCGCTCGAGGCCGGGCGTGTGCGCCTGTTCACGATGCTCGCGAAGGGCCCGGTTCACGAGTACGGCAAGGCCACCAACCTGAAACGCGAGTCGGCCAAGGCCGTTGAGGCCTTCGACGAATCGCGCCGGCGCTACTGCAAGCTTGTCGATGCACTCAAAGCTGCGAAGCCCGTTCGCGCCGCGCATTGCCGCAACGTCGTGGAGCCCATCGCGGTCAGTGTTATGCGCAACCCCGACGCACTGTCCTGGTTGAGCTTCGTCTACAAGAACGATCCACAGCCTAACGACCGGTCGCTGACGACGGCCGTGTGGGCGTCCGTGTTCGCGCGGTTCCTGAAGCTCGGCCCCAACGTCCTGCTCGATATGGCCTCGGGCGCCATGTTGCTCGACATCGGCCTCATGAAAGTGCCGGGAACTGTGCGCAATCACACAGGGCGATACGACGCGCGCCAGCGCATGGCTATGCAAACCCACGTGCGCCTTGGCGAGCAATACCTGCGCGAGATCGCCGAGATCACGCCACGCGTGAAGCAAATGCAGAGCCAGCACCATGAACGTCAGGACGGCAGCGGTTACCCGCGCAGCCTAGAGGCTGGCGCCATTGGACCGTTCGGTGCTTTCGCGGCTGTCATCGACAGCTATGACGCCATGGTCACCGACGCGCCGCACCGTCCTTCTCTGTCGTCGGCAGATGCCATAGGCCGGCTCAAGCGTCTTGCACCGCGACGGCTGCCTGAGCTCGTGGTCGAACAGTTTGTGCAGGCGCTCGGCATGTTCCCGAGCGGCAGCCTCGTCGAGCTCAACACGGGCGAGGTAGCCATTGTTAATGCACAGGATGAAAAGCACCGACTGCGACCGCTGCTGCTCGTTGTGACTGACCCCGAGAAAAACGCGCTGCGCGCAGCCAAGCGCCTGGCCCTGGCCGACGTCAAGGCTGCCGGCCCGGACCGCAGTGCGCGCTGGATCAAACGCGGGCTGCCCACCGGCAGCTACGGCATCGATCCCTACCAGTACTTCTTCTGATGGCGGACCGAAGCCGTCTGCGCCTGCTAGCCGGGCTCGCGGCGCTGCCCGCGCTCGCCCGGGCTGACGATGTCGATACGACGCTCGCCATCATGCGCCGTGTGCTCGAAGACGACCTTCCGGGCGCGCTGACAGAAGCCCGTCGCCAGGCCGCACGTGCGGGCCAGCCCGCGGCGCGCCAACTCGTGACCGAGCTCGACGATATGGCGCGCGGCGGTTATGCGACACAAGGCAATCGCGCTTTCGCGCGCTTTGCCTCGCTCTGGCGACGTGCGCGTGAGGACTGGGTGGCGGCGCGGTCGCGGCCTGCCGGCAGCATGCCTGATTCGGTGCTGTTATTGGCCGACGACGTTCCATACGTATTGGCCGTCGACCTCAACGAGAGCGTGGCCTGGCTCCTACCGGGCCCGCCAACCAGCGAGATGTTTCCGTCTGCGTTTTACATTTCTTCGGGCGCCAATGGCGCTGGCAAGAGCCGGCGTGGCGACGAACGCACACCCTTGGGCGTGTACTGGGCCGTCGACGAATTCGACACAGCACAATTGCCGGCGCGTTACGGCAGCCGCGTGCTACCGCTCGACTACCCCAACGCGCTCGACCGACGGCAACGCCGCTCGGGTGATGGCATCTGGATCCACGGTATCGACCCCGCCAACAACATCCGTCCGCCCCGGGATACTGATGGCTGCATCGCCGTGTCCGAAGACCGTATCGACGCGCTGGTCGATCCTGTCGCGCGTCGTGTCACGCCCGTGGTGATCGGCGCGCCACTCACCTGGAAGGCGTCTGTGGATGACCGAGCCGCGATGGTGGCCGCACTCGATACGGCGCTGGAAGCCTGGATCGATAGTGTCGGATCACGCGATGCAGCGGGACTCCTGGCGCACTATGAAATGAGCTTTCGCGATATGGGCCTGACGTCAGCGCAGTGGCGCGCTTGGCGCGCGCGTGCGCTTGAGACGGCGCCCGAGACCGAGATTCGCCTGAGCTCGGTGTCGCACTTTGTCGCGGATCCCTCGGCCGAGGTCTTCCTGACACGCTGCCGGCAAACGCTTAACGTAGCGGGCGCGGCGTCCGTGACGACCTGGCTCAGACTCTATTGGCAGAAACAAAACGGCCGACTGCGCATCGTTGCGCAGTCGGCCGGTTGAGTCGGGTTGCAGCGCGGCTTAGCGTTCGCTGGCGACGAGTTCGTCGATGACCGCGACCAGCTCAGGCTTGCTGCCCGCCATGCCTTCGTCGGTGATGAACTTGCCGTTAACGACGATAGTCGGAACGCTGGCGATGCCATAAGCGCGGTTGATGCGCTTCGCTTGGTTGAAGCGTGTGGCCACCCAGGGCGAGGCCCAGGTGTCTTCAAAGTCTTTTGCCGACACGCCGAAATTGCCGAGAAACTCACGAATCGAGCGCTCTGAGGACATGCGCTGGTTCTCGACATGCATCTTGTCGAAGAACGCCATGTGCACGGCGTGCTTGTTTTCGATGAGGCCGGAGCCTGCAAGCGCTTCGATCGTGTAGAACGCGCGCGCGTGGGTCTCGAGCACGGGATTCCACACGGCGGGCACTTTCACAAAGGTGACGCCTTCAGGTTTGCTGTCGTCCCAGCGCCGCAGCACGGGCTCGAGGTTGTAACAGTGGTTGCAGCCGTACCAGAAAACCTCAGCCACCTCGACGGCGGGGCCGCCCTCGACAGTCAGCTTTGCTGGACGAAAGCGCTTGTAGTGCACGCCTTCCTCGAAACGCTGTGCTGCTGCCGGTGTGTCGTCGCGCGCCATGCGAAGTGCACCTTCCTCGGCAACGGCTTCAGGGTCGTAGCTGCCGTCGGATTCTTCGACAGCAGCAAGCACGGGCGCTGCTTCTGTTTCCGCGGGCGCCTGCTCGGCGACTGGCGCATCAGCTGCCGTGTCCGTGACGGGCGCAGCCGTCGTTTCAGGTTCACTGCTGCCGCAGGCAGCGAGTGCGACGGTCAGCGTCGCGGCCAGAAAAACTCGCATTCGTCCGATTCCTCTGTCAGGCGCGGGCTCAGTTGAGCCCCTGCATGTACGACGACAGTGCTTCGATGTCCTCAGGCGTGAGCTTCTGGGCAATTGTCGTCATTTGTTTCTGCTCTTCGGTGTTGCTGCGGTTCTCGCCCCCCGTTGCGTACTCACGCAAGCTCGAAGCCAGGTAGGTCGCGTGCTGGCCGCCCAGCTTGGGGTAAGGCACGCCTGGGTTGCCGGCGCCCGACGGGCCGTGGCAGGCAATACAGGCGGGCAGTCCGCGCTCTTCGTCACCACCACGGTACAGCCGCTCACCGCGGGCAAGTGTGTCGGGGTTGGCAACTTCGCGCACGGCCGGCGCCAGGGATTCAAAGTAAGCCGCGATGTCGCGCATGTCCTGTTCGGACAGCGCCATGGCCTGCGAGTTCATGAGGATGTTCTTGCGCTCACCGGACTTGAACCACATGAGCTGCTGCATGCTGTAGCGTGAGTGCTGACCCGCCAGGCTCGGCCACTGCGGGTTGACGCTGATGCCGTTTCCGCCGTGGCAGGCGGCACAGGTAGTGATTTTCTCTGCGCCGGCCTCGGCATCGCCATCGGCGAAATTACTGGCGGCAGACGGTACGCTGACCAGCGCCAATGCTGCTGTAACGGCGGCAATGCGGGCCAATGGGTGGCGTGTCGTGTTCACTTCTGATCCTCGTTGCGGGTGTCCAACATCAGATGTCTATTACCATGCACCAGGCGTTGCGTAGCGCGCACCGCTTCCGCGCCGGCCAAAAGCCCTGCGCTGTCGAAGTTGTGTGGGATGCGCTAGACCGTAATGTCCGGTATCGAACCGAATCGCCCGTGCTAGACTGGTTAAGCCGGCAAAGTATACACGAAGACATTCGGATTTCGTGGTACGGACACTACGTTTCTAGTCGATGTCTAACTATCCTGACGCTGCATTTCTGACAAGTGCGGATTCGCTCACACAGTTCGTGGCGGATGCAGGCACAGAGGTCGCCTTTGCCGGGCGCTCCAACGCGGGCAAGTCCTCGGCGATCAACGTCATCGTGAACCGCAAGCAGTTCGCACGGGTCTCCAAGACCCCGGGGCGGACGCAGCTCGTGAATTTCTTCCGCCTGAGCGGCGACAAACGACTCGTCGACCTGCCTGGTTACGGCTACGCCAAGGTGTCCGAGTCCATGCGCAGGCACTGGAAGTCCCTGATGGAAGACTATTTTTCTCAGCGTCGCTCGCTTGCGGGGCTGTTTCTCATCGTCGACGTACGACGCGGCCTCGTGGACTTCGACCTTGTGATGCTCGAATACGCCGAGCAGCTTGGCATTCCCGTGCACCTGCTGCTGACAAAGGCCGATAAGCTCAAGCGAGGGCAGGCCGCCCGCCAGTTCGAGGAAACCCGCCGTTCGCTCGCGGGCCGCGCCGGTGTGCAGCTGTTCTCATCGCTGAACCGCCAGGGTGTCGACCAGGCCCGGGGCCGGCTCAACGAAATGCTGGGTGGCCACGTCAATACGGGCGACACGCTGGCCTGAACAAAAAAAAGGCCCGGTGCGTGGGTGCACCGGGCCAATGTCGCAACCGGTCTTGGGGTAACCGTGTTGCCTGCCCGTTCAGGGAGGGGAAACGGGCGAGCACTGTGGGTACTCAGAGAGTTAGAGTTCGGTCCCGCGGCTGAGTTCCCGGTAAGGTGTCGACGGGCTTAGCCGGGGGGCAACACATGGCCAGGCGGATCACACGCCGGGACTTTCTGAACGGCACGCAGGTTGCCATCGGGGCGACGCTTTTGACGCCCTGGGTCGAGGCCTTCGGCCGCGATGCGCCTGACTTCCGCTTGCCTGAGGGGTACTACCCGCCGTCCAGGACTGGCCTCAGGGGCAGCCACGACGGGGCCTGGCAGGCCATGCATGCGCGCGTGGCCGGCGCGAAAGTTCCTGAAGCAACTATCGAAGCTGACTACGACCTCGTGGTGGTTGGTGGTGGCATCAGTGGCCTGTCTGCGGCCTACTTCTACCGGCGCGAACATCCGGGCGCCCGCGTGCTCGTACTCGACAACCACGACGACTTTGGCGGCCACGCGAAGCGCAACGAGTTCACGATTGGTGGGCAGCGACAGATCGCCTATGGCGGCACCGAATCTATCGACACGCCGTCGGGTTACAGCCAGGTCTCGAGCGCCTTGCTCGAGGACATCGGCGTCGATGTCTCACGCTTCTACGATTACTTCGACCAGAACCTCTACGACGACCTGGGCCTGACCTATGGCATCGCGTTCGATGCCGAGACCTACGGCGAACGTCGACTGGTCACAGGTTACGGCAGTCGGTCCTGGCAGGATTTCGCCGCCGAGACGCCGCTTCATGAGGCGGCCAGGGCGGATCTGGTTCGCGCCTTCACCGACGATCGCGATTACCTGCCGGGCCTCTCGCGCGACGAGAAGATCGCGCTGCTCAGCAGGATCAGCTATCGCGACTACCTCGCCGATTACGTGGGTGTCGACGAACAGGTGCTGGCGCTCTATCAGCGCTGGGGTATGAGCTTTTGGTGTGTCGGTATGGACGAGATTCCGGCCATCGATATTTTTGATTACGGCGACGGTGGCAGCCTGCCCGGACTCACCCACACGCTGAGGCCCGAAGGCAATCGTGGCGTTGAGCCCTATATCTTTCACTTCCCGGACGGCAACGCGACGATCGCACGCTTGCTCGTTCGGCAGTTGATTCCCGACGCGCTGCCGGGATCGACGATGGAAGACAGTGTGCTGGCGCAGCTCGATTACACGCGGCTCGATCGGCGCGATGCCGAGGTTCAGATCCGTCTCAACAGCACGGTCGTCAATGTCGCGCATAGTGCCGACGAGCGGTCGGTCAAGGTCACCTACCTCCGCAACGGCGCGAATCATGCGGTGCGCGCCAAACACTGCATCATGGCTTGCTACAACAGTGCCATTCCCTACCTTTGTCCCGAGCTGCCGGATACGCAAAAGGCCGGCCTGGCCTACAACATCAAAGTGCCGCTGACCTACACCAAGGTGGCCCTGTCCAACTGGCGCGCTTTCGCCGAGCTCAATTTGCGCTACGTCTATTTCACTAACGACTTCTACAAGCAGGTCGAGCTCGACTACCCCGTGAGCATGGGCGGCTACGCGTTCGGCTCAGACCCTGATGAACCCATGACCTTGCACCTCTGCCACGTGCCGTACTTCGCTGATATCCAGGGGCCCGAGCAATGGCGTGCCGGGCGCCGCCAGATGCTGGCGACACCCTTCGAGACCTACGAGCACCACGTTCGGGATCAGCTGGCGCAGGCGCTGTCCGGCGCGGACTTCGACCCGGGTCGCGATATCGAGGCCATCACCGTCAACCGCTGGGCGCACGGCTACGCTTACAGTCCGAACCTGCTCTGGGAGCCCGGGTACGCGACAGAGGCAGAGAAACCCTGGGTCATTGGTCGGCAACCGTTCGGCCGCATTGCCATCGCCAACTCGGATGCCGGCGCATCGGCCGACACCAACACGGCGATCGCCGAAGCGCACCGTGCCGTTCAGGAGCTCACGGGCTGAGGAACGCGCTAGTGCGCCTCATCCCAATTCGCGCCCGCGGCGGCGTCGACCTTAAGCGGCACGTCGAGCGTTGCGGCGCGCGCCATGCGCTCGATGACCTCGGCCATCACGGCGTCCGCCGCTGACTCAGCCACTTCGAGTACAAGCTCATCGTGCACCTGCATGATGAGACGGGCATCGGTGTCACCGCCTTTGAGCCAACCGTGCACGTCGATCATGGCGCGCTTGATGATGTCGGCCGCCGAACCCTGCATGGGTGCGTTAATGGCACTGCGTTCTGCGTACTGGCGGCGCTGCGGATTACGCGCGTTGATCTCTGGCAGGTAGAGCCGGCGACCCTCGATGGTCTCGACGTAGCCGTCGTCGCGCGCCTGCGTGCGCGTGCGTTCCATGTAGTCGTGAACGCCCGGGTAGCGCTCGAAGTATCGATCGACATAGGCCTGCGCCTCCGCACGCCCGATCGAGAGCTGTTTGGCGAGCCCGAAAGCCGACATGCCGTAGATGAGCCCAAAGTTAATGGCCTTGGCCGAGCGACGCTGGTCCGAGGTCACCGCATCGAGTGCCACTTCGAAGACTTCGGCGGCCGTAGCGCGGTGCACGTCCTCATCATTGGCGAAGGCGGTCAGCAGACCGTCGTCCTGCGAGAGGTGAGCCATGATGCGCAGCTCGATCTGCGAGTAATCGGCGGCGATGAGTCGGTAACCTGCCTCGGGTACGAAGGCCTGGCGAATGCGGCGGCCTTCGGGCGTGCGGATCGGGATGTTCTGCAGGTTCGGGTCCGACGAGGACAGCCGTCCCGTTGCCGCCACGGCCTGGTGGTAGGACGTGTGGATGCGACCGTCTGCGGCGATCAGCGTTGGTAGCTTTTCCGTGTAGGTGCTGCGCAGCTTTGACACGCTGCGGAAATCGAGAATGACCTGTGGGAGGTCGTAATCACCGGCCAGCTCAACCAGTACGTCTTCGGCTGTCGACGGCGCACCCTTGGCCGTCTTGCGTAGTACGGGCAGCTCGAGTTCCTCAAACAGGATCTCGCCGAGCTGCTTGGGTGAGCCCAGGTTGAAGGGGCGGCCTGCAAGCTCGTGCGCGGCGTCCTGCAGCTCGGCCATCTTCTCGCCGAGCTCGTGGCTCTGCGTCACGAGCAAGTCGGCATCGACACGCACGCCGGCTTCTTCCATATCGAAGAGCACGGGAACCAGCGGCTGTTCGATGTCGGCATAGACAGCTTTAAGCGAGGGCTCCTTGTCGAGCGCCTCGACCAGGTGCTCGTGCAGGCGCAACGTGATGTCGGCATCTTCAGCGGCGTAAGGGCCCGCGACTTCGAGGTCGATCTCGTCAAAGGTCTTTTGCTTCGCGCCCTTGCCGGCAACGTCTTCGTACTTGATCGTCGAGCGACCCAGGTAGAACTGTGCGAGCGAGTCCATGTCGTGGCGCGACGCCGTCGAGTTGAGTACGTAGGAGGCCAGCATCGAGTCGTGCTGCATACCCGCGAGGGCTACGTCGTAGCGTGCAAAAATATGGGCGTCGTACTTCAGGTGGTGCCCGACCTTGGCCTGGTTCGGGTCCTCGAGGAATGGCTTTAGCTTGGCGAGTACGTGGTCGCGCGTGAGCTGCTCCGGGGCGCCCGAGTAGGCGTGTGCCACCGGGATGTAGCAGGCACTGCCCGTTTCAACACAGAGACTGATGCCGACAAGCTCGGCGCTCATGTAGTCGAGGCTGTTGGTTTCGGTGTCGACGGCCACAAGCTCGGCCTTGTCGATGCGCTTGAGCCAGGCCTCCAGCGCGGTGTCGTCGAGGACGATTTCGTAGTCGCCCGCTTCTTCGTCTGCGGCCGCCGCGGGTGCGGCGCCACCGACGTCCTCGGATTCTTCGAGCTGGCGGCGCAGTGTATTGAGTTCCCAGCGCGAGTAGAGCGCGTGCAGGGCCTCGACATCGGGCGCTGTCGGCGCAAGCCCGTCGGGTCCCGCCTCGAGATCGACGTCGAGCTTGATGGTTGCGAGTACGCGCGACATTTCGAGCTGCTCGATGTGCTCACGCAGGCTCTCGCCGACCTTGCCCGTGATCTCGTCGGCCTTTTCGATGATCGTGTCGCAGTCACCGTAAGCGTTGAGCCACTTGGCCGCGGTCTTCGCGCCCACCTTGGGTACGCCCGGGATGTTGTCCGATGCGTCGCCGACGAGCCCCAGGTAATCGATGATCTGTTCGGGCCAGACATCGAACTTGGCCTTCACGCCGTCGCGGTCGAGCACGGTGTTGCTCATCGTATTGACGAGCGTGACGTGCGGGTTGACGAGTTGCGCCATGTCCTTGTCGCTCGTGGACACGAGCGTGGTAATGCCGGCCTCGCTGGCTTGCGTTGCGAGCGTGCCGATCACGTCGTCGGCTTCGACACCTGGAATGCGCAGCAGCGGTACGCCCATGGCCTCGACGATATCGATGATGGGCTGGATCTGGCCGCGCATATCGTCGGGCATGGGTGGCCGGCTTGCCTTGTAGTCGTCGAACAGGTCGTCGCGGAAGGTTTTACCGGGCGCGTCGAGCACCATCCCGATGTAGTCAGGTTGCTCCTCGCGAATCATCTTGTTGAGCATGTTCAACACGCCGTGCACGGCACCCGTGGGCTCGCCCTTTGCGGTGGTCAGCGGAGGCAGGGCGTGGAAGGCGCGGAACAGGTAGGCCGAGCCGTCAACGAGCAGGAGTTTCTTCGTCATTGTCTTCAGTCGATTCTTCTTCGGTGGTCGCCGGGCGCGTTTCGGGTGTGGTAGTGCGAGAGCTCGGCACTGTCGCCGGTCGCTCGCCGGGCAGGAATAACTCGCCCGTCTGCCCGCAGCCCGCGATCAGCGCGACGACCAGCAGCAGCGCGGCGCGCCTCACGTGCCGGGCCGACTGTCGATGATGGCCATGGTGATGCGCGAGATGCAGGTCAGCTTGCCCGCTTCATTGCGCTGTTCGATGCCCCAAACCTGCGTGGTCCGACCTAGGTGGTGTGGGGTGGCGACAGCCGTGACGCGGCCTTCGCGTGTCGGGCGCACGTGGTTGGCGTTGATGTCGAGGCCGACGACGCGGTAGCGCGCCGCGTCGACGGTGAGTGCGGCGCCGACACTGCCCAGCGTTTCCGCAAGCGCCACGGACGCACCGCCGTGCAGAATGCCGTAGGGCTGATGGGTGCGGTTGTCGACGGGCATGCTGCCTGTGAGGCTGTTCTCGTCGATGGCCTCGATACGGATGTCGAGCGTTTCGACCAGCGTGTTGGCGCTCCAGGCATTGGCTGCAGCGACATCGGGGAGTGTGTTGTTGTACCAGATCATCTTCGGCACCGCGGATGGGGCCGAAGACTATACCGCGATCACCTCTGGCCCGGTAACGTCACGCGCCGTTGAAGCGCTTGCCCACCTCGCGGTAGGCGTCGCGAAAACTCATGCCCCGCTCGACGACGAGCCGGTTGGCTTCCTCGGCCGCATGGATGCCTGCTGAAAGCGTGATGTTCCCCGGTCGAAACGCCACTCCGTCTAGCATCGGCTTCATGATGGCCAGCGTGTCGTCGGCGAGGTCGATGGCGCGAAACAGCGGTGCCTTGAGACGTTGCAGGTCACGGTGGTAACCCGAGGTCAGTTTTTGCGTGATCATGAGGCATTCGTCGAGGCAGGCTTGCGCCGTTGCGGGTGCGGCCCGGACCAGCTCAAGTACGTCAGGGTTTCGCTTCTGCGGCATGATCGAGCTGCCCGTCGTCAGTGACTCGGGCAGCGACACATAGGCGAACTCCTGCGTGTAGAACAACAGCAGGTCTGCCGCGAGCCGCGCCGTGTCGCCGAGCATCATTGTGATCTCGAAGCACAGGTGTGCTTCGGCCTTGCCCCGCGCAAGCTGCACGGCCGTGACCGGCTGCTCGACACGGTCGAATCCCAGCGACGATGCCGTCGCTTCGCGGTCGATCGGCACGCCCGGCGTACCGTAGCCGGCGGCGCTGCCCAGCGGCGAGGCGCTGAGGCGGTGTTTCACCGCCGAGAGCGCGGTGACGTTATCCTCGAGCCCCGCAGCAAAACCACCGGCCCAGAGCGGGACGTTCGAGGGCATAGCCTGCTGCAGGTGCGTGTAGCCGGGCAGTACTGTGTCGGACTCGCGTCCCGCGAGGTCGGCCAGAGCGGCAGTCAGATCGGCCAGCCGATCCCCGAGGCCAGCGCAGACATCACGCAGGTACAAGCGAAGCGCGGCCAGCACCTGATCATTGCGAGAGCGACCCAAATGCAGCCGCCCGCCCGCGGCGCCGATGCGCGCCGTCAGCCGCGACTCGAGCGCCGTGTGCACGTCTTCTTCTTCAAGCGAGATCGTCCACGCACCATTGGCATGCTCGGCGGCCAGTGCGGCGAGCCCATCAACAATGGCGGCGTGATCGGCGGCCTCGATCAGGCCTTGTGCGTGCAGCATGTCGGCGTGCGCCGTCGAGGCACGCACGTCGTAGGCCACGAGTCGCTCATCGAGCTTGTGGTCCTCGCCGGCTGTGTAGCGCAGCACGCGGTCGTCGAGGCTCGTGCCCTTGTCCCAGAGCCGGCTCATGGCGTGTCACCGGGCCCTTGCTCAGCGGCGGTCAGGGCGTCAATCGAGTTCACAACGAGCGTACCCGTACCTTCGTTGGTGAATACTTCGAGCAGCAGGCTGTCTTCGAGCTTCGACGAGATGATGTGGACGCGTTGCACGCCGCCGGCCAGCGCTGCGTCAATCGCCGCGGCCTTGGGCAGCATGCCGTCGGTGAGCTTGCCGCTGTCACGCAGTTGCTCGAGTCCCACGCGGTCGATGTAGCTGATGAGCGAGCGCGGGTCGCTGGCGTCCTCGAGGATACCGGGGGCGCCCGTCGCAAGGATCAGCTTCTCGGCGCCGAGTTCTGCAGCGAGCGCGGCAGCAACGGTGTCGGCGTTGATGTTGAGCAGCTCGCCGTCGGGGTCCGCGGACAGCGGGCTCACGACGGGCATGAGCCCGTTGTCGAGTTGCTTGGCCAACACTTCGGTGTCGACGCCATCGATGTCGCCCACATGGCCGTAATCCACAAGCCCGTCTTCGGTCTCGACGGGTGGTCGGCGGTGGGCGCGAATGAGACCAGCATCGACGCCACTGATGCCCACAGCAGGTATGTCGAGATCACGGCAGGCCGCCAGGATGCGCGTATTGATTTGCCCGTTGAGCACCATGGCCGACACGTTGAGTGATTCGGCGTCGGTGACGCGGCGCCCGGCTACAAACGTCGGGTCGACACCCAGTGCTTTAGCCAGCGCTGTCGACTGCGGTCCGCCACCGTGCACGAGCACGACGCGAATACCGACCTGGTGCAGGATGCCGACCTGCTCCATGAGCGCGCGCGTGCTTGGCGCATCGGAAAAGATCTCGCCACCTGCCTTGAGCACGAAGGTCTTTCGCTTAAAGAGCCGGATGTAGGGCGCAGCGTGCTTGAGCGCCGAAACGACAATCGCGCGTTCGTTGCTCTTCATGCGCCTGACCCCGAGAGCATGCGGTGTAGTACGGCCATCTGCGCGAGCATGCGATTACGCGCCTCAGCGATCACAATGCTGCGGGGCCCGTCCAGGATCTCGTCGGCCACAACGACACCGCGGCGTACGGGCAGGCAGTGCATGAATCGACAGTCGTCGCGCGCGGGTTCGAACCAGCCTTCGTCAACACACCAGTCGCTCAGATCACGGCGCGCCTCGAGCTCTGCATTGCGATCGCCGTAGTGTTGGGTGGAGGACCAACTCTTCGCATAGATCACGTGCGCGTCCTCCATGGCCTCGGCACGGTCCTCGGACTCACGGACGGAGCCGCCGTTGGCGCTGGCCACGGCTTCCGCTTCGCGCATGATGGGCGCCGGAAGCGCGAAGCCCTCGGGCCGTAATACCGTGACGTCCATGCCGCGCATTGCTGCCATGTGCAAGGTGCTGGCAGGCACAGCCAACGGCAGTGCCTTGGGGTGGTAGGCCCAACTGAGTACGAACTTGCCGCCTTGCTTGGGCATGTTGAAGTCGTCGAGCGTCTTCCAATCGGCCAGGCTCTGGCAGGGATGGCTCATGGCTGACTCCATGTTGATCCAGGGCGTATCGCCGACGTAATCCGTCAGCGCAGAAAACGCCGTCTCCTTGATATCAGTGTCAAGGTCGCGACGTTCGGCGAACGCGCGAATGCCGATGGCGTCGCCGTAGGACGCGATGACGGGCACGGCTTCGCGGATGTGCTCAGCGGCGCTGCCATCCATCACGATGCCATGGCGTGATTCAAGACCGTGGATCGACATGTCGGGCGAAATCACAAATGCGCCGCCGCCCATTCGCGTCATCGCTGCCTGGAACGAGGCCAGTGTGCGCAGCGACGGACTTAAGAACAGCAGCGACAGCACTTTACCTTCGAGCGCGCGGGGTTCGGGCTGCGTATCGAGTCTTCCCGCGAGCTCGAGCAGGTCCAGGATGTCGGCGACCTCAAAGTCGCGCAGGTGATTGAAGGATTGCATTAGTCGATCTCCGCCGGCAGCTCCGCAAGCCGGCTTGCAAGGAAATGAATGTCGTTCTCGACGATCGTCAGAGGCGGTAACAGTCGCAGCACGTGGGGGTCGCCACTCGTTCCCGTGAGAATGCCGCGTTCGAGCAGCGCGTCACGAACCAGCGCCGCCGGCGGCTTGCAGCGCAAACCGAGCAGCAGGCCGCGCCCCTGAACGGCAGACACAGGCCCGGTGACACACTCGGCGCGAACCTGGGCCTCGCGCTCGCGCGCGTTGTCCATGAGTGCCTCGCCCTCGATCGTTTGTAGCACGGCACTAATGGCTGCGGCAGCGAGGGGCCCACCACCGAATGTGGTCCCCAGGTCGCCTTTGCGGCATTCGGCAGCAACGGCTGCCGTGGTCAGCACGGCGCCGCAGGGAATGCCACCGCCCAGCGATTTGGCGGCCGTAACCAGGTCGGGCGTGACGCCCGCGTGCTGGATCGCAAACGGCAGGCCGCTGCGTCCGATACCGCTTTGCACTTCATCGGCAATGAACAGCGCGCCTGAGTCGGAGGCACCCTGTGCCAGCGCCTGGAGGAATGCGGTCGAGAGGTCGTAGGCACCAGCGACGCCCTGCACAGGCTCGACGATGACGGCGGCCGTGTCGCCGTTGAACGCGGCGCGGGCAGCGTTGACGTCATCACGTGCCACAAAGTGGACGTCGAACGGCGTATCAGGGAAGGCGTACCAACGCTTGTGGCTGCCCCAGGTCACAGCGCCGGCCGCCGCGGTCCGGCCGTGGAAGGCCTGCGTGACGGCCACGATGCGCTTACGGCCTGTCACCAGGCAGGCCAGCCGCAGCGCATTTTCGTTGGCTTCCGCGCCCGAGTTGACGAAGAAGGCGTGGGTGAGCGCGTCGGGTGCGAAGTCCACGAGCCGTTTCGCCGCCTCGGCGCGAATGTCCATTGCGATCGCGTTCGATTGAAACGGTAGCCGCCCGAGCTGTGTCGTCACGGCCTGGATTAGCGCCGGGTGGTCGTAACCGAGCACGGCCACGGCGTGTCCGCCGTAGAGATCGAGCACCTTGCGGCCCTCGGCATCCAAGAGCCAGGCGCCGCGGCCCTCCACGGGCTCGAACGGCAGCTGCGCGTAGACGGGCAGCGTGTAGCGCATTTCTTCGTCGTGTGCCGTTCGCGTCGTCGTCATCAGGTCCACCCCGCTGCGCTTTGCATGAGTCCTGTCGTTTCGTCGAGCCCCAGCAGTCGATTCATCCACTGCACGGCGCCTCCCGCGGCGCCCTTGACCAGGTTATCGATGACGACCGTGATGCAGACCGTGTCGTTCGCCGTCGCGAGACCGATGTGCGCAAAGTTGCTGCCGACGACCGACTTCAGTCGCGGCATACCGTCAACGACACGCACGAATGGTGCGGTGACGTAATAGTCCGTGAAGGCGTCGTGCAGAGCCGCAATGTGACACGCGGCGGTTGCAGGTGCGATCACGGTCATGTGAATGCCTCGTGCAAACGGCCCCGAGTGCGGCACGAAGTGCAGCGCGGGCGCGGTGCCCGTAGCGGCCGCGACGTGTGCGACGACTTCGGGCGCGTGGCGGTGCGACAGCGGCTTGTAGGCAAACAGGTTGGCGTGGCGCTCGGGCAGGTGCGTCGTGGCCGTGGGGACTTTGCCCGAGCCCGTGGCGCCCGTAATGCCTGTGGCAACGAGGTTGGGTTCGGAAAGCCCGTGCTTGAGCAGCGGCACGATGGCGAGTTGCATCGCCGTCGCGAAGCACCCCGGGTGTCCGACATGCTTCGAGGACGTCTCGGTCAGGTGTTCGGGCACCGCGCTCACAAACTGCGGTAGTCGCTCGGGCGCACCGTGCGCCTGACCGTAAACGGCTGCGTAGGCGTCGACGTCGGCGTAACGAAAGTCGGCCGAGGCATCGACCACGTGCACGTCTGTGCCTGCGGCCTCGGCGGCGTCGAGCGTTGCCGCGATGGTCGCCGCCGCGGCGCCGTGCGGCGCGGCTGAGAACACGGCTGCCGATTCGAGCCCGGTGAGGGTCGCCATGGCGTCGTTCGTCGACACAAAGTTCGAATCGATATGGCTCGCGAGGTGCGGGAACTGATCGGCGATCGCATTGCCCGCCTGGCTATCCGAGGTGGCGGCATGCAATTCGAGCCCGGGATGCCCGGCAATCAATCGAAGCAACTCGCCGCCCACGTAGCCCGTGGCGCCGAGCACGATGCAGGGCGTGCGCTTAGTCATCGCCCGCACCTCCATCGCCCGCTAGAGAGGCGTGCACGGCATCACCCAGTGCGAGGCCACTCGTGAGCGCGTTGCGTGCCTTGACGCCCATCTGCTGTTCGATGAGGTCCACGCCTACGGCGTTGTCCGTGGCCGGGCCTGTAACAATAGCGGGTTCGATATCGTAGGTCTCGCGCAGAATGCGCACGCCACCCCAGGCGGCGACAGGGTCGTTGGCACAGAGCACCACGCTGGTCAGATTCGGACGGATCTCATCGTCGGCGAGGATTGCGTCGACGCCGTAGGTGCCCAGCAAGCCGTCGCCGAGTTCCATAACGATGACGTCGGGTTTGTCAGTCGCCAGGGCTGCGAGCAGCGCGCGCGTGAGCGCCGGGCCATTGTCGCGCGTCGTCGTCATGATGCCGAAATCCGAAAACAGCATGGAGGCCCGCGCGCCGGCGTCTTCCATCGCCAGGATATCGCGCCGCAGCGACACACCTGTGGCCTTGCAGGCTGCGACCGACAGACCGTGCGCGCGCAGGCGGCTCACGATGGCGCAGGCGGCAGCCGTTTTGCCAGCGTCCATGCAGGTGCCGGCCAGCGCCACGACGGGCACACCACCGAGGTCGAGCGTGTCGATGTCGGGCAGCGCATCGCTGCCCGCGCGCGCCGGGACGCCGATGCGTTCACCCAGGTAAGGGAAGTCGAGCACCATACCGAGCACTTTGCAGTCGAACGGGTCGCCGAGCTCGGCATTGACCGATTCGCAGCAGCCGAGCACCCCACCGATGTTGAGCAGCTGCAGGGTGTCACCCGGCGCCAGAGTCTCTGGCATGTGGCCCGAGTAGCCGAACAGGGCTTTGCGGTGGCCCAGCGCGCCGACGACGATGTCGCCTCGTTTCACGACGGCCATGCGGCCGCTCGTCAGTTCGAGCGTGTTGTAGCGGCTCTTGTTGTTGAGCACCTCGACGGCGACGAGCACACCTTCTTCGCAGACGATGTCGTCGGAGAGCCGCAGCTCGCGGCCGAGGTTTTGGGC
This sequence comes from Pseudomonadota bacterium, assembly GCA_039814545.1. Classification (GTDB taxonomy): domain Bacteria; phylum Pseudomonadota; class Gammaproteobacteria; order Steroidobacterales; family Woeseiaceae; genus CALBPI01. The sequence continues at coordinate 22,406 of JBCCBB010000029.1, forward strand.
CGCGGCCAGCGATGCCACTTTGTCCACCTGTGTGGAGCGAATCATGTTCATGACGCTGCCCCGCTCTTACCGGCGCGCTGCTGCAAGATGCCGGGCAGTGACAGGACCCGTGCGTAGCCTCGCGCGTCGGCGGGCGTCCACTCACCAGCCGCTTCGCCGTAGACACCGCGTGTGGCGGCCAGCAATGAAAATGGCGAGTCGAGGCCTTCGATAAAGACGCTGCCTGGCTGCAGGCGCACCTGCACGGTACCCGTGACCCGCTGCTGTGCGCTGTCGAAGAGCGCCTCGATATCGCGGCAGGCCGGGTCCAGGTGGCGTCCCTCGTGGACAAAGTCGCCGTAGCTTGCGGCCACGGCGTCTTTGATCCGTTGCTGCGCCGCGCTCAACACGAGTTTCTCGAGCTCTCGGTGCGCGACGATGAGGACTTCGGCGGCGGGTGCCTCAAAGGCGACGCGTCCTTTGGTGCCCAGGATAGTGTCACCCAGGTGCACGCCACGGCCGATACCGAAGCGTGCTGCACGGTGCTCGATCGCTTCAATGAGGGCAATCGGTTCGTAGGCTGTGCCATCGATGCTGACGGGTACGCCGGCCTCGAAACCCAGCGTGAGTGTTTCGGCGGACTGCGGCGCCTCAAGCGCGCCCGGCGAGAGCACCCAGGCCGACTCGGGAATGCAGCCCTGGCTCGTGAGCGTTTCCTGGCCACCGATGGTCACGCCCCAAAGGCCACGGTTGATGGAGTAGTCGCCCCCTGCGGGCGGCAACGGCAGGTTGTCCTTTTCGAGATAGGCGATCTGGTCGGCACGCGCCCAGCTGTTGTCGCGCACGGGCGCGAGGACCTGGGCGTTGGGTGCCAGCGCAGCCAGCGCGACTTCGAAGCGCACCTGATCGTTGCCCGCGGCCGTGCAGCCGTGCGCGATACGCGTCGCGCCTCGGGCGTTGGCCACTTCAGCCATCGCTGCGGCCTGCACGCCGCGTTCGGCGCCAACGCACAGCGGGTAAAGCTGACCGCGCCGCACGTTGCCCGCAATGAGGTGGCGCAGCACGCTGTCGAAGAAGTGGCTGCGGGCGTCAACGAGGTGGTGCTCGGCGGCACCCAGCTCCAGCGCGCGGCGCTCGAGGTCTTCTGCGGTTGCCGTATCGATGCCGCCCGTGTCGATCGTGATCGTGATGACGGGTGCGGCATAAGTCTCTCGCAACCAGGGAATGCAAAACGAGGTGTCGAGACCGCCCGAGTAGGCGAGGAGGATGGGTGCGTTGTCAGTCATTGGGGTTACTCCCGCCCCAGTCGGCGAGGCGCCGTTGCAACCGCCGGTTGGCGGCCGCACCGGAGGTGGCAATAAAAATGGTGTCGTCGCCGGATAGCGTGCCGACGATCTCGGGCCAGCCGCTGCGGTCAATCACGACGGCGACGCGCTGCGCGGCGCCGACGGCCGTCTTGACCACCAGTAGGTGATTGCCTGCTGGTGCCGTGTTGCGCACGAAGCCCCCGCTCTCGCCTGTCGGCGAGGCTGCTGCGGCATCGTCTAGCCGATAGCCCTCGGGGTCCTTGATGACGTTCATTTCGCGCAGGTCGCGGCTCACGCTCGACTGCGTCACCAGGTGCCCCAGCGACTCGAGTTGCTGCGCCAGTTCGGACTGGGTGCGGATCGTGCGTTTTCTCAGCAGGCGCCGGATCACGGCGCGGCGTGCTTCCTGCTGGTTGGACTCGGGTGGCATAGTAATTCCTCTATTTGCGCATAAAGTAATATTGATGCGCATAATAATGCAAGCCCAAATGCGCTATGCTGCGCGCGCTACCTAGCCTGGAGCCCCCCAATGTCGGAACCCGTCGTCATCGAAACGGGCGCTTCGCCCGATGCCGCCATCATCCTGCTGCACGGTCTGGGCGCCGACGGGCACGACTTCGAGCCCATCGTGGCGGAGATGCGATTGCCGGCAGAGGCGCGCTGGCGCTTCGTGTTCCCGCACGCGCCGCACCAACCCGTGACCATCAACGGCGGCATGTCGATGCCGTCCTGGTACGACATTCTCGGACTTGACCGGAATTCGCAGGTTGACGAGGCGGGCATCCGCGAGAGTGTCGCGTTTCTGCGCGGCCTGATCGCCGAGCAGGAAGCCGCCGGCATCGCGCGCGAGCGCATCGTCGTGGCAGGCTTTTCGCAGGGTGGTGCCGTGGCGTTGTTCTCTACACTGACGGATGCGACGCCCGTGGCCGGTGTGCTGGCGCTGTCGACCTACCTGCCGCTCTCGGACACCGTGGCGTGCGAGCATGCGAATCATGGCGATGCGTTGCCCATCCTCATGGTGCACGGCGACTATGACCCCGTGCTGCCGTTGCAGCTCGCGAGCCAGTCGCGGGATGCGATTGAAGCCCTGGGCTACACGGTGCGGTGGCAGACCTATCCCATGCCACACAGCGTGTGCGCCGAGGAAATCGTGCTCATGCGGCAGTGGCTGCTCGAGCGCCTGCCGGTTTAGCGCGCCAGCGAGAACCTCTCTTCGAAGGCGTCGCCGGGCGCGCCGCCCGGGGCAAAGTGCTGCTCGTGGACGCGCACGTCGCCGGCATGGCTCAGGGTCAAGACCGTCGAGCAGCGCGTGCCGTAATGCTCGCCCACGATAAAGGGCGCCGAGAGCAGTCGCCGCAGCTCGATCGGCAGGTGCGTATCGGGCAGCCGCGCATCAGGCGCCGGTCTTGTGTCCTGCAGCAGAGTATTGAAGGCGTCGGGCGTGGTGTCGCCCACCTCAAGCTGGCGCCGCATGTGGTTCCGGGCCAGCTCGGCCTTGGGCCAGGGCGTATCGAGCACGGCATTGCTGAGCGCATAGGTGCCGGCCTCGAGCGCGCCGCCGCGCGTGCTGCGGTTGGAGAAGTAGTACAGCCCGTCGCGATCGCCAAAAAGAAGGTTAAAGCCAGCGTAAGCTGATTCAGTGTCTTCAAGGCGCTGTTGAAACCGCTCCGCCGATAGGCCGTCCGTGAGCCACATAGAGACGAGCTCGCCGCGGCTGCGCGGCGCGGGGTCGCCCGGCGGCTCGCGGTAGTTGGTTACCACGGAAAAGCGACCGTCCTCGTTGACGCCGAGCCAGGTGCCCCCGGCGACGAGGTCGCGCCCCGCCAGAACTCGGGGCGTGCCGGGCCACCAGCCCAGCGGCGCGGCCGGGCGGTCGAATCGTTCGTCGCGGTTTGCGGCGACGACGATCGCGTAGTCCGGGTGCTGTTGCCAGCCAACCGTTACGAGGCACATGCGGTTTTCAGTCTCCTTAACGACAACGCGGCGCCGGCTCGCGCCGACGCCGCGCCAGTTGCCGAGTCCTAGTTCTGCTTGCTGAGCAGATCGCGAATTTCGGTCAGTAGTTTTTCTTCGGCAGAAGGCTCGGGCGGCTTGGCAGGCGCCTCTTCTTCTTGCTTCTGCATTTTGTTCATGCCTTTAACGACCAGAAAGATCGCAAACGCCACGATGATGAAGTTGATCACGGCGTTGATGAACACGCCGAGCTTGATCGCCGCAGCCTCGGGATCATCGCTCAGCGGAATGATGATATCGCTGAAATCGATGCCGCTCATCACGACGCCGATGGGCGGCATGATGACGTCGGCAACGAGTGACTTCACGATGGCGCCAAAGGCAGCACCGATGACAATCCCCACGGCCATGTCGACGACATTGCCGCGCATGGCGAACTTCTTGAACTCTTGTAACACGGGGTCCCCTCCCAAATCGTGGCACTTGCCACGCGCGAGAGTGTAGTCCAAAACCTGAGCTAGGCGCCCGCGTAGTGACGGGCGCCCGGTCGGCGTCGACGCTCTGTCCGGATTTCGCAGGCTGGACAGATGTGCAGGTCAAGGTCGTAGCGGTCACGCACGTACTGGCTGCCGCAGCGATCGCAATCACCCAGGGTGAGGTCATCGTCACGCACCAGAGCCACGAGCAGCGCCCAGGCCCACTCAAAGCTGTAGAGCGGGCGCGCGTAGACAGCCTGGTAGCTATCGAATGCCGCACAGAAGCGCTCACCAACAGAAACATCGGGGTTTGACCAGGTGGCTTGGAAGCCCGCACCCGCGACGCGGATCAGGCTGTGCAGCACAAACAGGTTCATCAGTGTGGTGGCCTGCAGCTGGTGGTTCGCATTGCGGACAAAGCGCGCCGTTTGCTGCGGCGATTTGCCGCGTCGCCGTCGCACGCGGTTGCCGCCCCGCGCCGTGAAATAGCGGCTGCACAGTTTCCGGATCCGGTCGTCCGAAAGCCCAGTGCAGCGCTTGATGGTGTTGGTACGCGCCTCCCGCTGGATCATGGCCAGCGCCAGGTCCGTCCGCGCCCGTTCGCGGCTATATAGTTCGCTCATGTCACCTCCTAACTACCATTTATGAGCAGGAACGCGCATATACCGCATTCGGGTGCTAATGTAGCGTGCTCCGCGACTCGCGTAAATATGTAGATTCGATCCCATATAAGGAAAAAGGAGGCCGCGATGCCCATAGAGCCCAGCCTGCACCCTGCTTTGCTTCACGACGTTTCCGCGCTCAATCGGCGCTTCATTGCCCTGCTCATCGGCGCGGCCCGTGACGGCCGATTCGCGGCCGAGCAGGGGCTCACGCAGCGGCTGTCGACCCGGTTGTCCGGTACAGATCCGGGCTGGCCCGATTGTCCGTTCCTCCTTTTTCGCATGGTTCGAGGCGAGGAAGCGCCGGGCAGCACGCGCCTCGACGCCTACGATACCGACGTGGCCTCGCTCGTCACCGTGACGCTGGGATTCGTCTGGAACCTCGCACGCGAACATCGGCCCGCAGCCCGCGCCGTAACGGGGACGGACGATGCTTGGTGTGACGCGCTCGCTGCGATGAGCATCGCCGCGCTGCCCGTGCTATCGAACCAACTGTCGCTGCGGCCACGACTCGTTGACGTTCCAGGGTTTTGGCAGGACCTGGCGCGTCAGTCGGGCATTTCGGCGCTGCAGCGCGCGAGTCTCGGCGCCACGGGTATGCAACTTATTCATGCCCGTGCGCGCCGCGACCGGGTGGCGCAGGAATGGTCGCCTGGCCAACCCGAGGGCATCGCCACCCCTGCCGCAGGACCGACGCAGTGACAGCGTCAGGCTGCATTCGCGATACACTAGCGGGATGCATGCACTCGAGATCAAAGGGCTGACCAAGGTCTACCCGAACGGCTTCACCGCGCTCAAAGGGATCGAAATCGCAGTTGAGCAAGGCGACTTTTGCGCCCTGCTGGGGCCCAATGGCGCCGGCAAGACCACCACAATCGGCATCATCACATCGCTGGTCTCCAAGACGAGCGGCAGCGTGCGCGTGTTCGGCAACGACATCGACACGCACCTGTCCGCCGCCAAGCAGTGCATTGGCCTCGTGCCGCAGGAGATCAACCTCAACCTGTTCGAGAAGGTGCAGAACACGCTGATGCACCAGGCAGGCTATTACGGTATCCCGCGCAAGATCGCGCTCGAACGTGTCGAGAAGTATTTGTCAGAGCTCAAGCTCTGGGACCGGCGCAACGACATCTCGCGCAACCTGTCGGGCGGCATGAAGCGACGGCTCATGATTGCGCGTGCGCTGGTGCACGAGCCGCGCCTGCTCATTCTCGACGAACCGACGGCGGGCGTGGATATCGAGATTCGGCGATCAATGTGGGGGTTTCTCCAGGACATCAATGCCAAAGGCACGACAATCATCCTGACGACGCACTACCTGGAAGAGGCGGAGACGCTTTGTCGCAATATTGCGATCATCGACAAGGGAGACATCGTCGAGAACACCTCAATGGCTGAGTTGCTGCGCAAATTGCAGCGCGAGGTGTTCGTGCTCAGCACGCGGGAAGCACTGCAGCAAGCGCCCGAGCTCTCTGAGTTTGAGGTGTCGCTACGCCCGGATGGCGATCTCGAAGTCACCATGCAGCGCGCCCAGTCACTGAACCGCATGTTTGCGGCACTCGGTGAGCGCGGTATCACCGTTGAGTCGATGCGCAACAAGTCGAACCGACTCGAGGAGCTGTTCATGAACCTCGTCGAGGCCAAGCAGACCGCAGAGGTGGCCGCCAGTGAATGAGTCGACCACGATGCAGCGACACTGGATCGCCTTCTCGACCATCGTGCGCAAGGAATACGTCCGCGTGGTGCGGATCTGGGTGCAGACCATCGTGCCGCCCGCCATCACGATGACACTCTATTTCTTGATTTTCGGCACGCTCATCGGCAGCCGTATCGGGCAGATGGACGGTTACGGCTACATGCAGTTCATCGCGCCGGGCCTGATCATGATGAGCGTCATCACGAATTCCTACGGCAACGTCGTCTCGTCGTTTTTCGGTGCCAAGTTCCAGCGCCACATCGAGGAGATGCTCGTCTCGCCCGTACCCAACGCGATCATCATCCTGGGTCACGTCGCCGGTGGTGTGGTGCGCGGACTTATGGTCGGTACGCTGGTTGCGGCGGTCGCTCTGGCCTTCACCAAGCTCGACATCAAGTACCCGTTGATCATGCTGTCAATGGTGGTGCTCACCTCGGTGGTGTTTTCACTCGCGGGTTTCATCAACGCGATCTTCGCCAAGAAGTTCGATGACATCTCGATCGTGCCCACCTTCGTGCTAACACCACTGACTTACCTGGGCGGCGTGTTCTACTCCATTTCGCTGTTGCCCGAGTTTTGGCAGAAGGTATCGCTGGCCAACCCGATTCTCTACATGGTCAATGCCTTCCGGTTCGGGATGCTCGGCCAGTCGGACATTGGCATCGGCACGGCCTACACGATCGTCATCGCCTTTGCGGTCGGTTTATTCAGCGTCTGCGTGATGCTCATGAACCGCGGCACGGGGATCCGCGAGTAAGACCATGTGCGGCCGCTTCGCGTTCTACTCGGCGGCGGAAGCGGTGAGCGATCTTTTCGGCGTCGATGACTCGGGGCTGTCGGTACGCCCGCAGTACAACATCGCCCCCACCGATCGCGCGGCCGTCATACGCCCTGAAGATGGTGGACACGCGCTCGCCATGCTGCGCTGGGGGCTCGTGCCGTTCTGGGCCAAGGACCTTGCCATTGGCAATCGCATGATCAATGCGCGTTCGGAAACCGTGGCCGAGAAGCCCGCGTTTCGGGCTGCGTTCAAGCAGCGCCGCTGTATCGTGCCGGCCGACGGCTACTACGAGTGGACGGGCAGCAAGGGCAACAAGCAGCCGCACTACATCACGCGTGGCGACGGCAAGCCGATTGGCTTCGCGGGGCTCCGGGAGCGCTGGCACGACAAGGCCAATGATGACCACGTCGAGACCTTCACAATCCTGACCCAGCCGTCATCAGGCCCGATTGGTCATCTGCACCACCGGATGCCCGTGATGCTCGACGATGTCACCGCTGAGTACTGGCTGGCAGGTGATGGCGAGAACCCGCCTGCCCTGCGTGAGCTCAAAGTTGACGATTACGCGGAAGCTCTGACCAGCTGGCGTGTGGCCAAGACCGTTAACAACGCACGCAACGAATCGCCAAGTCTCGTCGAGCGCTTGCCCGACGACGAGGACTGATCAGAGGTACATCGTTGCGACCACGACGAGACCGGGCCCGCCGTGGACGCCGAATGCCGTACCGACCTCGGTCAGGTAGCTTTCCTGTACGCCGGGCAGCGCCGTCAGGAGGCGCTCGCGGAGCTCGTTGGCGTCGGTTTCGCAGTTGGCGTGGCCCACGGCCAGCTTCATCGGCCGATCTGCATCGATGCGACGGCTGATGTAGCGCGCGAACTTCGGCAGGCGCCGGCCACGCCCCAGAATCACGCCACCCGACGACACGGAGCCATCGGGGCTTGTGCGCAGCACGGGGTTCAGATTGAGCAGGTCGGCTACAACCTTGCGGGAGTTGGGCACGCGACCGCCGCGCACGGCGTAACGCAGGTCCGAAACCAGCGCGAAGGTGTGGGTGCCCGCGATGGCCCGATCCACGGCCTCGCGCACCGTGTCGATGTCTTCGCCCGCTTCCGCGAGCTCGGCCGCGTGGCGCACGATGAGTCCCTGACCCAACGATGCGTTGAGCGAGTCGACGACATGCACCTGGCCGTGACCATGGCCGGCGCCCTGGCCGAAGCTGCCGCCGCGTACACGGCTGGCCGCCGTCGTGGCTGCAGCATGCGTGCCGCTCACTTTGGACGACAGGGTGATGGCTAAAACGTCTTCGAAATGGCTCGCGAGGAATTCGTACTGGCGGCGGTAGTCGCCGGGTGCGGGTTGCGATGTCGTCGGGTGGTTGGGGTTGCGTTGGAGTTCCTCGAAGAATTCTCTGGGCGATATGCTGAGTTTGTCGAGGAAGCCCTGTTCACCAAACTGCACGCGCAGGGGCACGAAATGAATGTCGAGCGCGTCCATGTCGGCGTCGGCGATGTCGGCCGCCGAGTCCGTGATGATGGCAACCTTGCGCACGCCCGCGTGCGTGGTGTGCTGCTGGCGCTGCATGTCGTCGGCCTTCTCACCCGACACCGTGCCGTACCCACGCGCGAGCTCGAACACCTGTTCGGGCTCATTGACGTGGATGTGGATCTTGGCCTTGTGGCGGCTGCCCGCGAGCACGAGGCTGCCACCGAGGTCCGACAGCTGCTCGCGCAGCTTGCGACGGTCGATTTCATCGCCGTTGATGATGCACTCGGTGCAATAGCGGTACTCGAGGTCGACTTCTTCGCCAGCCATCGCGGCCTCGGCCACATCGTCGGGCAGGTCGATGTTGGTCACGGTCTCGCCATCACGAACGTAGGCCAGCATGCCCTGCAGCAATTCCACAAAGCCCTTGCCGCCC
>JBCCBB010000064.1:0-17168 GCA_039814545.1 Pseudomonadota bacterium
AGGGATCACGGCACTCGTGGTGCCGGGCTCTACGCGCGTCCGCCGCGCTGCCGAAGCCGAAGGGCTGCACGAGGTCTTCGAGGCGGCCGGCTTCGAATGGCGCGAGTCCGGTTGCGGGCTCTGCTTTTATGCGGGCGGTGACGGCTTCGCGCCGGGTAGCCGCGTGATCTCGACCACCAACCGCAACTTCCAGGGCCGGCAGGGGCCCGGCGTTCGCACGCACCTGGCCAGCCCGCAAACGGTAGCCGCGAGTGCCGTCAGTGGCCGGATTCGGGGCGCCCTCGGCCTGGCGGAGGCGGCGTAGTGGAGCCTTTCATTCGCCACGAGGGCATCGCGGCACCCCTGCCCATCGATAACGTCGACACCGACGCCATCATCCCCTCCCGCGAAATGTCGCGCGTGTCGCGCCGCGGACTCGGTCGGGCGCTGTTCGCCAACTGGCGCTACTTGGCGCCCGATGACCCGACACCCGACCCCGACTTTGTGCTCAACCAGCCGCCCTTCGATGCGGCCAGCCTGCTCGTGGCCGGCGCGAACTTCGGTTGTGGGTCGTCACGGGAGCACGCCGTCTGGTCGCTGGCTGATTTTGGTATCCGCGTCATCATCGCGCCCTCATTCGGCGCCATCTTCGAGTCCAACTGCTGGGGCAACGGCATCCTGCCGCTTCGGCTGCGCGCCGACGTCGTGGCGCAACTGCTAACGGCGACGGCTAGAGGTCTGTTCGCCGTCGACCTAGAGGCGTGCACGCTCGCGGCACCGGGCCTCAAGACACTGCACCTTGAGGTGCCGGCGCGTCGCCGCTCGGACCTCATGGCTGGCGCCGATGCTATTGACCAGACTCTGGCCGAACACGCGGCCATTGCCACGGCGCGAGCGCGTCGCAATTCCCTGATTCCCTGGGCTGTTCCCAAGACTGGAGACACACCGTGAAAACACTAACAACCCTTGCCCTACTGCTCTTCGCCGCCGTCCCCGCGATGGCCGAGCTCGATCCTAAAGATCCCGCGGACGCGATGACGATCTCGCGCAAGGTCGCCTGTTCGACGATCGACGGCGAAGCCATCACCTACGCCTGGTACGGCAACCTCTGGGTGCGCCGCGCGGGCGAACGCGACAAACTCCTGTTCCGCATTGAGGGCATGAACGTGCGCACCTGCAGCACGGTCTCAGATCCGGAGCGGGGCTCGGGCTACAAGCTCGTATCGCGCGAGATCATGCTCTACAAGGACCCCAAGACAGACGAAGTACTCACGACCTGGGAAAACCCCTGGACGGGCAAGACCAACACGGTCATGCATGTCGCCAACGACCCCGTAAACTTCGCGCAGTACGAAGTCGGGCGCAGCGGGCAGCCTGCGCGCTGGGGCGGTGTCATAGAAGGCAATCTGTTCCGCCAGACCAACACGGTGCCGCTGTTCTACACGAACCCGCTGGGCGGCGAGTTCCAGAAGGAAGTGGGCGGCACCTACCACGCGACCGAGATGTTTAACTTCTTCGGTGACGCCGGCCAACTGCTCGACCCCGACACGACGACAGTCATGCCGCACGTCGGCTGGGTGCGCATGTCGACCTGGTTACCCTGGATGGAAATGAACGGACGCGACGGGCTGCTTTACGTGCACGCCTCGGGTCGCAAGCTTGAGAGCTGGGATGATCTCTCCGACACGATGAAGGCCGAGATCCACAAGCACTACCCGGACTACGTCGGCCCGCCACCGCTCGACGATGACCGCCGCAACGAGACGAGTTGGATCTACTACAAGCGGATCCAGTCGGGCGAACGCGAGCTGCCTGAGCGCGACTAGATCTCTTCGGGCTGGCCCGGCACTGCGCCGGGCCGACCCGCTGCGGTATCCTTCGCCTCCCGTTTGCCATAAGTAACTGGTCGTGACTGATACCAACCGGCTGTTCGAGCTGCTGCCGTTTCTCGAGCCGCTCGCTGCGTGGCACCCGACGCTGCCGTCGTTCGTTGTGCTGGCTGCGTTGCTCCTCATTGCTGTCGCGGCGCACTTCATCGCGCGAACCGTCTTCGTGCGCATCGCCCGCGCCCTGTCGCGCCGCACCCATACAGTCTGGGATGACGCGCTCATCGATCGCGGTGTCATCGGCCGCGTGGTACAGCTGCTGCCCGCGATGATTGTCTACATCGGGCTCGACTTCGTACCGGGTTTGGGCGACGACATCGCGGCGTTGCTGCGCAACCTGACCCAGGGCTACATGATCCTCGTGCTGACCAGTGCGATTACACGCGCGCTCAGTGTTGGCAATGCCATGTACGCCCGGCACGCCGCCGCTGAACACCGTTCCATCAAAGGCTTCGTACAGCTCATCCAGTTGGGCCTCTGGCTGCTCGCCGCCATCCTTGTCGTGTCCGTGCTCATCAACCGCTCGCCGTTGTTGCTGTTGTCGGGCTTTGGTGCGATGACGGCGATCATCTTGCTCGTGTTCCGCGACACACTGCTGTCGCTCGTGGCCAGCATCCAGCTGACGGCGCAGGACATGGTGCGCATCGGTGACTGGATCGAAATGCCCCAGTTCGGCGCCGACGGTGATGTCATCGATATCCAGTTGCATACCGTGCAGGTGCAGAACTGGGACAAGACCATCACCACCATTCCGACCTATGCGCTCATCGGCAACAGCTTCAAGAACTGGCGGGGCATGACACGGGCCGGGGCGCGGCGCATCAAGCGGGCGATACATCTGGATGTGTCATCGATCGGGTTCCTCGACCCGGAGGGCGTTGATCGACTGCATCGCTTCAAATTGCTGCGCGACTACCTCGACGACAAGCTTGCCGAGATCGGCGAGGCGGGCGAGGACGCGCCCGTGAATCGTCGGCGCCTCACGAATATCGGCACGTTTCGCGCCTATGTGGTTCGCTACCTGCAGCAGCACCCTGGCATCGCACAGCACTTAACGCTCATGGTGCGCCAACTGCAGCCAGGTCCCGAAGGCCTGCCGCTGGAAATCTACTGCTTCACGAACACGACGGCATGGACGGATTACGAAGGCATCCAGTCGGACGTGTTCGACCACCTGCTGGCGATCGTTCCGGAGTTTGGACTGAAGCTCTACCAGAAGCCGGCGGGAACAGATATCGCCCTGGCCTTGAGGCGCTAGGGTCGACTTTTTGCGAGCCCCAAGGCACCAGGATTCATGCGGCCTTCAGGGTCGACGGCCGCCTTGATGCCTTCGACAGCGGCGCGCGTCGGTGCATTCATGCCGTCGAGGTAAGGGTAGTACTTGCCAAGCTGGAAGTGCGTGGCACCGCACTGGTGCAGCGCTTTCGTGAGGTCATCGCGAATCTGCGCCACGCGGGCGCGCGCCGTCTCGTTGGCAGGAAAGTCCGTGAGCTTGGCGCGGTACTGCGGGTCGAGGAACCGCTTGTGAATGGTCATCTGTTCGTCGGGCCAGTACAGGCAGGGCTCGACGAGAATGGCCGATGTCGCGATCGCGCACATGAGGACCCCGGTATCGATGTCCAGGCTGTCGAGGGCGTCGCGGTGTTGGTCGAACACGGCCTCTGCGGCACGGAACGCATCCGCGGCGCGACTCATGGCAAAGATGCCGTGGACGGGCGCCCAGCGCTCGCCGCCCGGGCCCAGCAGCGAATTCACATTCGCAAATGGGTCGGCACGCATGACGCGCGGCATCGTGGCTTCAACCTCGCTGCCACCGTCCGCGCAGATCTGGCGGACGGCCGCGAGTTTTTCATCGGCGGCCTCAGCCGTACGCGCGTCAAGTGTGACGTGCATCGAGAAGTCGAGGTCTTTGAGGAACGAGCGCCCCGCGGCCACGATCTTGGCGCCCGCTTTGAGTCCTTTGGCGAGCGAGCCAGCGCCCTTGATCACGCGCCCCAGTGACTTCACGTCTTCGGTCATGCTCGAGCGTTTGAGTCGGATGCCCTGCAAGCCCGGGTCGAAGGCGAAGCACTCGCTGACGAGGTCTTCGCGGGCGATCTCGCACATGGCACGCATCATGGCGTCGAAGGTCTTGAAGCCGAACGAGGCGTGGCGCGTTTCGGGCAGCAGGCGCTTGATGGGCAACGTGGCGCGCACCTTGATGCCCAGCGCACCGCAGTCGCCCGTGAACAATCCGGTCAGGTCCGGCCCGAGATGGCGGTAGAACGGGCTTGCGTGCTGATTGGCGGCCGAGCCCGTGGTCACGAGGCTGCCGTCGGCGAGCAGCACGTCGAGCGACTGCACGTTGTCGGCCGCCGAACCGTGCTGACCCGAACCCAGGAACACGCTGCCCTGCGACAGGGCGCCGCCCACCGTGGCGCGCAAACCCGAGAGCGGTCCCCAGTAGGGCGTGCGTACGCCATGCGGTTCGAGTGCGGCGGCGAGTGCCCGCCAGGTGCAGCCGGCCTCCACAGTGACGTACATGTCTTCGGTGTTGATCTCGACGATGCGGTCGAGTGCGCCCGTGTCGACGAGCAGCGCCGTATCGTCCTGCGCCAGGAAGCCATCGGTGTAACTCATGCCGCCGCCACGCGGAATCACGGGCACCGCGAACTGGGCCGCAACTCGGAGCGCGGCCTGCAGCGTGTCGACGTCTGCTGGCCGGACAATGGCCGCCACGGTCGCGCCCTTGCGGAAGACGTCCTGCGAGAAAAATTCACGTTCGGCGTCGTCGGTGATGACGCTGTCTGCACCGACCGCGTCGGACAATGCGTCGACGAAGGCCTGGGGTGTTGCGGGTTCCGCTTGCATGACCGTGCTCCCTAGAGTGCGGGCTTGATGACGCCAACGGCGGCGGCGCCGATGAGGCACGCCCAGATCACGATGACGAACGGTCGCGTGCGGCGCAAGCTCGTGTCGATGGCCTGTTCGATGTCGGGCGTCGAGCCTTCGCTTGCGAGACGGCCGAAGGCGGCACCAAAGGGCGCGAACAGCTTGCGAATCATCAGGCCGCAGCTGATGGCCAGTGCGAACAGCAAGAGCTTGATCCCGACCCACGCGCCGGCGATGGGGCCTGTGCCGCGAAGGGCAGAGACGCCCAGTACGACGAGCGTCGCAATGACGAGTACGCGAATCAGCGCGTCAATCGCCGCCAGCGCCGCCGCGTGCGTCGCTTCGACGCGCCAAAGCAATACCAGCCAGAGCGCTGCGAAGGCCCACACGGTGTAGACCAGCACGTCGGGCCACTGTGCTAGACCCAGCGCCGTCACGAGCGTCAGGCTAACGGGCAGCGTGAGGATTAGGCAGACGCGCGGGATGCGGTCGAGCCAGACTAGAATGCCCGCCGCAGTTTGCCGTGCGGCGAGTGGCTGCTTCGGGTCGCCGACCACGTAGCTTGAATAGAAGACGCCCAGGTCGCCGCCCAGCCAGTAGGCGAACAACAAGAGGTGGGCGATGAGCGCGAGCGTGTAGCCGCTCATGCGCTGTCCTTGATCACCACGAGTTCCTTGCCGAAGTTCTCGCCGCGCATGAGTCGGCAGAACGCTTCGGGCGCTGCGGCCAACCCTTCGCTTCGGGTCTCGCGGTACTGAATACGTCCGTCGCGAACCCAGGGCGCGGCGACCGTCGCGAAGTGGTCCCAAAGGTCGTAGTGGTCGTAGACGACGAGGCCGCGCATTGTCGCGCGAGCGCCGATCACCGGACCGAGGTTGGGGCCGGGCGGCGGCGTGCTCGTATTGTATTGCGTGATCAACCCGCACAGCACGATGCGTGCACCCAGCGCGAGGCGCGTGAGCACGGCCGCCAGCGTGTCGGCGCCCACGTTATCGAAATAGACGTCGATGCCGTCGGGGCAATGCATGCCCAGGGCCTCGGCGAGGTTCTCTGTCTTGTAGTTGATGCAGGCATCGAAGCCCGCCTGCTCGACAACCCAACGGCATTTTTCTTCGCTGCCCGCGATGCCGACGGCACGACAGCCGTGTAGCCGCGCGATCTGGCCGACCATGCTGCCAACCGGGCCGCTGGCGGCCGACACCACAACCGTGTCGCCGGGGCGCGGTTCGCCGAGGCGCGTGAGTCCGGCGTAGGCCGTGAGACCGGGCATCCCCAAGATGCCGACACGAAGACCCAGCAAATCGGCGTCGGAGGGGACTTTGCGCGCGGTTGCCGCGGGCACCAGGGCGACTTGCTGCCAGCCGCCGTCGCACACCACGTGATCGCCGGGCTCGAAGCCAGGTGCGCCCGACTCGATCACCTCGGCCACGGTGTTGCCGGGCATCGTGTCGCCAGGCTCAACGCGTGTCGCGTAAATCTGGCGGCCGCTGATGACGCCGCGTAGAAACGGGTCCAGCGAGAGGTAGCGGTTGCGGACGAGCAAGTGGCCGGGTGCCAGTGTCGGCACAGGGCCTGTGGTCAGCTCGAAATCGTCGACGGTGGGTACACCATCGGGAAAGCGTGCGAGTGCGACGCGCGTCTGCTGCGCACTCATGCTGCGCTGTGTCCGGGGTCGAAGATCAGGTCGAATTCGGGTGCGGACAACACGCTGCTCCGGCGGCTCAGGGAGCGCCGGATATTATCATAATGTTATAGATTTAGGACAACTTAGCGGACGTAGTCCGAGAGCAGAATAAGGCGCCCGTCGTCGCCTTTGCGCTGGCGCCGCAGGTAGCCCAGCAGGTCGTCGTAAGGCATAGGCCGTGCGAACAGGTAGCCCTGTGCGAAGTCCGCGCCGATCTCCTGCAGGTACTCGAGCTGTTCCTGGTGTTCGACGCCTTCGGCCGTCACGGGCAGGCCGATGTTGTGGCACATCTCCGTGATCGCCTGGGCCACGACGCGTTGGTTCTGGCCGGCTGAGATACCGTCGATGAATTCGCTGTGGATTTTGATGCCACTCACGGGCAGCACGTCGATATGCTTGAGCGTGGCGATGCGTGTGCCGAAGTCGTCGATCCAGATGGGCACGCCCAGCTCGCGTAGTCGACGCGCGCCCACAGAGGCGTGCTCGAGGTGGCGCATGACGTTCTTCTCGCGTACCTCGATGCGCAGGTGCTCTCCGCTGAGCTGGTAGTAGTCGAGTCGCTCGGCGATGTGCTCAAGGATGGCGGGTTTGCGCAGGTGCAGCGATGCGATGTTGGCGCTGCCCGCGAGATGCGCGAATCCTTCATCGTGGAGCTGTGACAGGTCGTGCAGCAACTGGCTCACGACAAACTGGTCGAGATGTTCAATCTGACCCGACTGCTCGGCGATCTGCACGAAGCGAGAAGGCTGCACGTAACCGAGCACGGGGTGGTGCCAGCGGCACAGCGCTTCGACCGCAACCACGGCGCCATCGGTCACGCGCACGATGGGCTGATAGGCGAGCGTTAAGTCATTGGCGTTGAGCACGTCGCGCAGGTCAGCCTCGAGAGAGAGCTGGCGCGTGGCAGTGCCGTCCATGCTGCGGTCGTACACACAGAAGGTGTTGCGGCCCGCTTCCTTGGCGCGGTACATCGCGCGGTCGGCGTTGCGCAGCAGCACGTTAAGGTCATCGCCGTCCCGCGGGCAGAACGTGATCCCAATGCTCGCACCGATCGAAAACGCCTGGGTCTGTACCTCAATGGGTTCGGCCAGCGTCTCAATGACCGCGGCCGCGAGCTGCTCGCCGCGCGCGGGCTCCGTGACACCGCGCGCCAGCACGGTGAACTCGTCACCGCCCAGCCGGGCCAGCGTCAGCTCACCATCGTAATCCAGGCCCGCAGTCTGCAGTCGCTCACTGAGCCGGTTTGCCACGATGGTCAGAAACTCATCGCCGGCCTCGTGGCCCAGCGTGTCGTTGACCTGCTTGAACTGGTCGAGGTCGATGAACAGCACACCAAAGCCGCGACCGCCGCCGCGCATGCGCTCGACCTCTTCGCGCAGCAGGCGCTTAAACTGTGCGCGATTGGGCAGGCGCGTAAGGCTGTCGTGGTAGGCGAGGTAGTCGACCTCACCCGCGGACAGGCGCAGGTCGCGGCTCATGGCGTCCAGGCTTGCGGCGAGCATACCGATTTCGTCACCGCGCTCCATCGCGGGGGGCGCATCGCGGCGGCCGCGGCCCACTTCACGCGCATAGTCGGCGAGCTGACGGATGGGTGTGGCGAAGCGGCGCGAGATCACGGCGGCCAGTAGCAGGCCTGCCAGCAGCAGGACCAGGGCGTACAGCGCCATGGACGCGATCATGTCGCGCGTTCGCGCGGCCATGAGCTCGCCGAGCTGCGTTTTCATGCGCTCGCCTTGCACCAGCGCCGGTGTCAGAGAGACGCCGACGTGGACCGCGCCGAGCTGCTCTCCGGCCAGCGTGACGGGTGCTGAAACCCGGGCCAGGGAGGCTTCAGTGTCACCGACGTCGAGCCAGCGCGCCTGCTGCCCGAAGCTCTCGATGGTCAGGCTGCCGTCATGCAGGATGCGGCCCTCGGGGTCGGTCACAACGGCGTACTCGATGCCATCGCTTGCTGTGGCGTCAATCAGCATGTCGCGCAGGCCGCGCATGTCGAGCGCATAGAGCGGGTTAACCGCACGCTCGGCGAGTCCGTCGGCCAGCCGCTGGCCGCTCTCGACGAGCTGCGATTCGATGCGACTCGCGAGCTCGCCGCCGCTCTGTTCGCGGAGCTCAGCGCTCGTGTCCTTGAGCTTGTGCAGGTAGAGCGCGCCCAGCAGCAAGATGACTACGAGGATCGTGCCGTTTATCAACAGCGCGTAACGTTGTGTCAGTGTCAGGCGAAGACCACTCATGGGAACTGCTCCCTGAAACCCGGCAGCGCCTCTTGAATGCGCTGCAAGGTGTCGATATCCGTCTCGGACAGGGCGTCAAAACGGGCCGTGCCCTCGAAAGCATTGAGGACCTGCAAGGCCGCGGCATCTTCATGCATCGCAAACAGCGCCTCGCGCAGGGCATCGGCCACGTCGGCGTCGAGCCCGCCGCGCACCACTTCCACAGCGCGTGGCATCGGTTCTGAAACGGCGATCACCCGGAAGCGTTCAATGAAGCCGGGTGGCACCGTCTCAGCGTCGCGCCAGTTGCTCTCGCTGAGCACGCCCACGTCGACAATGCCCTTGTCCACCCAGACGGCCGTGTTGTATTCCGCGCCCGAGAATACGTAGCCCGAGCTGCCTGGCGGCGGCGCTTCGCGCGGTGATGCCATCGCGTGCAGCGTGAGGCCCTGCTCACCCAGCATCACGGCCGGGGCAAAAAACGCTGAGGTGGAGTTGCGGTGTTCGAAAGCGACAGTGCGTCCCGCCAAATCGTCCAGCGTCTCGATGTCGCTGTCGTTGTGGGCGAAGAACAGGCTGCGGTATTCGGCTGTGCCGTCTTTCCAGCGCCGGGCAAGAAACTCCGCGCCTGCGCGCTCAACAAGGTGAACGGCACCGAATGCCGTTTCGCTGATCCAGTCGATGCGCCCGTCGCGCATGAGATTGAGCATCTGGGCGCGGTCGGGAACGATGACGATCTCGACGCTCTCGATGCCCGTGGGCGCAAGCGCAGCCGCGACGTAGTCCGCGATGGGTTTGAGGGCGGCGTAGTGCTCGTTCGGATCGTCGTGAACAGCGCCAAGCACGAGCACGCGCGGTGCCGCCGTGGCGCTGGTCGCACACAGCAGGAGCAGCACCGCGATGATCTGACGCAGTAGTTTCGCCAACTCTGGGCCCATGGATCCTTCCCTCCCCGCGCGCATAGTCTCACAGCGATCCGGTGAATTCGCCACGTGAGTCACAGTTTTGTCGCGGTTGCCGCCGACGCCGTATGATTGTGGTCCGATCAGCACATGGAGCCGGCTATGAGCGACCCCCTCGATCCCCGCGTTGTCGCGTTGTACGACGACTACTGTCACGGCCAGATCAGCCGGCGCGAGTTTTTCAAGCGCGCGACCGCCCTCGGGGTTGTGGCGGCGGCGACGGCCATGCTGCCGCGCTACGCCGAAGCCGCGTTGATCTCTTTCACCGACGAGCGCATTCGCCCGCGCTATGTCGACTACGACTCACCGGGTGGCAACTCGGGCAGCATGCGCGGTTACCTGGTTGCGCCCGCGGGCGAAGGCCCATTCCCGCCCGTGCTCGTGATCCACGAAAACCGCGGGCTCAATCCGCACATCGAAGACGTTGCGCGCCGCTTCGCCGTCGAGGGCTTTCTGGCCCTGGCACCTGACGGCCTCGCACCTGCGGGCGGCTACCCGGGCAACGACGATGACGGGCGCCAGATGCAACGCGCGCTCGACCGCGCCAAGCTGCGCGAGGACATGTACAACAGCGCCAACTGGCTCACGCAGCACGAGCTGGCAGGCAACAAGCTGGGTGTGACGGGTTTTTGTTGGGGCGGTTCGACGACCAACTACCTGGCTGCGCGCATGGGTAACGGCGTGACGGCGGCCGTGCCGTTTTACGGCTCGGGTCTCCAGCCCGGAGATGTGCCCGGGGTCAGTGCCGCGGTGATGGTGCAGTCCGCCGAAAATGATCCGCGCATTAATAAGCAGTGGCCCGAGTTCGAAGCCGCGCTCAAAGCCAACGACGTCGAATACGTACGCCACCTGTACCCGGGCACCAATCACGGTTTCCACAACAACTCGACCTCGCGCTACGACGAGGCCGCCGCTAAGCTCGCCTGGCAGCGCACCGTGGATTTCTTCCGTGAGAAGCTCTGAGGCTAGATCACGCCCGCGTCAGTCAGCGACTGAATCCGCGCGCGCTGCGCTTCGACGAAATGGCTGCGCTCGGGAATGATGACGCGGCCCGACGCATCGAGCAGCGCGTTGCGGCCCGAATCGTCGCCGTAGGTCTCGGCGAACAGCGCGGGGCGTTGCCGCGCCAGCATGTTCTGCATGCCCGGTCTCTGACGCCAGCGCCGCGAGGCGGCGAGGTCGATCTCGGCGTGCGCCACCATCGTTTCCCCGTAGCCGGCTTCGGCCAGCACGACGCCCTGGTGGTCGACGACCTTGGACATGCCGTCCGTTGAGTTCGCGGGAATCGGTGTCCCCACAATCGCCGCCGAGTTGGCCGACACGAGCCAGCAATTGTTCTCGAAGGCGCGCGCGCGCTTGGCGATGTCTTTGGGCGTGAGCGCCGGGCTGCCCACCTCGCTCGTCGAGTGCAGGA
Organism: Pseudomonadota bacterium; assembly: GCA_039814545.1. GTDB lineage: Bacteria > Pseudomonadota > Gammaproteobacteria > Steroidobacterales > Woeseiaceae > CALBPI01. The sequence goes on from JBCCBB010000064.1 coordinate 11,007, forward strand.
ACACCTCCGCACCGCGCGTCGCGAACGTGCGCGCGAGCTCGGGGTAGAGAATTTCCTCAGAGGCAATGGCAGCGAGCCGACCAAGCTCGGTGTCCGCGACTGGAAACACGCCGTCGAGCCCGTAGTGTTCGAGGTAGGCGTCCCAGACGTCCCAGGGGCTCGGTGCAAACATCGACAAGAGGCGCCGATAGCGCAGCACGACATTGCCGTTCGGCGCGATGATAAAGCTCGCCTGGAAGTAGAGCCCAGGGAAGTGCGGGTCCGTCTCGTAGACGTTGCCCGCGATATGCACGTTCGTGTCGCTGGCGATGCGCCCCAGCGCCTCGTACTCCTCGCCGTCGGGCGCGAGTGCCGCGAGCTGCGACCAGGCACCCAGCGGTTCGCCCATGGGAAACCCCGACAGAAAGTACTCGGGCAACACCACGAGTGCGAGGTCGGGCCCGATGAACGCCTTGCTGGCCGCAATCTCGCCGCGAATGCGCGCGATGCTCGCGTGAATGCGTTCACGTGCAGCTTGGATGGTCAGCCCGTTGACGGCATCGCATCGCGATTGCAGCGCCAGCGCGCGGTAGTGGCTCAGGGGCTCGCTCATAACGGTCTCGCGTTCGTGTTCTTGCTGCGCAATGATAGCGTCAGACCCGTTGCACGGGGGCGTGCCCATGAAACTGATTCGCTGCGCGACGCTCGGCGTCGCCGATGTGGTTGCGGCCAGCGCGCGCTATTGCCGCTGGCTCGACTACCGCGAGGTGGAATCGGGGGTGGTGCCAGGTCCGCTCGCGGCATCCTGGGGTGCACCCAGTGCTGCGGGCCAGCGCTACGCCGTGCTGCAGCCCGCCAGTGGTCGCGACGTGTTTCTCCGCTTCGTCGAAAGCCCGCCACACCCCGACTATGAGCCGCTCAGAAGTTACGGCTGGAACGCCATCGAGATCTGCGTGGACGACGTACTGGCCGTCGACACACGTATGCGGGAGTCGCCGTTCGAGATTATCGGGCCACCCCGCGAGCTCGACGGTATGCCTGCGATCTTCCCCATGCAGGTGCGCGGCCCCGATCGTGAGATCGTCTACCTCACGCAAATCCGGGACGACCTGCCTGAGTACGACTTACCGCGAGCGCGGTCGCTCATCGACTGCTTGTTTATTCTCGTGGCGGGTTGCTCGGACCTCGACGTGTCGCTGGCCTGGGTGGCCGAGCACCTGCACCTCAATGCCGGCCGCAGCATGGCCATCGTCTACACGATGATTGCGAACGCCTACGGACTGCCGGAATCCGAACCGCACGCGCTCGCGACGATGACGCACGGGCGCGATGTCTTTCTTGAGCTCGACCAGTATCCCGATGCGGCGATCACACGACCGCAGCACGACGGGCATCTCGTGTCTGGTGTGGCACTCGGGAGTTTCATTCACCCCGAGTTCGATCGCGTGGCGAGCAGCTGCGAAGGCCTCTGGGTCACCGAGCCTGCGGTTTACGACTCCTGCGTCTACGGCGGGCACGCGGCGGCGACGGTGGCCGCACCCGACGGGACGCTCTACGAAGTCATTGACTGGCGCTAGCGGGCGCGTCGTCGGGCGGAAAGTCTCGATACGGCCCGAGCGCAAGCAACGGCAGTGTGACGAACGGGATCACGATCAGTGCGATGCCCAGGATGTAGTCGTAGCTGCCCGTGTTTTCGAAGGTCAGCCCGTACAGCCAGGGCCCGAAGCCGGCACCCAGCGCGAAGATTGCGTACATGACGCCGTAGATCGTGGCGTAGGCGCGCATGCCGAAGTAACGCGACACGAGGAACGCGAGCAGGTCGTACTCCACGCCTGCGGCCAGCCCCAGAGAGATGTTGCCCATCATCACGAGCCAAAAGTCCGGACTGTCTGAGCGCAAGATGAAACAGAACACCATGGGCAGCGAAAGAATGACCACGGCCACGGCCGGCGCCCAGATGTGGTCGATGAGGAAGCCGCCCATGAGGCGACCTACGACGACCGCCAGCGGCAGCGCCGCGCCCAGCGTCAGTGCATCGGCCGTGCTGAAGCCCTCCGACTCCATGATGTTCTCGATCCCGGGAATGGGCCCACCAATGATGAATGACAGGGGCAGGAACGAGTAGCCGAGCAACCAGAGTCGCCAGTCTCGTGAGGCTTCCGAGAGTGTTTGTCCGCCCGGTCGCGAGCTGACTTCGGTGTGTCGCGAGGCGGCCAGTGCCTTGGCACGATCGGCTGCTTTCGGGTCGTCGATGTCGCGGAACAGAAACCAGTTAACCGGGAATGAGATCAGCAGCGGTAACAGACCGAGGCCGATGTAGGCGCCACGCCAGCCGACCTCCGGAATGAGAAAGCCGACGTACTTTTTGGCCAAGAAGCCCGATAACCCTGTACCGATCAGTGCGATGCCCAACGCGAGCCCACGGCTGTCGTGAAACCAGCGATTTACCGCGCGCGTGAAGGTAATGGGCAACGTGCCCACGCCCAGCACGGCGAGCAGGCCCCAGAGGAACAGGTAAAGCGGGTAGGAGCCGTTGTTGAATGCCATGGCCATGAGGCCTAGCGACAAACCCGGGATAGAGATCAGCACGACGCGGCGCACGCCGAGGCGATCGGCAAGGTGGCCTACGAGCGGTGCCAGGAACACGGCGCAGATGGTGAACACCGTGAACGCGCTCAGGATGCGGTCAACACTCCAGCCAAATTCCTGAATATATGGACCGATGAACACGCCCAAGGTGTAGAACGGCAGTGGCGACATGCCGAGTGCAATACCGAATGCCGAGGCCAGTACCACCTGCCAGCCGAACTTGAACTCGCTGAACTGATTGGTCGTTGGTGCATTCATCGCGGCGCTTCCCCCTGGCCTGACGCGTGCTGTCGCAGTTGGTTCTTGTCGATCTTGTCGGCGGCTGTGCGCGGTAGCGCGCCAAGCTGGTGCCACACCTCGGGCTGCTTGTAGGGCGCCAGGTGCGTCCGGCAGTGTGCCTGAAGATCGGTTTCGGCGACATCGCCGACCACGAAGGCGTGCACGGCTTCGCCGCGGTCCGGCGTCGCGACACCCACCACGGCAACTTCATGCACGGCAGGCAGCTCGGCGATCCGGTGTTCGATCTCTGCCGGGTAGATGTTGATGCCGCCGCGCACGATTACGTCCTTGCTGCGCCCCGCCAGCCGCAGGTAGCCCTCCGCATCGCGGCTGGCGAGATCGCCCGGGTAAAACCAGCCGTCGTTATCGGTCACGCGGCCCGCGGCGTCGACGGTGCGCGTTGTGACACCGGGCCCGCGGTAGCGTAGCCGGCCCACGGTGCCTGGCGTCACGGTGTGGCCCGCCTCACTCACGATCTCGACCTCGACGCCGTGCGCGGCGCGGCCAACGGAGTCGGCGTGCGCTGCGACATCAACAGCATCGAGAACCGAGATGCCGCCGCCTTCACTCGAGGCGTAGTAGCCCGTGAGCCCCGCGCTGATCGTGCTGCGAAACCTGCGCGCTTCGTCAGCGGCCATGGGTTCCCCCGAAACGATGAGTCGGCGCAGGCCTGGCAGCAGCGGTGCCCCCTCTCTGCCTGCGGGCAGCCGCCGCAGCAGCGTGGGTACGAGAAACGTCGCCGTTGCGGCGGACGTCTGAATGGCGGCAACCAGCGCCTCGGGTGTCATGGGCGGCGGCAGCAACACAAGCGTGCCGCCCGCGGCTAGCGTCGACAGGGCAAATGATCGCCCGGCGCCGAAGCAGAGCGGTGTGGCCAGCGCGAATCGGTCGGCGCCACTCAGGCCAAGGCTGCGCCATTGCGTCACGAAGCGCTCGCGCATTTGATGGTGCGTGACGAGCGCGCCTTTCGGCTCGCCCGTCGAGCCCGAGGACAGAGAGACGAGCCAATCGTTATCGCCGTCGGGCGCAAGTTGTGCAGGCGCAGCCTCGGGCAGCACGTCAGGAATGGCAACGCGGCCTTCTGCATTGCAGGGCGATACGATGCGGCTCGCCCCGAATGCTGCGGCAAGCCGGTTCTGCTCCGACGGTGTTGCGCGGTGATCGATGGGCACGAGCACGGCGCCCACGGCAGCAATGGCGAAGTGCAGCAAGACATGGTCGACGGTCTCGGGAAGTGCGACGGCGATGCGGGTGCCGCGCGCGACGCCCTGCGTGTCGAGCCAGCCGGCTAGCGTGGAAATACGCTGCCAGGCGCCTGCGTAGTCGAGCACGGTGTCGCCGTGCTCGATCGCCCGGTGCGCGGGTTGGTGGTGCGCCTGGGCGCGAAGGAGTGACGCGAGATTGCCGCTCACAAGCCCGTATCGTCGGGCAGGCCGTAAACCTCGATGGCGTTACCGCGCAGAAAGCGCTCCAGTGATTCAGGGCGCAGCCCGAGCGCATCAATCTCGGCGCGCGTGCGCTCGAAGTCGAGCACGGGGAAGTCTGTGCCGAACAGGCATTTGTTGCGGCCGAAGGTGTTGATGTAGTGCACGACCGACTCGGGCCAGTACTTCGGGCTGTGTGCGTCGCAGCCGATGAACACGTTGTCGTGTTTCCAGGACATCGCGATCATCTCCTCGTGCCAGGGGATGCCGACGTGGATGCCGATGAGTTTGAGTTCCGGGAAGTCGCAGGCGACGGCATCGAGCGTGTGCGGTTTGCCCACGCTGACCGTGCGGTGTTCGGGTGAGTAGATCATCGATTGCCCGACCTGCATCTGGATGGGCACGCCGAGTTCGGCGCACTTGGCGTAGAAGGGGTAGTACTTGCGGTGGTCGGGCGCGAGCTCAAACCAGTGCGGGTACAGGTGTGCGCCGATAAAGCCCAGCTCGCGCACGGCGTGCTCGAGCTCGCGGACCCCGTCCATGCCCGTGAAAGGGTCGATGCCGATGAGTCCCGAGAATCGCGTCGGGTATTCGGCGACGGCGCGTGCCACGATCTCGGGTGGCATGTGGTAGCAGCCGGGTAGACCGACGCGCCCGCTCTTGGCCGCAATAAGAAAACCGTGGCCGATACCGCCTGCATCCATGCGCGCGACCATGTCGTCGAGCGTCAGGCCGGGCATCAGTGAATTCTGTGCCTTCATCTTGCCGACGAAAAACTCGTCGCCCCAGTCGGGGCGCACGGAGAGCGCTTCCTCGGTCCAGATGTTGACGACGGCGTCGATGGCCCGGATGGGCGCCGTGGAGTCGCTCATACCTGTGTCCCCCCGCAGTGCACGTTCAGGCCGTCTGTTTGAGTGGATGGAAGCCCAGTGGCAGTCCCGCGTCGGGCGTGAAGCCGTAGAGGGGTTCGTCCGGTAGCGCTGCGCGCAGGATATCGCGCACGCCGAGCAAGGCATCGAGATCGATGCCTGTCGACACCCCCATGGCCTCGAACATGAAGACGAGGTCCTCAGTGACGATGTTGCCGCTGGCGCCGGGCGCGAACGGGCAGCCCCCCAGGCCGCCCATCGAAGCGTCAAAGGTGGTCAGCCCGCTTTCGAATGCCGCCAGGGCATTGGCGAGCCCAAGGCCGCGCGTGTTGTGCAGGTGAATGCCCGTGAGGTGTTCGTCGCCGACCACGCCGCGGACTGCCTTGATCAGGTGGCGCACGGCGGCCGGGTCGGCGTAACCCGTCGTGTCCGAGAGACCGACTTCGTCGCAGCCGCAGGCCATGAGCGTTTCGGCAATCGTCAGGATCTTCGTTTCAGGGATCGCGCCCTCGAGCGTGCAGCCGAACACCGTTGATAGGCTGCCCTCGAGCTGTGGGCGCTCGGCTTCGGGCAGTGCATCGATGGCGGCGCGAATCCCGCGCACCTCGTCGAACATCTGCGCGTGCGTGCGACGCACGTTCTTCAAGCTGTGCGTTTCGGACACCGACAACGGTACGGTCATCTTGTCGACGCCCGCGGCCAACGCATTCTGCGCGCCGCGCAGGTTGGGCACGAGCACGGCCACATCGAGCCCGTCGATCGAGTTGGCGTGGGCCACGACCTCGGCCGTATCGGCGAGCTGCGGCAAAATTGTGGCGGGCACGAACGAGCCCACTTCAATTTCGGGGATGCCGCAGTTGGCCAGCGCGGAAATCCAGCGCCGCTTGGCGTCGGTGGGCATGATGCTTGACGCATTTTGCAGACCGTCTCGGGGTCCGACTTCGCTGATCAGCACGTCTGCGGTGTGCGACTGGGTCACGGGGTTCGCCTCCATAGTTGTTATAATGTTATAACAAATGCGC
>JBCCBB010000009.1:0-63570 GCA_039814545.1 Pseudomonadota bacterium
CGGGGGAGTATTGGTCTACGGTTTCGAGCTGTCCCCTCGACCACAGCCGAAAGGGGGTATGTGGCCACCACTCGTCAACCATGAAAGGCTGGGACACCCCAATCGTTCGTCGGACGCACACACATCTTCGCAAAAGGGGAGTTGCCCTCCAGCTGTTCCAGACAGAAACGGCACGAGCTGCCCCCGGATCATGAACGATCCTCCGCCGCCAAAAACAGGCTATAGAGATATACTCACGCCAACGCTGTCGGGTAAGACGATGAGAAACGATAGGGACTGCCGCCGCGGTCGTAGTACTCGATGCGCCAGGCGCGCAGCTCGGCTTGGTCGAGCCAGACGATCTGCTTCGAATACCCCGAGCGCAGCTTGGGCGTGCGTTCGAGTTGGTAAGTCGCGACGCCATCGACCTCGGCCTCACCCAGGTAGCGGTGGTCGTACTTCTCGACCTCGTCGTTGCCGAGGTCCTCGTAGGAAAACTCACTGCCCATGAACGCGCCCGAGCGGTTGCTCGAGGCAATCCGCTTGATGCGCTTCAGCGCGGGCAGGTAGAGCCACTGGTCGTCGTCGCGCTCGCCGTGGCTGTGCGTGAGAAATGCCGTGCCCGCGACGTCGCGCGGGTTCTCGAAGAACAGCAGCGTGCGGTCGCCGTCATCGGGCACCTCAAGCGTCTTGCCCGACATCTCGCGCGTCGCCGAGTTACCGCGGCCGTCGAATAGCCGCATGGTGAGCGTTGATCGCGAATCACCGAAACCCTGTCCGCGTCGATCGGCCTCCTGCGCGATGGCCAGGCCATTGGCCTCGGCCGTGTTGCCGGACGCAAAGCCAGGGATGTCGGCGCGCGCCGTGAGGGCGCACAGCAGACCGAGCAGCAGCGAGCAGGAAAGGCGTTTCATGACATCAATAGTGCGGTCGCGCGCGCCAATAAAAAAGGCCCGACCGAGGTCGGGCCTTTGTGTCGACATCGCGACGAGGTTACTTGCTGGCTTTGACCTCTGCGGCCTCGGCGTCGAACTCGCCGCCTTTGAGCCTGGCGATGTACGCCTTGTAGGCGCGCATGGCTTGGTAACCCATGATCCACATGATCGGCACGTTGGCGAACAGCATCACGCCCGTGCCGACACCTGTCATGTTGTCGAGGTCAGTGTCGGTTTCGATGAGTCCGAAGGTCGCCAAGATGATCAAGCCGCAGAACACGAGCTTGTACGGCAGCACAGACTTCTCGCCCGCGAGATAGACCATGCCCTGCTCACCGTAGTAGCTCCAAGAGATCATGGTCGAGATCGCGAACAGCCACGAGGCGAGTGTGACGAGCCACATCCCGAGCCCGGGTTGCACGGTGTCGAAGGCCTTGGCCGTCATCGTCGCGCCGACGTAGTTCGGGTACACGCCCAGGTCGGTCATGGCCGGACCACCCGAGGTCACGAGTGGCGCCCACTGGATCTGTTTGCTGCCGTCCTCGGCTGCGATGACCGTGCCGTTGAGCTTGTGTAGGTTGTTGCCCGTGTCTTCGTTCGGGTCAGCCTCCACGATGAGGTAGACGCTCTCGCCAACAGGCAGCTCGTCCGACTCGGGTGCGTCGACGGTTTCGACCTGCCAAGTGCCGTCAGCGAGCTTGGTGATGTTGGGCTCGACGTCGAGCATAGCCGTTGCGTCACGGTTCCAGACGCCTGTGGAGAGAATGATGAGCGCGGTAAAGGTGCACACCACAATCGTGTCGATGAAGGGCTCGAGACCGGCAACGACACCCTCACGCACGGGCTCTTTGGTACGCGCCGCGGAGTGGGCGATGGGCGAGCTACCCTGGCCCGCTTCGTTCGAAAACAGTGCGCGCTTCATGCCGATAAGAAAGCCGTAGGCGACCGTGCCACCGATGAAGGCGCCTGTGGCCTGCTGCGGGTTGAACGCGCCCGAGATGATGAGCGCGAACATCTCGGGAATTTTCTCGAAGTTCACGGCCAGCACATAGATGCCTGCGATGAGGTAGAGCGCGACCATGAACGGCACCAGCGTGCCCGCGACGCGGCCGATGCGCTTAATGCCGCCGATGATGACGGCGCCCACAATCACGGCCAGCACGATGCCCGTGACGATGCTCGGGACACCAAAGTAGGCGTGCGTGATTTCGCCGACGTTCCAAGCCTGGAACATGTTGCCGCCCGTGGCTGTCGAGATCAGCAGGGTGAGACAGAAGATCACACCAATGGTCTTGCCGACGCCGGCAAGCTTCGGCGCGATGCCGGGCAGACCTTTGCTGATGACCCACATGGGGCCACCGTGCGGGTTATCCGGGTCGTCGGTGTTGCGGTAGAGCATCGACAGCGTGACTTCGGTGATTTTGATCGCCATGCCGAAGAAGCCAACCACCCACATCCAAAAGACAGCGCCCGGTCCACCGAGCGCAATGGCCAGGGCGACACCGCCAATGTTGCCGAGTCCGACCGTGGCCGAGAGCGCTGCGGACAGCGCCTGGAAGTGGCTGATGGCACCGGGATCATCTTCGTGGTCGTACTTGCCGCTGACGACGCCGACGCCGTGCGTCAGTGCGCGGTATTGGGCGACGCCACTCCAGATCGTAAATAGCACGCCGGTTGCCAGCAGCGCGTAGAGCACAGGCTGCGCCCATAGAATGGCGTTCGACACAGCCAGGAAATTGCTCAGACCTTCCATACGGATCCCCGTGATTCAATATTGATCAGCACACACGGCTGCTTCTGTCGCGCCCCCCGGCGTCATTCGGCAACCTTGTCATAATGAGTACGCGCGAGCCTGGCCGGCGCGACAAAGCGCCAGACTATAGCAGACCGCCGCCGCCGCTCTGTCACGGCGGCGCAACAGCCCGTTTCGTCAGGTGGCGGACAAAATCGCCGTAACACCCATGCCGCCGGCCGTGCAAATAGAAATCAGGCCGCGCCCGCTGCCGCGTTCGTGCAGCATCTTGGCCAGCGTCGCGACGATGCGCCCGCCCGTGGCCGCGAAGGGGTGGCCGGCGGCCAGGCTGCCGCCTTTTAGGTTGAGTTTGTCGCGTGGCACCTCGCCCAGCGCTGCGTCGCGGCCCAACCGGTCTCGGCAGAACTCGGGGTCGGCCCAGGCCTTCATCGTGGCCAGCGCCTGGGCGGCGAAGGCTTCGTGGATTTCGAACAGATCGATGTCGTCGAAGCTCAAGCCTGCGTCCTTGAGCATCTCAGAAACGGCGTAGACGGGCGCCATGAGCAAGCCTTCGTCGTCGATGAAGTCGACGGCGGCGACCTTGCAGAAATCGAGGTACGCAAGCACGGGTAGGCCGCGTTCGCGGGCCCAGTCTTCGGACGCCAGCAGTATCGACGAGGCGCCGTCCGTGAGCGGCGTCGAGTTGCCCGCCGTCATCGTGCCCGTGGGGCTGCGGTCGAACGCGGGCTTCAATTTGGCGAGCTTCTCCATTGAAGAGTCGGCACGCAGGTTGTTGTCGCGCTCAAGGCCCGCGAATGGCACGACGAGGTCATCGTAGAAGCCGGCCTCCCAGGCCGCGTGCGCATTCTGATGGCTGGCCAGCGCGAGCGCGTCCTGCGACTCACGGTCGATGTTCCAGGCCTTGGCCGTGAGCTCGGTGCTCTGCCCCATGGACAGGCCGGTTCGCGGTTCCTCAACGCCCGGCAGAGCGGGCTTGAAGTGGCGGGGCCGCAGTCCGAGCCAGGGCTTGATGCGCTGACCGAAGCTGCGGCCGCGGTAGCTCGCCATCATGAGTTTGCGGTAGTCGTCGGGGTAGACGATCGGTGGATCGCTGACCGTGTCCGTGCCCGCGCCGATGCCGGCGTCGATCTGGCCCAGTGCGATCTTGTTGGCCACCATGACGCAGCCTGACAGGCTGGTGCCGCAGGCGCGTTGCAGGTCGAAGGCGGGCGTCTGGCGGGAGAGCCCGCTGCCTAGCACGGCTTCGCGCGCGAGATTCCAGTCGCGCGAGTGCTTGATGACGGCGCCAAGTGAGACGTCGCCCAGTGTCTGACCGGCCAGGTCGTAACGCTCGACGAGCGCCTTGAGCGTGGCCGTCATCATGTCGAGGTTGGAGGCGTCACGGTAAGCCGTGTGCGAGCGCGCGAACGGGATGCGCACGCCGCCGACGATGGCGACGCGGCGCGAGGTGCCGTTGTGAAGCATGAGGCAATCACTCCAGGGTGTGCGGTAGTGCCGCGAGCGTACCAAATCCCACGACCGCTCACGTGCGCGTGATAGGCTCGCCTGCTGCCATTTGGTGGCGCCAGCCGGAACTGCCATGACCACGGACGTCCTCGACACCCCGAAGCCCGGACTCAAGTCCGAGTTTGTCGGGTTGGTACGCCTGGCATCGCCGCTCATCGTCAACAACCTGGCGATTGCGGGGATGGGCCTGGCCGACACCGTCATGTCGGGCAAGATCTCCGCGCCGGCACTGGCAGCCGTCGCTGTCGGCAGCAGCGCGTGGATGCTCTTCTTTCTGTTCGCTCTTGGCGTGCTTATGGCGATCTCGCCGATCGGGTCGCGCTACGTCGGGCGTGGTGAAGGCCATCTCATGGGCCGCTATGCCCGCCAGGGCTTCTGGCTCAGCCTGATCATTTCGGCCGCGGTTCTGACCACGATCCGCCTGGGCACCCAGGGTGCACTCGAGGCCATTGGCATCGACGAGGAATTTCGGCAGATCACGGTCGACTACATGCGTGTCATCGTGTGGGGCGCGCCGGCTGCGTTTACCTACCTCGTACTGCGCTACACGACGGAGGGCATCGGCTGGACGCGGCCCGTGATGTACGTGTCGATCGGCGCGCTGGTCGTCAATGTGTTCGGCAACTGGGTGTTCATGTTCGGCAACCTGGGGGCGCCGGAAATGGGCGCCGTCGGCGCCGGTGTTGCCAGTGCCATCACGATGTACTTCATGTTTGCGAGCCTGCTCGTCTACATGCTCTTAAACCCGCGCTACAAGCCCTACGAGATCTTCAAGCTGGGCCGCGGTCCGCAGTGGGCCGAAATGCGGGAAATCCTGGCGCTGGGTCTGCCCATCATGGTGTCGATCATCGCCGAGGCGGGTTTGTTCAGCGCGGTGTCACTGCTTATGGGCAAGCTGTCGGCCAACATCGCGGCGGCGCATCAGGTGGCGCTCAGTTACGCGTCGACGATGTTCATGATTCCCATGGGGCTCAACTCGGCGACGACCGTGCTCGTCAGCCGTTCGCTGGGTGCCGGTGACGTGGCACTGGCGCGCATTCGCGGTTGGCTCGGTATCGGCGCCTGCGCGGTCTTCATGACCGTGTCGGCCGTGACCTTGTTGCTGTTCCGCGACCAGATTGTCGGCTTCTACACGGATGACACCAACGTGCAGGCGATCGCGCTGTCACTGTTGTTGGTTGCGGCTATCTTCCAGGTCTCTGATGGTATTCAGGTAGGTGCATCGGGCGCCTTGCGCGGACTGCACGACACGCGCGTGCCCATGTTTCTGACCACGTTTTCCTACTGGGTGATTGCGTTTCCGCTGGCCTATGCGGCGGCGCTGCATTTCAAGCTGTCGCCCGCCATGATCTGGGGTGGCTTCGTGGTCGGACTGACGGTTTCTGCGGTGCTGCTGGTTTCGCGGTTTGCGTGGTCGTCGCGCCAGACTGCGCGCCTGCAGCGCTTCTCCGGGGCTTGAGTTTCAGCCCTGTCCGAAGCTGGGCGCGTCGTAGGAAAGGTACTCGGCCTCGAGCGCCGTGTTTTCACGGCCCAGAATCGCGTTTCTGTGCGGGAAGCGGCCAAACTGCTCGACGATGTCGCGGTGCAGTTCGGCAAAATGCGCGAAGGTCTCGAACGTGCTGCGTTCGGCCTCGTTCGCCTTTTTGATGAGGCTCGCGTAGACGGCGACCGACTTGTTCTGCACCTTGCGCGATTCGACGTGCTGCATCGGCATAAAGAAAAACGCGCGCTGCACCAGATCCAGTGACTTGTCGTGCTTGGCGATCGCACCTTCAACGGTGAGCTTGAGTGCGGCGCGGTCGTGACTGAACGCCTCGGGTTTGCCGCGGTAGACGTTGCGGCGGAACTGGTCGATGACGATGATCAGCGCGAGTCGGCCCAGCGGTATCGTGGCCCAGTGCTCGAGCTCGGCGGCGGCCGCGCGTTTGATGAGGCCGCCGAAGCGGTGGCGCAGCTGAATGTCGAGCTCGGGGTCTTCCCCGAACCAGAAGTCCATGCGGGCATCGACTCCGGGCATGTCATGGGCACGCGGTTTGAACCACAGGTCGAGAACAGCCTGGATGTCTTTGTTGTCTTCGGGACTGAGATCGGCCGCCACGGCGCGCTCCGTTTTGCACTTCCTTTGACGACGGATTCTGACAGATCGGTGCCGCGGTGGGATACTGCACGCATGCGGTTCGTGACGGCGTTGACCCTGGCCCTGTGTCTCTTGCTGGCTGCCTGCGGCGGCAGCGAAGGCCCCGAAGACAAGATTCGCGCCCAGATCGCAGCACTTGCCGAGGCGGCCGAGGACGGCAAGATCGGGCCCTTCGGCGACGCCATTGCGGACGATTACGCCGATCTGCGCGGTAACGACCGGCGCCAGGCGCTGATGACCGTGCGGGGCGTGATGTTGCGCGCCGGGGGCGGTCTGGCCGTATTCCCTGACGTCCGTGAGGTCACGCTGATCACCGACGACCTCGCTGAAGCCCGGGTCCGGACTCGGTTCGCAGACGCCGACCTCGACCGGTTTGCCTTGCAGACCGCCGTTTACACCTTCCTCGTGACCTTCGAGCGTGACGGCGGCGACTGGCTGATTGTGAGTGCGCGATGGGCCCCCGGAGACGACGAGCCGCGCTAGACCAACGGGCTGAATGCCCACCATAGTTACGCGCGCAACCGATCCGGTGCTCTCCAGTCGAGTCTGTGTCGCAAATCGCGTCTGTTCGCGGCGTTTTAGCGCGAAAGCCGCTGTTTTCATGGGATTTCGCCCCATATCGACACTTGGGAGCCGCCCCGAGGTGGGTTCATGGCCCCGGGCGTTTGTCGCACCGCATCATTTGATGGCATAAAGTTCTGACGCCTGCGCACCGGCGCCCCCTCAACCCGAGGCATCGGCAGCCACAATCCGCGACCGGCGTACCTGCGTAGCTTCGCGATACTGCGGCGCCGAGCCCATCGGCCCGCCGCGTTCGTGACGGCCACACAAAACGCAACGCACCACGCCCGCGGCAAGCGGCGACCAGGAAACGGGGGAGACACTCGGAAAACATGCGCGCGCCTGACCACACCAGCCTGTATCGGCCGTCGTTCGAACGGGCGAGCTGCGGCTTCGGCCTCATCGCCAATATCGACGACCAGCCGAGCCAGTGGCTTGTCGCCACGGCGATCGGTGCTTTGGCGCGCCTGACCCACCGTGGCGCCGTGGCGTCAGATGGCAAGACGGGCGATGGCTGCGGTCTGCTCATCAAGACGCCCGACGCATTCCTGCGCGCGGTCGCTGAGGAATCGGGCTTTACGCTGGCCAAACGCTTTGCGGCCGGCAATGTGTTCCTGAACGGTCACGACCTGCTCGCGGGTCGCTGCCGCACACAACTCGAGCAAGAGCTCGAGGCCGTGGGCCTCGAAGTGGCCGGCTGGCGCGACGTGCCGACGGACCCGAGCGTTTGCGGCGAAGAGGCGCTGCGCACGCTGCCGCGCATCGAACAGCTGTTCGTGAACGCGCCCGACACGATGCCGCGCGCGACGTTCAACCGACAGCTCTTCATTGCGCGCCGCCGTGCCGAATTGGCGCTGGCCGAGGTCGACGCTTCGTTTTACGTGGCGAGTCTTTGTGCCAACACCATCGCCTACAAAGGCATGGTCATGCCGGGCGTGCTCGCCGATTTTTACCCCGACCTCAAGGACGCGCGCCTCATGAGTTCGGTGGCCGTATTCCACCAGCGCTTCTCGACCAACACCTGGCCCCAGTGGCGCCTGGCGCAGCCGTTCCGCCTGCTCGCGCACAATGGCGAGATCAACACGATCTCGGGCAACCGGAACTGGGCCATGGCGCGTTCGCGCAACTTCCAGTCCGACCTGTTGCCGGATGTGTCGTCGCTGACGCCGCTCGTGTCTATGGACGGCTCGGACTCGTCCTCGCTCGACAACATGCTCGAAGTCATGCTCGCGGGTGGCATGGATGTGCTGCAGGCCATGCGTATTCTCGTACCGCCGGCTTGGCAAGCGGACGACCGCATGGACGCCGAGACCAAGGCGTTCTATGAGTTTTTCGGCTGCCACATCGAGCCCTGGGACGGTCCGGCGGGCATCGTCATGACCGACGGCCGTTACGCGGCCTGCACGCTGGACCGCAATGGCCTGCGTCCGGCGCGCTACGTGCTCACGGAAGACCGCCACCTCACGGTCGCCTCCGAGATCGGTGTCTACGACTACGACCCGGCTTCGGTGATCGAAAAAGGGCGTCTGGGCCCGGGCCAGATGCTGGCCGTCGATCTGGAGACGGGCACGCTGCTCGATACGGCCGCCGTGCACGACCAGATCAAGGCGCGCGCACCGTACCGGCGCTGGCTCAAGAAAGGCATTCGCTACCTCGAGACCGAACTCGTCGACGAGCGCATGGCGGCCGAGCCCATGGAGCGCGATGAGCTCGCGGCCTATCAGAAGATGTTCAATTTGTCGGCCGAGGAGCGCAACGAAGTATTGCGCGTGCTCGCCGAGGCCTCGCAGGAGGCCGTGGGTTCCATGGGTGATGACACGCCCATGTCCGTGCTCTCGAAGGAGGTGCGGCCGCTCTACGATTACTTCCGCCAGCAATTTGCGCAGGTCACCAATCCGCCCATTGACTCGCTGCGTGAGCGCATCGTCATGTCGTTGCAGACGAACATCGGGCGTGAGTGCAACCTGTTCGAGCTCTCCGCGGCCGATGCCGAACACATCATCATCAACTCGCCCGTGCTGTCGCAGCGCAAATGGCGCCAGCTCGTGGGGCCGGATCTGTTCGCCGATCGGCACATTGTCATCGACCTCAACTACCCGTCCGACGTTTCGTTGACCGAGGCGCTCGATGACATCTGCGCCAAAGCCGAGGCCGCGGTGCGCGACGGCATGCTGCTGATCTGTCTCAGCGACCGTTACATCGACGCTGCACAATTGCCCGTGCACGCGCTGCTCGCCACGGGCGCCGTGCACCACCACCTCGTGAAGACGGGGCTGCGCTGCAACTGCAACATCCTCGTCGAGACGGGCTACGCCCGCGACCCACACCATTTCGCCTGCCTGATTGGTTACGGTGCGACGGCAGTTTACCCCTACCTGGCCTATCAGGTGCTCTACGACCTGGCACGCCAGGGCAAGGTCTCGGGCACCGTAGACGGCGCGCGCCAGTACGGCCGCGCATTCCGCCGCGGCATCCGCAAGGGCCTGTTCAAGATCATGTCCAAGATGGGCATCTCGACGATCGCGAGCTACCGCGGCTCGCAGCTGTTCGAGATCGTGGGTCTGTCCGACGAAGTCGTCGAGCGCTGCTTCCGCGGCACCGTGAGTCGCATCTCGGGCGCCACCTTCGACCATCTTGAAGAAGACCAGCGCGCGCTGGCGCGCATCGCCTTTGCCAAGCGCGTGCCCGTAAACCAGGGCGGCCTGTTGCGCTACGTGCACGGCGGCGAGTACCACTGTTACAACCCTGACGTCATCGCCACGCTGCAGGCGTCTGTACGTTCGGGCGACTACGACGTCTACCGCCAGTACGCGTCGCTTGTGAACGATCGTCCCGTGGCGACGCTGCGGGATTTGCTTGAGCTCGCGCCCAAGGGCGAGCCCGTGCCGCTCGACGAAGTCGAGCCGGTTGCGGAGATCGTGCGCCGCTTCGACAGTGCGGGCATGTCTCTGGGTGCCTTGTCGCCTGAAGCCCACGAGGCGTTGGCAATCGCCATGAATCGCCTCGGCGCGCGTTCCAACTCGGGTGAGGGTGGGGAAGACCCCGCGCGCTACGGCACCGAACGCATGTCGCGTATCAAACAGGTCGCGAGCGGGCGCTTCGGCGTCACGGCCGAGTACCTCGTCAATGCCGACGTGCTGCAGATCAAGATCGCGCAGGGCGCCAAACCAGGTGAGGGTGGCCAGCTGCCCGGGCATAAGGTCGACGAGACCATTGCACGCTTGCGGTACGCGAACCCGGGCGTCGGTCTGATTTCGCCGCCACCGCACCACGACATCTATTCGATCGAAGACCTGGCGCAGCTGATCTTCGACCTGAAGCAGGTCAACCCGAGCGCGCTCGTGAGCGTGAAGCTCGTGTCCGAGCCTGGGGTTGGCACGATCGCGGCCGGCGTGGCCAAGGCCTACGCCGATCTCATCACTGTGTCGGGTTACGACGGTGGCACAGGCGCGAGTCCGCTGACCTCGGTCAAGTACGCGGGCAGCCCCTGGGAACTGGGCCTGACCGAAACGCACCAGGTGCTGCGTGCGAATGACCTGCGCCACAAGGTGCGGGTGCAAACCGATGGCGGTCTCAAGACGGGGCTCGACGTTATCAAGGCCGCGATGCTGGGCGCCGAGAGTTTCGGCTTTGGCACGGCCCCCATGGTCGCGCTCGGCTGCAAGTACCTGCGCATCTGCCATTTGAACAATTGCGCCACAGGTGTCGCGACGCAGAACAAGGTGCTGCGCAGCAAGCACTTCGTCGGGCTGCCCGACATGGTCGTGAATTTCTTCCGCTTCGTGGCCGAGGAAACGCGCGAGTACATGGCCGCGCTTGGCGTGCGCGCGCTCGACGAACTCGTCGGCCGCACGGACCTGCTGCGCGCCGTGCAGGGACAGACCGAACGTCAGCAGGCGCTCGACTTGTCGCCCATCCTTTCTGATGGCGGCCTTGCCGCGGATAAGCCGCGTCACTGCACCGAAGTCAGCAACCCGCCCTTCGACCGCGGCGAGCTGGCCGAACAGATGGTCGTCGATACGGCCGACGCGGTCGCCAAACGAGAATCGGCGCGGTTTGGTTACGAGGTGCGTAACTTCAACCGCTCGATTGGCGCCCGCGTGTCGGGCGAGATCGCACGGGCACACGGCAACTTGGGGATGGGTGACGCCGTCATCGACCTCAAGCTGCGCGGTACGGCTGGACAGAGTTTTGGTGCCTGGAACGTCGCTGGTCTGCACATGACGCTCGAAGGCGACGCCAACGATTACGTCGGCAAGGGGATGACCGCGGGTCGCCTCGTGATTCGGCCGCCCGCGGCGGCACGCTACGTGCCCCGCGACACGGCCATCATCGGCAACACCTGCCTCTACGGGGCCACAGGCGGTGAGCTGTTTGCCGCCGGTCGCGCCGGCGAGCGCTTTGCCGTGCGCAACTCGGGTGCGACGGCCGTTATCGAAGGCGCGGGCGATCATTGCTGCGAATACATGACGGGCGGCGTGGTGTGCGTGCTCGGCGACACGGGCGTGAACTTCGGTGCCGGCATGACAGGCGGCTTCGCCTACGTGCTCGACATGCAGCGCGACTTCGTTGACCGCTACAATCACGAGCTCATCGACATCCAGCGCGTGTCGCCTGAGTCGATGGAATCCTACCTGCACCACCTGCGCGGCCTGCTCGAGCAACACGTCGCGCTCACGGACAGTGCCTGGGGTGCGGAGATCCTCGAGGACTACCGCGACTACCTGCCACGCTTCTGGCTCGTGAAGCCCAAGGCGTCCGAGCTCGGAACGCTGATCACCTCACTGCGACAGGCTGCCTGACATGGCTGCGAACGAATTTCCGCTGCAGTTCCTCGAGATTCCGCGCCGCGACCCGGACAAGGCGCCGGCCGAAGTGCGCGTGCACCATTACAAGGAAATCTACGGTCAGTTTTCGCCTGAGGAAGCCGCCGATCAGGCCGGGCGTTGCCTCAATTGCGGCAACCCCTACTGCGAATGGAAGTGCCCCGTACACAACTACATTCCGAACTGGCTCAACCTGATTCGCGAGGGCAACATCCTCGAGGCCGCGGAGCTTTCGCACCAGACCAATTCGTTGCCCGAAGTCTGCGGCCGTGTCTGCCCGCAGGACCGGCTTTGTGAGGGCGCCTGCACCCTCAATGACGGCCTGGGTGCCGTCAGCATCGGCAACATCGAAAAGTACATCACCGACGAGGCACTCAAGCTCGGCTGGCGCCCCGACCTCTCGCACGTGATGCCCACCGACAAGCGCGTGGCCATTGTTGGTGCGGGCCCGGCCGGTCTGGCCGCTGCCGACGTGCTCGCGCGCAACGGCGTCAAGCCGGTCGTCTATGATGCGTACTCGCAGATCGGCGGCCTGCTGACCTTCGGCATCCCGCCGTTCAAGCTCGAGAAGCGCATCATCGAGACGCGCCGCGAGATCCTCGAAGGCATGGGCGTTGAGTTTGTGCTCAACACCCGTATCGGTGACGACATCTCGTTTGACGATCTGGTCGAGGAATTCGACGCCGTGTTCCTCGGGATGGGCACCTACACCTACGTGCGCGGCGGCTTCCACGGTGAAGACCTGCCGGGCGTCTACGACGCGCTGCCGTTCCTGATTTCGAACGCCTACAAGACGCTGGGCGAGCACGACAAGGTCGACCCCGAGATGAACCTCTCGGGCAAGCGCGTCGTGGTACTGGGTGGTGGCGACACGGGCATGGACTGCAACCGCACATCGATCCGCCAGGGTGCCACGAGCGTGACCTGCGCCTACCGTCGCGACGAGGCCAACATGCCCGGATCGCGGCGTGAGGTTGCGAATGCCAAGGAAGAGGGCGTCGAGTTCCTCTTCAACCGGCAGCCCGTCGAGATCATCGGCACCGACCGTGTGACGGGCGTGAAAGTCGTCACGACCGAGCTCGGCGCGCCGGGTCCCGACGGCCGTCGTCGGCCGGAACCCGTGCCCGGCAGTGAAGAAGTGTTGCCTGCCGACGCAGTCATCATCGCGTTCGGCTTCCGGCCCAACCCGGCCGACTGGTTCGAGAAGCACCGCGTCGAGACGGGCCCTGACGGACGCGTGCGCGTCAGCACAGACCCCGTGCGCCCGTTCCAGACATCCAACCCGAAGGTCTTCGCAGGCGGCGATATGGTGCGCGGTTCGGACCTCGTCGTGACGGCCGTCTTCGAGGGCCGCGAGGCCGCCAAGGGCATCTGCGACTTCCTCGACGTGTAGCGTGTCGTGCCCGACGGGAACGTCGGGCGCCACGCAAGGTCACACAGCATCAGGACCTTGTGGAGATAGCACGATGCTTCAGTCGCGACTCGTATCTGTTCTTGCTGCCGTATTCTTTGTGACGCTCACGTCTGCATGTGCTGTGGCACAGTCGTCGCCGGACTCGTCCTCCGGCACGGCGACAGAATCACGCGAAACCGCAACCACGCAGGGCAAATCGCGCGCTACGCGTGCCACCCGCGCTACACCGATCACGAGCGTGATCAAAACGGTGACGGCCAACAGTGGCAAGCGTTTCCTGCTCGACTATCGCGTACCGAATGGCATCGTCGTGGGCCCAGCAGGCTACGCCGACATGGACTACGACGCGTTTCTGAGCGTACTCAACAACAACGATTTGGCGGCTGTCACCACTGGCGACTACGTCACGATTGTGCCCAAGAAGGGCGTTCGGCAAACCGCAATCCCGGTGCTCAAAGACGGTGAGACCGCGGCGCCCGGCGCATGGGTCACTCGAGTGTTTGCGTTGCAGCACCTGCCGGCGCCTCAGCTGGTACCTGTTTTGCGGCCGCTCATGCCCACAAGTGCGCACCTGGCCGCACAAGGCAATGCCAACGCCCTCATCGTGGTGGATCGCTATGCGAATACAGAGCGGCTTCGGCAGGTCATCGAGCAGCTCGATACGCCGGCCGCAAAGCGTTGATAGGCGCGGGGCCTAGAGCTGACTCTCGGGCGCGATTCGCAACACCCAGGCTTTGAAGCGTCGCCATCGTGAGCTCAACGGTTCGTTGTGCTCGACGACCGTCTCACCGTCGACCTGGGTGTGCCATTCCATGAATCGTCCGTCACGCGCGACGACCTGGTAAGTCGCCTCGGGCAGGGCAGCATCCAGGCCCTCAACAATCCGAGTCGCGAGTTCGGGTGCATCGATGACCAGCCCCATTTCCGCGTTGATGTCGATCGAGCGCGGGTCGAGATTCAGCGAGCCCACAAACACATAGCGCCGGTCGATGATGATCAGTTTGGTGTGCATGGTCAGGGCAGACGGCGCATCGGGGCCGGCCGTCGTCTTGCCCGCGTCAGCCCGTGCCTCATAGAGCTCGGCCCCGGCGTCGAGCACGCGGCGCCGGTAGCTTGCGTAGGCTGAGTGCACGGGGATGTGGTTATTCGAGGCCAGCGAGTTCGTCAGTACGCGCACGCGGACTCCGCTGTCTACGCGGTCCTGCACGAACTGGAGCCCGCCCTTGCCCGGAACGTAGTAGGGCGTAATGAACACGAGCTCTTCTTCTGCCGCGACAAGCAACCGCCCGAGATCGGCAATCAGCGGTCGGTTGTCTTTGCTGATCCGGCGCTCGAGCTTGTCGGGGTCGTCGGAAATAACGCGTGCGTCAGCGACGTACATCGTCGTTTCGCCTGATGCGAGCTGGCGCACGAGCGCAGCGTCACGCGCCCGGTGATAGATCGCCTGAAGTTCGGGTGTCCATTGCCAGTCGCCAAGTTTTGCGCGGGCCGTAGCCTTCTCGCGCGCCGAGAGCAGCTGGTCGATGGGGACCGCGAGTTCGTGGTTCCAGTAGGTATCGAATGATGCCGACACGTCCCGGATTACGGGGCCGAAAGCCACCACATCGAAATCCGCAAATACGGCGTCGTCACGAAGCGCGAAGTACTCATCGGCAATGTTGCGCCCACCGACGATACCGATCGCATTGTCGACCGTGAACGACTTGTTGTGCATGCGCCGGTTAGCGCGCCGAAAGTGCCCCAGGAAATTGAGCGTGTGAAAGCCGCGTCGCGAGATGGGATTGAACAGCCGCACCTCGATGTTGGGGTGACTGTCGAGCGCGTGCAGTCCGCTGTCGGGCGCTGAGGTGAAGACATCATCGAGCAGAAAGCGCACACGCACGCCGCGCTCTGCTGCCTTCCAAAGCGCGTCGGCCATGAGCGCGCCCGAGGTGTCGCCCTTCATGAGGAAATACTGCAAGTCGATCGTCGCTTCGGCACGCGCCACCATCTCGAGCCGCGCACCGAGGGCATCGATGCCGTTCACAAGTGGGTAGAAACCAGAGGCATCACCGTTGACCGCCGCCCAGCCCTGCGCGAGGTGTCCGAGCTCGGTGTTGCTGTTGTCGGCAAGCGCCATGGTTTGCGTCTTCGGTTGGTCCAGCGGGACCGAGACGCAGCCCACCAGGGAGAGCAGTGCAGTCGCGACAACCGCGAGACGCAACCGTGGACGGCTGCGTCGGCTGAGGTGCTCCATAGACTCACAAAGCCCGGTCATGGTTTGAGCGTAACCGGACGGCCTCACGGTGTCGAAAGGCATCGTTAGACGGACTCGAGATTGATAAACCGCGCGTCAGGCAACAGGTTAAAGCGTGTCCGCGTAGCCGCCGTGTAGGCGCCCATCTCGTGGCCGATTACAAGATCGCCGGGCTCGAGCTCGGGCAAGTCAATCTGTTCGGCCACGATGTCGATGGAGTCGCAGGTAGGCCCTGCGACGATGCTGGGCTCGGTGGGCCCTTCACGCAGCACCTGCAGTGGGTAGACCGCGTGGTCGAAGAGCTGCCCTGAGAAGGAGCCGTAGACGCCGTCGTCGAGGTAGTACCAGCGAATCCCGTCACGACGAGACGTGCCCACGACGGTGGTGATGCAGGTGACCGCGGGTGCCACGAGCACGCGACCAGGCTCGGCGATGCATTGCCAGTCGGCCGGAACGCGTGCCAACGCCGTGCGGATCGGGGCGCACCAGGTCTCGAGGTCGAGTCCCGTGCGGTGGTAGTCGGTCGGGAAGCCGCCACCAATGTCGAGCACGCTCATGGGCGTCGCGTCGGTTTCGGCGCGCGCCAGCATGAGCGCGGCGCATTGCTCGATGGCCTCAACATGCTTCGTGGCGTCCGTGCACTGCGAGCCGACGTGGAAGCTCAATCCCTTGACGTGAATGCCGAGTGCCGCGGCGCGGTCGAGCAGGACCGAGAGTTCGTCGAACGCGCAGCCGAATTTGCGTGACAGATCGACGACGGCGTCGCTGGCGCGGAAGCTCACGCGCAGCAGGATCCCGACACGACTCCGGTAGGGCACGAACTTTGTGAGCTCGTAGTCGTTGTCGACGACGAAGGTCGTCGCGCCGTAGCGCAGCGCGCTGCGGATCTCGGCGTCCTTCTTGATCGGGTGCGTGTGGATCGTGCGGCGGCCGAACACGTCTTCGCGCAGCAGCAGCTCCGTCTCGCCGCCCGAGGCGATATCGAAGCCGCCGCCCAGGGCGTCGATGGTGCGGATCACGTGTGCGCTGGGCAGCGCCTTGACGGCGTAGTAGAGCGACACGCCGGGCAGGGCCCGCTGCAATTCGGCGTAACGCTGGCGCACGACTGCGGGGTCGTAGACGAGCAGCGGAGAGCCGTAGCGTTCAACGAGGTCCTCGTAACGCGTCGCCGTCTCGGCCGGTGCACCGATCGTGACGTGGCGTTCGCTCATTCGTCCTGCATGGCCGCGCGTACGTACTGCGGCAGCGCGAACGCGGCGCCGTGCATGTCGGCGTTGTAGTAGCGCGTATCGAGCGCGGCCCGCTCGACGCGATCGCGGATGATGGCGGGCGCCAGGCCCCGCAATTCGGTGGCGTCGGTCGCCCAGCCGAAGGTCATGAAGCCACCGTAGTAGGTGGGTACGGGTGCGCAGTAAAACGTGGCGTCCGCGAAGTGGCGCGCCAGGCGCCGGTGCGTCGTCGTCACCTCATCAGGCTGGAAGAAGGGCACGCCGTTCTGGGTGACGATGACGCCGCCAGGCGCGAGCCGCGCCTTCGCGTGGGCATAGAAGTCCTCGCTGAACAAGACCTCGCCAGGGCCGATGGGGTCCGTGCTGTCGACGATGATCACGTCGTAGTGGCCCGTGTCGTCGCGCACGAAGGCGAAGCCGTCATCGATAACGAGATGCAGCCGGGGGTCGTCGTAGGCGCCCGCAGAGTGGTTGGGCAGATAGGTCTTGGCCATCTCGACCACGGCCGCGTCGATCTCGACCTGGGTCACGGACTCGACGGGATGCTTGGCCACTTCGCGCAACATGCCGCCGTCGCCACCGCCGATGATCAGAACGTGCTGAGGCGCACCGTGGGCGACCAGCGGCACGTGCGCCATCATCTCGTGGTAGACGAACTCGTCGGCTTCCGTGGTCTGCACGATACCGTCGAGCGTCATGACCCGACCCAGCGCCGCGTTGTGGAAGATCATGAGGTGCTGGTGGTCGGTCTTGTTCTCGAAGTAGAGCTTGTCGATTCGAAACTTTTGGGCGACGGCGTCGTAGAGGGTCTCTTCGAAGTCAGCCATGACAGATCAGCCTCCAGTCTCGGGCGTCACGGTGCCCCGCCGCAGGTCGTGCACCTCGAATCGGCCCGGCGCGAAGTGGCGGGCCAGCACGTCGGCGGCAAGCTCAGGGCGGGCATCGCCACACATGAACACGTCGAAGGCCGCAAAGCCGCGCTCGGGCCAGGTGTGGACGCTGATGTGTGATTCGGCGAGCACGGCCACGCCCGAGATCCCGTCATTGGGTGTGAAGTGGTGCAGATGGATGTGCAGCAGGGTTGCGCCGCAGGTTTCGATGACGTCGTGGAACGCGCGCTCCATACGCTCGAGGTCGTCGAGCCCTTCTGCGTCCCAGAGATCGATAATGACATGCGTGCCCGCAAACTCGACGCCGTCACGGACGACGAAGTGGTCCTGGGTGACGCCGTCCTGGCGGACGCGATCGGGAGAGGAAGCCTGGTCATGAACGGGCCACTCGGGGCCTGGGTTCAGGGCAACGGCATCGAAAGGCATGGCAGCAACCTTTGCAAGCGGTGGAACACGTTGTGGCTAACGCGCTGTACCGCCGGGGCTGGCCAACGCGCCGTTAGCTGGAGGACATACAGGCCTCTGGATTTCGGGTGCGCGCGATTGTAGTGGCTTCGCGCGAGAACTCAAGCGGCCGAGGCTCTCAGTGCAATTTCACTGAGGCGCGCGTGGCTTTGTAGATGCGGTCGCCGAGCATGATCAGCAGGGTCGAGAAGCGGCCGTGCACTGTGGCCTGGTGCATGCGGTAGAGCGACAGATAGACAAGCCGCGCGATCCAGCCCTCGACGAAAATAGTCCCACGGACAAGGTTGCCCATGAGATTGCCCACCGTTGAGTATTTGCTGAGGCTCACCAGGCTGCCGAAATCGCGGTACTTGAACGCACGCAAGCGCTTGCCGCGGCGCTGCGCCACGATGTTTTTGGCGGCGACCGTGGCCATCTGGTGGGCTGCCTGCGCGCGCGGCGGGATCTCGCTGCCATCCGCATTGCGAGCGGCTGCACAGTCGCCGATGGCGAAGACCCCCGGGCGGTCCTTGACCGTCAGGTCGTCATTGACCTCGACGCGGCCCAGCTTGTCGACGGGCAGGCCGCAGCTCTCAAGCCACTCGGGTGCGCGCACCCCCGCGGCCCAAACACTGATCTGTGCGGGAATTTCTTCGCCGTCACTCGTGACCACGCAGTTCTTGCGTACCTCGGACACGCGCGTATCCACGCGCACGGCGACGCCGATGCGTCCAAGCTCCTCACGCACGGACACGCCGATGCGATCGGGCAGGCGCGGCAACAATTCGGGCGCGGCCTCGATGAGCGTGACGCTGAGCCGTTCCTTGCCGAACTGCTCGAAGCCGTACTCGCGCAAACGCTGAACGACGTTGTGCATATCAGCCGCCAGCTCGACGCCCGTGGCGCCACCGCCGACGATGCCGACAGTCAGGGTCTCGGAGGTGCTTGCGAGATTGGTGCGTTGCAGTTGTGTCGCAAAATGTTTGTGGAAGCGCTCGGCCTGCTCACGCGAATCGAGGTAGCGACTGAATTCACGCACGCCCGCAATGCCGAAGTCGTTCGACAACGAACCGACGGCAACCACGAGGGTATCGAAGCCGAATTTACGCTGGGGCACGATCTCCATGTCGTCGTCCATGAGCGCCTCGATGGTGACGCTTCGGGCGTTGTTGTCGATCGTCGTGACGCGACCCAGAATGAAATTGAATTCGTGCTTGCGCGCCAGCATCAGGTAGCTGGCCTCGTCGTGGTAGCTGTTCATCGAACCCGTCGCCACCTCGTGGAAGAGCGGCTTCCAGATGTGCGTGGGGTTCTTGTCGATGAGCATAACCTCGACGTTTTTTCGGCGCTTGTACTTGCGGCCCAGGCGGACAGCGAGTTCCAGGCCGCCAGCGCCGCCGCCGACCACAATGATGCGTTCATTCATGGGTGAATCTGT
This sequence comes from Pseudomonadota bacterium, assembly GCA_039814545.1. Classification (GTDB taxonomy): domain Bacteria; phylum Pseudomonadota; class Gammaproteobacteria; order Steroidobacterales; family Woeseiaceae; genus CALBPI01. Next base: position 19,349 of record JBCCBB010000009.1, read on the forward strand.
ACGTGTGGCTTAGAGGGCGAGGGCGTCCAAGTCGAGCGCCGCGCGTTCCTCGTTGATACGCCGCAGGTTGTTTGCCATAAGCTCCTCGAAGCCAGGATGGCCGCCGAGAAGCGTGTTCAGATAGTCGTTTAGCAGACGGGCTTCGAGCAATCCACGACCGTGCCCGGCTGCACGCTCAAGATACGCGACCGCGTCCTCGGTTTCACCTTTGAGTGCATACCACTGCGCCTCGTTGAGATCGACGTCGTAGTTGTCGGCGCCATTGGCTCGGGCGATGTCGATCGCCTGCCGCCAGCGCGTCATGACGGTGTCTAAATTCTTGTCTGCGCCAGAACGGTGCATGGCGTAGGCGAGCGCCCAGAATGGCGGCATCACGGGGTCGAACGCCCAGAACAGGCTGCGCTCATAGGTTTCGATGTCGCCGAACGTTTCCTGGTAATAGGCGATCAGTTGCTCATCCATGCCGGCGTCGGCCAAGGTGCGGATGTACTCGAACTGAAAGACGTAATAGTTGTCGCTGCGGGCCAACAAAGTGGCTGCGCGTTCTGCGGCATCATCACCGCGTCCCTCGAGCAGCGCCGACCGAATCGGCACAAACGGCAGGGCCTGAAAGCGTGTGCTGGTGACGTCGCCCAGTCGCAGCTGCATCAGGGCGATCGGCGCGGCCGCGCCCGAAATCGAGCTGTTGTCCATGTTGCGCTGCATGCGACGAATGGCGCTGGCGAGATTGCCCGTGCCTTCCTCGTAACGTGCGCGCGCTGCGGCGATATTCTCGGCGGATGCCTCAATGCGCTCCAGGCGCTGAAAGACTTGCCGAGCTCGCTCTGCGTCACCGATACCAATCGAGACACTGACCAGGTTCCCAGAAACGGGTGGAAATAGCGGATCGACTTCAAACAGCGCCTGCATTTCATTGGCCGCATCCCGGTAACGCGTCGCCGCATTGAGACACAAGCCCAGCCACAGTCGCGCATTGGTGTGTGCGGGATTGATTTCAAGCGCACGTCGCAGTGAGGCTTCGGCTTGCGGCAAGTCCTGGTCATCGAGGTACAACAAGCCGCGAACTGCATGCGCGTCGGCGAGCCCGGTGTCCAGCTCCATCGCTCGCTCGACATAGTTGACCGCTTTGCTGTAGCTCTCCGTGATCGGCCGCGTACCGCCGCCACCCGGCGCTAGCGACAAGAGCCGTTCGCTCAGGGCCAACTGGGCCCAGAGCGCCGCATAATCGGGCTCGATGGCCACGACGCTCAGGAGCAGGTCCTGGGCCTCCTCCAAATTGGCAACTTGCCGCGAGGAAATGAGCTCGCGCGCGCGCAGGTAGCGATCGTAGACCTCGAAGGAAGGCGCTTGAGCGTCTGTCGTACCGTCATCATCGAGCTGGGTCGCCATGGCCGCGAACACCGCTTCAGCGATGCGGTCCTGCACGGCGAAGATGTCCACGAGTTCGGCCTCGTAGGTCTCATTCCAGAGTGTCGATCCGTCATTCGCTATCACGAGTCGCGCCAGAATTCGGACCTGGTTGCCCTGCTTGCGAACAGACCCTTCGAGGATGGCGGACACACCCAGCGCGTTGCCGATGTCTCTTAGCGTTTTGTCGCTGCCCCGAAACGAGAAAGACGAAGTACGGCCTGTGACGCGAAGGTCGGGTTGGCGCGCGAGCAGATTGAGAATTTCCTCAGAGACGCCGTCCGCGAAATACTGCTGATCGCCTTGTTGCGACAGGTCTTCGAAGGGCAAAACCGCGATGTCGGGCGCCAGTGACAGGCGCGGGTCGTCTGCCGGGCGAAGTTGCTGCCAGACAATGAGACCCGCGACGAGCACAAGGCCGATGATGATGGTGAGGTCGAGTCGACGGCTCGCATGTTGCCGCGCCGCCGCGTCGGCCGGCTCGGCATCGGTGCGCACAATGCCTTCGGGTGTGATGTCGAAAATCCAGGCCAGCACCATGGCGATGGGGAAGCCGATGAGCAGCACCACGGCAAACAGCCGCGCAATCCACTCGGGCAGCAGCAGGGCCGGTTGCATGACGTCGACGACCTGCATGATGAGCCAGCCCACGATGATGTAGGCCGTCGCGACGCGGTAGACGTTTCGGCGGCGCAGCTCCGAGAAAAAGCTCATGCGGTGGTCTCGCTAGTCATCGCGGCAGTCGGTCGCCTCGGGCAGCACAAACAGGCAGTCGGGCAGTGTCTCGTTGATCGCGTAGGCCGTCCAGATGACTTCGTTGGCCTTGACGCCATCGTAATAAAGCCGCACTCGTGCGGGCTGGCGCCAACGCTCGCCTTCGTTGGAGAAAAAGTCGGAGTAGATGCGTTCGTGCCAGCCGCGCGGCGTGTCAAAACCCACGCGGACCACAGCGTAGTCATCGTACGCAATGGCGAAGCGCGTCTCGCCGCCGTAAGGATCGAGGACATTGACGACGTAGGCCGAGCGGCCGTCGACAAGGTCGTCGGGCAGGCGTCGCAAGAGGTAACCCTCGTCGAGTGCGTGGCGGATGACGCCGAAACCGAAGCTCGACGACCAGCGCGAATCGCCGATGGTCGGCTCCGAGCGCCCCGCGGGCGTGTACGTATATTTGCCATCAAAGCTCAGGTCAATGACGGCGTTATCTTCGCGGATCGACTCAATGCGGACCTTGCCGTCGGCACTATGGGCCCGGCGTTTACCCGAGTCGTAGATGCGCCACATGTTGTGTTGCTCATGCCGGGCCGCGACGCCATCGCGATAGAACACGGCGTACCCGGAGAGTGACAACGAGACTGGCCGCACCCACTGCGTGCCGCCCGCTGCGTCATGCGCGCGTCGCACGATTGTCGTCGCGTCTAGCGCTGGCTCCGCCGGCATGAGCGTGGGCAGTGCGTCGCCGTGCGCGACGCCGGCCAGCAATACCGTGGCTACGATCAGCGGGTGTCTCATGACATCAACTCCGTGTAGAGGGCCAGGTAGCGCTCCGCCATGCGCGTCGCCGAGTAATTGCCGATGGCGTCGCGGTTCGCCCGAGCAAACCGCGTCTGCAAGTCCGTGTCATTGAGCAGTCGGTCGATGGCGGCCCCGAGCGTCGGGGCATCGTCAGTCGGTACCAGCAGGCCGTTGTTCTCATGCTTAATGATGTCAGGAATGCCACCCGTGCGCGCGGCAACGATCGGCAGCTCGAGGAACATGGCATCGAGCAGGATGGACCCGAGACCCTCGAACAAGGAGGGGAAGGCGAACAGGTCAAAACTCGCAAGGTGACTCGCCACGTCGTCGACCTGCCCTGTGAAGTGCACGTTGTCGAGACCGGCGGCCTGCGCGCGCAGTTCGTCTTCGTCGGGCCCGGAGCCCACGAACACGAAGCTGACACCGGGCCGGGTGCGCGCGACTTCGATGAGCAGCGGCTGACCTTTCTGGTAGCCAATAAGCGCACCGACATGGCCGACGACAGGATTCGTGCCCCAGCGCTCGCGCAAGGCGCGGACGCGGGTCTTATCGGGCTCAACGGGTGTCACCGCACTCGGGATGATGCGCGACGTTGCACCGGGCGCGAAGGTGTCCATCGCCTCGGCAATGCTCGAGGAAATGCCAACGCGCGCAGCCGCGTTACCGTAGACACGCCGCATGATGAGGTTGTCGCTGATGGGGCGCACGACGCGCCGGGTGATGACGTAGGGCACCCCCGACAGCCACCGCGTCAGGGCCGTGGCCTGCACGCAGCGGCCTTCGTGCGCGTGCGCGAGACTCGCGCCCTTGAGCGCCCGTGCGGCACCGACGATGCCACCGACGGCACGTCGATCCAGCGTCGCCTCGTCGGCCAGTCGCACAATAAGCGGTTCCCCCGTGCGGGCGACGAGCCGCTGGCGCACCCCGGACTTCGCCAGCTCCCGAATGAGCAGCTCCGTTTGGCGTTCACCGCCGCGGTAGCCCCGGGCGAGATTGACGTGTGCGATCACGCCGCTGGGTTGGGACGGGCTGTTACTCACCTTGCGTTGTTGTTGCGTGTCGGCACCGTGCCTGAACCATAGCGCGGCCGCCGCGCAGCGTCAGCTCTCAGCGAGCGGCAGGTGCAATGTAACCGCCACGCCCGAGGCGTCATCCTCGCGCCAGTCGGCGGCGGCTGCGCTGCCGCCGTGCGCCTCGACGATGAGTCGTGCGATGTACAGGCCGAAACCGAGATGCGTGCTGCCTGTGCCCCCCGTCGATACGAAGGAATCGAACAGCCGTGCCGGATCGCCGTCGGGCAGTGCCGGTCCGTGGTTGCGAACCTTCACCATGGCCTGTGCGTTGCGCGTCTCAAGCTCGAGCTGGATCGTAGATCCCTCGGGGGCGAAGCGCACGGCGTTTTCGACGAGCTTGTCGAGCGCCTGCACGATGAGCTCTGCCGTGCCAATGACAGTCGGTGACGTGTTGCCCCGCAGCTCGAACGCATGGCTTGGGAACGTTGCCGCGTAGGCGTCGCGCAGCTGGGCAATCAGGGGTGCGAGTGCGACGGGCGCCGTGTCGGCCGTGCGCGCCGCCTGTTCGGCGCGGCTCGCGTTGGAAACCGCATTCAGGATCGCCCGCAAGCGCAGTACGCCGTCAGCGGCGCGATCAGTGAGCTGCTTCTGATCGGCGTCCAGTGACCCCTGCTCCAGATTGTCGAGCGAAGACTGCACGATGGCCAGCGGCGTGCGCAGCTCGTGCGACAGCGTGTCGGCCATGGCGGCGAGCCAGCGTTGCTGTTCGGCAGTTCGCCGAAGCATCTGCCGCATGTCGCGCGCAAGGTCGCCGATCTCGTCGCCTGCCGTCGTGTCAGGCGGCACGTCCTGGATCTGGCCGTGTGCGTCGACGGCGCGGCTTGCGTGCCGGGCCAGTCGCCGCACGCGCCACGACAGCCAGCTCGCGTAAGCCAGCAGCAACAGCACGACGGCCAGTGTCGTGACGATGATCGCCGTGGTCAGCCGCTGCAGTGACGGGTTGGCAAGTGTGAGGATGGCTTCGGCGTCCTGCACGAGCACGAGTGCACCGCCGGCGATCGGACGCGCGTTGACGAGCAACAGGCCGCCGCCCGGCGCCGCATAGCGCGCCGCAGCGGTGTTGCCCGCCAGCGCGCCGTCGAGCGCGCGGGCCGCAGGCCGGTAAGCCTGTGCCTCGAACACCGCCAGGTTGGCATCGGTATCGCCACCCATGAGCCCCGCGATGAGCCGCTGTGCGAAGCCCTTACGCGGTGCCTCTGTGCCACCTGCGCGTGTACCGATGACGGCTGTGATGCGGTGACCGAATTGGTCGATAGCGAAGGTCTCGATGCCGGGCAGTGCATTGGTGGCCAGAGCACTTTGCAAGTTGGCATCGATGCGAATCAGCGCACCCGGAATGCTGTCGCGATACGTGCGGGCACTACGCTCGCCGGCTCGAACCGAGAGGCCCAGACGTCGGTGGCAGAGGCCGGCGGGCAGTCGCAGCTCAAGTCGAGAGCCATCCGCAGTGGGCTGCCAGTCGCCACGGATACGCCCCGCGAAGCCCGAGGCCGTTGTTGCGGGAAGCACGGCGCCCGGCGCGATGGGTGCGATGGTTGTGAGTACGAGCCCGCCCTGGTCATCGCCGCAGGCGACATCGAAACGCGGCGCGTCGGTCGGCGCGTGCCGTGCCTCCGCCGCAAGCCACAGCGTGCCGTCACGTTCGCCGACGAGCACGCCGAGGTGTTTGCCGCCGACGGCCGCGGGCACGGGTACGACGCGCAGACGCCAGTCCGTGCTGAATCCGTCGAGCGTCGGCGTCACGGACAACGGGTGTGCGTACAGCGCTTCATCAGCGCGCCCAGGTGGCGACAGCGTGTCCAGCTTGGGCACGAGCGGCGCAAGCCCGCGCCCAAGGTCGCTCAGAAAGCCGGCTTGCGCGCCGCGCAGCGCTTGTTCGGTTTCACGGAGGTACAGGGCGCTTGCGATGGGCAACGCGAGCGTGACGAGCCCGATGGCGAGCAGCTGCCGTCGCAGTCCGAATCGCACGTCGTCTGCGCTAGTGCGCCCGCCAGCGGTAGCCCATGCCGTACACCGTCTCGATGGCATCGAAGTTGGCATCGATGCTGACGAACTTGCGACGGATGCGCTTCACGTGTGAGGTGATCGTGTTGTCGTCGAGCACCGTGTTGGCGGCGTCCATGAGTTGCTGGCGGCTCTTCACATGCCCCGGGTGCCGCGCGAGCGCATGCACGAGCCAGTACTCCGTGAGCGTGAGCTCGACGGGTTGGTCTTGCCAGGTCACGGCGAACCGGTCTTCGTCGACAGCCAGTGCGCCGCGCGTGAAGCGGCGTTCGGCACCGCCGCCCGCCAAGGCTGCCTGGCGACGGAACAGTGCTGCGACGCGGGCCATCAAGTGCTCGAGGCTCACGTCCTTGCTCAGGTAGTCGTCGGCACCGAGTCGCAACCCCGAAACCGCGTCGAACTCGCTGTCTCGCGCCGTCAGGAACATGATCGGTAACACCGCAGACTGCGCGCGCAACTCCCGGCACAGCTCGAAGCCACCCTCAATGTCGGTGCCCAGGTTGACGTCGATGATCACGAGGTCGGGTGGCGTGTGGGCCATACCGTCGCGCGCGCTCGTACGGTCGACATAGAGCGACACCGCGTAGCCCTGACGCGTGAGTGCCTCGCGGTAATTTGCGCCTAACGCAGCGTCGTCCTCGACGATGACGACATGCTGCGCGTCAGCCACGAGAGCCACCGCCACAATTCGCCACGATTGTTATTGATTCGGCCATCGCTATCGCACGCGGCCGCCATGACCCGGCGGCCTAATTGCTCCCAGATTCGAAGGGAGCACAACGATGCAGGACTGGCTGAGGCAACGCAACACGATGCGCCATGCACGCGCGCTGACATTCTGGACACCCGCATCGGCACCTGGCGCGCGGTTTCGTGCGCGGCTGCGTGCGATTGCCCGCGGCACGGCCGCGCTGCTTGTCGCAGTTGCGGGTGTCGCGGCGCCAGCGGCGGATACCTGGGCGGCGGGCGAGCCCACGACAGGCTCGCTGATGATGCGCACCGACTCGGGCGAGCAGCCGCTGCCGCATCTCGATGCGACCTTCGACATCTCGGTGTCCGGACCCATCGCGCGCACGACGCTCAAGCAGCGCTTCCAGAACACCAGTGCCGACTTCATCGAGGCCGTCTACCGCTTTCCGCTGCCCGACGATGCCGCGGTCGATCACCTGACGGTCGAAGCAGGCGGGCGGCGCATCGTCGGCGAGATTCGTGAGCGCGAGAAAGCGCGCAAGGAATACCGCAAGGCTCGCGCCGCAGGGCAACGCGCGGCGCTGGTCTCTGCGGCGCGCGCCAACCTGTTTACCACCGCGTTGTCGAACATCGGGCCCGGCGAAGTGGTCACCGTCGAGATCGAGTACCAGCAGCGTGTTAAGCGCGAGGGTGAGCGTTATCGCTTGCGAGTTCCTACGGCTGTGACGCCGCGCTATGAACCCGCACCACGCACCGGTGCGTTCAAAGTCCACAAGGTCGCCACGGCTGCGACGACGGCTGTCCCGGCTGCCAATCTGGCAGCGGGCAGTCACGCCTTATTCGTTACTGTTGACCTCGATGTCGGCTTGCCGCTGGCCGACATTGTGAGCCGACACCACCGCATCGATGTGACGCGCGGTGCGGGCACGGGCCAGCACGTAACGGTCAGGGGTGAGGCCCGACTCGATGCCGACTTCATTCTGGAGTGGCAACCCCGCGGTGCGGCCGACCCGCAGGTTGCCGCGTTTGGGCACACGGTGGGCGAGGCGGGCTACGCGCTCGTGCAGCTCGTGCCGCCTATGACCGTGGACGCGAACCTTGCGCCACCGCGCGAGCTCATTCTCGTGCTCGACACGTCGGGCAGTATGCAGGGCGCATCCATTATCGAAGCGGTGGCGGCCGTGACGCACGCCATCAACGCGTTGCGCCCCGTGGACCGCTTCAACCTCATTGCTTTCGATAACTACACGCAGCAGCTGTTCAAGGCGCCGCGCATGGCGACACCTGAGAATCGCACCGAGGCGCTGCAGTGGCTCAAGACGCAGCGCGCCGATGGTGGCACCCAGATGCGGCCCGCATTGATGGCGGCGCTTCGGGGTGCACAGTCTGACGGCTACTTGCGCCAAGTGATCTTTGTCACCGACGGTGCGGTCGGCAACGAAGCCGATCTGTTCCGCGACATCGAGGGCTGGATCGGTGCGAGCCGCTTATTCACGGTCGGTATCGGCGCAGCGCCCAACGGCTGGTTCATGCGCAAGGCGGCTGAGTGCGGCCGTGGCAGCTTCGTGCTCATCGGAAACGCGGGCGGCGTCACCGAAGGGATGGGCGCCCTGTTCGACCGCATGGCGCAGCCCGTACTGACCGATGTGACGTTTGACTGGGGTGACGCGAACGTCGAGGCGTACCCGACGCACATCGCCGACCTCTACGCCGGCGAGCCCATTGAGGTCAGCGCTCGATTCGATGGCGTGCCGCCTGCCCGCGTCTCGGTTTCGGGCACGCAGTGGGTGGGCGGTGTCGGCATGCCCTGGGCGCACGAGATCACGCTCGCGGGTGCGCGCGACCGGAGCCGTCATGGCGTGGCCGTGACCTGGGCGCGCGACAAGCTTGAGGCGCTCGACGACGCGCGGCGCGCGGGGCTGCCCGACGAGCTGGCCCGTGCGGCCATGCTTGAGGTCGCACTGGCCCATCACATCGTGAGTGAGGTCACGAGCCTCGTGGCCGTCGAGGAAACGCCGGTACGCACCGCCGGACCGGTGCGCAGCAGTGCGGTGCCCGGTCTCGCACCGCGTGGGTCAACGTCGCTGGGTCAGTTCACGGCGACCGGTACCTCCGCGCCGCTGCAGCGGCTGGCTGGCGGGCTCGCCCTGGTGCTGGCCTTGTGGCTCGCCGTATTGCGGCGCGTATTTCGAACGCAACCGGACGTCGCGACGTGTCGCGCCTGATCCGGGGCTGGCCAGGAGGTATCGCCATGACCGTACTGCTTGCCGTCGGCGCCATCGAATTGGGTGCCGGACTCTACATGCCCGCGAAAGCGGCTTTTGCCCAACACCTGGTGCAACGCGCCTGGCAACGCGGCGAACAGCCCGAGACCGGAACACCCGGGCGACCCTGGCCCTGGGCCGACACCTATCCGATCGCACGCCTCACGAGTGACGCCACGGATGAGGAGTTGTTTGTGCTGTCGGGCGCCAGCGGTCGCACGCTGGCGTTCGGTCCCGGCCACCTGGCCTCGAGCGCGCTGCCGGGTGAGGTAGGGAACAGCGTGATCCTCGGGCACCGCGACACGCACTTCCGATTTCTGGCGGAACTCAGTGCGGGTGACTTGCTGACGATCGACCGTGAGGATGGTCAGCGCCACGCGTTCGCCGTGACCTCACTCGATGTCGTCGATGTCAGTCGTGCGACTGTGACACTCGATACGCCTGTGCCGCGCCTGACCCTGATCACCTGCTACCCGTTCGACACGCCACAGCCCGGCGGGCCGCTGCGCTACGTGGTCAGCGCAGAACGTGTCACGAGCGCCGCCATGGCGCCCTGACGGCTGTCAGCGTGCGCCTAGCTGGAACGGGCCGCCGCGCTCGAGCGCGCGCTGGTAAGTCGGCGTGGCGTGGCACTTGGCCAGGAACGCGCCCAGCTTCGGGAACTGGCTCGCGAGGTCCACACTCACGTTGAGTCCCTCGGCGATAAAGCTCATCTGGATATCGGCCGCCGTAAATCGGTTGCCCGCGAACCAGGGCTTTCGCGTGAGCTCCGACTCCATGAAGGCCAGGTTGTTGCCCAGATTCGGGTCGAGGTAGCCCGAGCGGATCTTGCCCGTGATGCCCTTGGCAACGGGCTTCACAAAGAAGGGCACCTTGGCCTCGTCGACACGGCGCATGAGCAGGGCAACGATGAGCAAGGGCATGACCGTACCTTCAGCGTAGTGCATGAAGTAGCGGTAGTCGCGCAGGCCCTGGGCGTCGTCCGGGTCGGGCTGCAGTCGGCCCGTGTCGTCGTAGTTTTCGACGAGGTATTCGATGATCGCGCCGGACTCGGCCACGGTCACGTCGCCGTCCGTGATGACGGGCGACTTGCCGAGCGGGTGGATGTCCTTGAGCGCCTGCGGTGCGAGGCTCGTGACGGGGTCGCGCTGATAGCGCTCGATCTCGTACTCGACACCGAGTTCTTCAAGCAACCACAGGATGCGTTGTGAGCGAGAGTTCTCGAGGTGGTGCAGGGTAATCATCACGGTCTCCGTGCCGTCGCGGGTGGCCCAGTATAGCGGGCAGGCTGCGTGCGCGGCGGGGTATGGGCTTTCCGCGATTGCAACGGCGCCCGCCATGCCGCAACCTGACCTCCAGGAACCCACTCGCGAAGAGGTATCGCATGCGTACTGTCCTGATTCCCGTGGCCGACCGACCCGAATGCGCCGTCGCACTGTCCGTGGCGTTCGACCTGGCCGACCGCCTGTCGCTCGATGTTCTGGGTTACCACATGCGGCCGCACAAGCTCGAGAAGAGCAAGGCAGACGGCAAGCGCATGGACTTGGCAAGCAAAGCGGCGCACGAGCTGTTCGATCGCACCACGGCCGAGCACGGCATGGCGTTGCACAAGCGCCACCGCTACAGCGAGGACGGTGGCCAGGCGCTCTGGCGCGAACTCACGGGCAGCCCCGAAAAGTGCTTCCCATTTATCGGTCCGATGTCGGATCTCATCGTTGTGTCGCGACCCAAGAACGCGAAGTCGGTGACTGCACATCAGTTCCAGCAGGCCGCACTCATGGACACGGGCACGCCCGTGCTCATGTTGCCGTCGCGCAAGCCGAAGTCGATCGGCAGCCGCGTGCTGATCTGCTGGAATCAATCGATCGAGGCGGCCACAGCCGTCAAGGCGACGATACCGCTGCTCAAATCGGCTGAAGCGGTGACGATCGTCACGTCTGGGCCCGAGGATGCGACGGGCTCGAAGAGCACCCATCTGCAGCAGTACCTGCGTCACCACGGCATCAAGGCGAAGCGCGTCGCAACGCGCGGCATCGACACGGAGTCGGAGATTCGTAAGACCTACGAAGAGACCGACAGCGACTTGCTGCTCATGGGCGCCTACAGCCGCCCGCGCTGGCGTGAGCGCGTATTCGGTGGCTTCACCGACTACGTGGTCAACAAGAGTTCTGTGCCGGCGATCATGCTCCACCGCTGAGGTCGGCGCCGGCCTGGTCCGGTCATGATTAGCTTCGACATCTCGCTCGTCACAGCCTGGCTGTGGGGTGGCTTCATTGCGCTCGTGTCGATCCTGAGCGCGGGCCACGCCTTGCTCAACAAACGCGACCCGCGCTCGGCTGTGGGCTGGATTGCCGTGTGCCTGTTCGTGCCGTTGGTCGGCGCATTCTTCTACTTTTTGCTGGGCGTTAATCGCGCCCGCCGTCGTGCGCGCAAGCTCAAGGCGTTGGGTGAGTCCCCCATGGACGACGGTCGTTACCAGGTGCTTGGCGACGCGCCGGTGCCCGTCGCGCCCGACCCACTCGAAGGCAATGCGATCGAGACCTATCTCAATGGCCCCGATGCTTACGACGCCATGCTGGCGGCGATTGCGGATGCGCGCGAGACGATCTGGCTCTCGCAGTACATCTTCGAGAAGCGCGGCGTCGGCGGGCAGTTCATTGATGCGCTGGGTGAGGCGGCGGCCCGTGGCGCACGCGTACACGTGTTGCTTGATGGCGTGGGTGCGCTGTACGCGCTCGGCAGCACGCGCCGGGCGCTCACAGCGCTCGGTGTCGAGGTCGCGATGTTTGCGCCACCGCGGCTGATACCGTTCCAGTGGGCTGCCAACCTGCGCAACCACCGCAAGATCCTCGTCGTTGACGGTGGCGTCGCGTTCACGGGTGGCATGAACATCCGCCCCGGTTACGTGCCCGAGGCCGCCGGGTCGCCCGCAAAGATCCAGGACAGCCACTTTCGGTTTACAGGTCCTGTCGTCCAGTCACTGGCGGCCGTGTTTCGCGACGACTGGTACCTGACCACGAATACGCTGCTGTCGCTGACGCCGGCAGCGGCAGGCGAGGCTGCGGGCGACGCGCGCTGTCGGGTCACCGTCGACGGACCCGACAACCGCGTCGACCTGCTGACTCTTGTGTTCCAGACCGCCATTTCGAGCGCGCGGGAACGGGTCCGCATCATGACGCCGTACTTTCTGCCGCCGCGCGAAATTGTGTCGGCGCTTCAGGCAGCCACGCTGCGCGGTGTCGCCGTGGACATCGTGCTGCCGGCGCGCAACAACCTGCCCTTCGTCCACTGGGCCACGCGGCACCTGTTGCCGCAACTCTTGCAGTACGGCGTGCGCGTGTCCTACCAGCGCGGCAGTTTCGATCACAGCAAACTGCTGCGCGTCGACGAGCGCTTCAGCGTGGTCGGCTCGGCCAACATCGACCCGCGCAGCCTGCGGCTCAATTTTGAGGTAGTTGTGGAAGCCTGGAGTGACCAGCTCGCCTGCGACCTCGACGGCTACTTTGATGCCCGCCTTGCCGACTCGGACGCGCTCGATGCCGCCGAGCTCGCAGACGCGTCGTTGCCGGTTCGCCTGCGCAACGCCTTCAGCTGCCTGTTTATGCCCTACCTCTAGGGTCGGGACGCGGCTATTTCGGGTGGAAGCGGTGTCGCGAGTCCGCCTTCACCGTGCACTCGAAATTGGCTGGCTTGATGATCAGCAGGTCGCAGGGCATGCGGTCGAGCACTTGCTCCGCGGTGTTGCCAATAAACGTGCGTTCGAGAAAGCCCCGTGACACCGCGCCCATGACCATGAGGTCGATGCGCTGCTCGGCCACAAAGCCGGGCAGCACCATGCGCGGGTTACCGGGCAGATGGTGCACGTCGGATTCGGCCACGCCGTAGGGCTCGAGTAGCTTGGCGACGGACACCCAGTGTTCGTCGCGCACCTGCGCGGCGATTTGCTCGGTGTCGGGAATGATCGGCGTCATGGAGCCTGCCGCCATACCCGCGATGACCGCGGCCGCGTCGTAGCAGTGCACCACTGACACGTCGCCCTCAATCTTGTCGGCGATGGCGATCGCAGTCTTCAGAATCTCGTGGTCGAGTTCGGCCGGTTTGTCGTGCGCGTGCATCGGATCCACGGCTGCGCAGATGTTCATGCGCTCGCTGGGGTGCTTGCCATGGCGCGTGATCAACAGGGGCGCCGGGCAGGTGCGGATGAGGTTCCAGTCGTCGTTGGAAAACAGGCCGCGCTGCAGCGCGTGGTGATAGTGGTTGTTACGAATGACCATGACAGGCTTGGAGCGCAAGACCTTGCGCACGATGCCTTCGTAGGCCGGCTCGTCCCAGACCACGTCGACGACGACATCGAAGCCATCATCGCGCAAGGGTCGCGCTACGTCCTCGAGCTTCTCGTGCTGCTCGGCCAGCCGCTTTTCCTTGGCGGCAATCAGGTCCTCGGAATCGAACAGGCGCTCGCCCGCGATGTAGGGGTCAAAGATCGAGGAAAACAGCTCGATCCGGGCACCGCTGCCCTCTGCGAAATAAGCCGCGCGCTCGGCTGCCGACAGGTCTTCGGCATCGGCATCGATGACGGCCAGGATGGTGTCTTTATCGGTCATGAATCTGCCCCCCAGATTCACCCTTAGGGCGTGTTAGTGAGCCCCCCAGATTGCGCCTTTTGTCATAGGTTTGTCTAATCTTAGTGAGACTTACCCGATCCCGCCTTTCTGCAGGGCCACCAAGGCCATCGCCCCGGCGAGAATAAAAAACAGGGCACCTATCGCGTGCTCCATCGTGCGTTGCGAGACCAGACCCTGCAGGCGCGGCCCGATCTGGCCGCCGATGAGCACGCCCGGGATCGAGTAGCACACGAGATTCCAGGGCACGGCCGACACGCCGCCCTCGCGAATCACCTGGGCGATGAGCGTGAACGAGGCGCAGGCCACGGTAATGATGACGATCGTCACGGAGGCGGCTACGGCAACGGCCACGGGCACACCGCGCTTGGTGAGTTGCGGCACGATCACCTCACCAATGCCCACCGACAGCATGCCCGTGAGAAAGGATCCGATGACGGTGCCTATGCGGTCCATGAATCTCAGCCGCGGGATGGCGTAGTGCCAGGAGCGCCCGCTGGCGTCTGTGAGTGTGCGCGCATCGGTGCCGGCGGCCACGTCGGCGCGTTCTGGATCGTGGTTCACGAAGACATGAATGACGGCCAGCACGAGCACGAGCAGCGCGTAACCCGCGATCAGTAATGCCTCCGCCACATACCGCGCCAGGAATGCGCCGGCGACGGCGACGGGCACCGACCAGCGGATGAAGCGCTTCACAATGTCGAAGTCGATGAGTCGTTTTCTGTAGTAGCCGATAAAGCCTGAGGTGAAACCAAAGGTCTCCGTGAGCAACGCCGTGCCGATGGCGGCGACGGTGCTTTGCAGCGGGTACTCGGGCCCGAGCAGCGGCAGGACGAGAATGAAGATCGGCGTGAACAGCGCCGCGCCGCCGATGCCAGAGAGCATCGCGCAGGTCGCCACGCCGATCGAAACCGGGAACATGAACCAGTAGAGCGTGAAATCCATCGCGGGGATTATGACGCGGCAGCGCGCAGCGGTCGCCCGTCATCGCGAGCTGACCCCTTGGGTCATTGCGAGCCTGCGCATCAGGCGCGGCAACCTCGTAATGACATCGTGCTTGTCAACAATTCGACAGCGTCAGGAGATTGCCCCAGCGCCGCCACCGGCGCTCCTTGTGGGGTCAGGCTGCTCGGTTCCCAGTATCAGGCAACAAAAACAGACCCCGCGCCTTGGCTGAGGTCAGGCGTTCATCGGAGTACCACCGTCTTAAGACGTGCTTGTCGAGCAGATCGCTGTTCTCAGCGAGAAAGGCGTCTAGATCCGCCGTGGGCGACAACGACTTCCTTTCGGCAACCAAACTCATGAAGGCCAGTGTGATGGTCACATTAAATTTTTCGGGGACGCCGACATGACACGCCATCGTGCGGATGGTCTTGGCGTACCGAGTGCTCGCTTCCAGAAAGTCATAGGCCTCGAGCATCTCAAATGCGACCTTGACGTGATCCTCGTGGTGGAAGTCAGGGGCAGGGATTTCGAGGTTCTCGAATCTGAGGCGAAGGGACGTGTGCGTTTTCATTGGGTGCCTCCTTGAGTCGTGCGATTTGGCGAATAGTGCCGGCCGCGAATTGACGATATTGGTACTCTGGTACCTTGGTGTCAAGTTTCCAAAGCTTCGACGCGCCGGATGACGTGGCTGACTGAGCGGTTCGGGAGATCGCCGCGCCTGCTGCGCAAGCTCGCGTTGACGGGCGGCCGCTGCGCGGCGCCGCGTCACTAGACACCTGTGTATACATCCAATACTGTACATATTCCCATATTCCTGAGGTTGCACCGTGTCGGCCGTACTCGAGTCCGTCCCCGAACACCTGTCCCTGCTCAACGACGAGCAGCGGGCGGCTGCGGCCTACGGCCAGGCGGGCGCAGCGGGCAGCTTTGACAGCGGGCCGTTGCTGGTCATCGCGGGTGCGGGTACGGGCAAGACGATGACGCTGGCGCACCGCGTTGCGCATCTCGTGCTTTCAGGCGTCGCGCCCGAGCGCATCCTGCTGCTGACCTTCTCGCGCCGGGCGGCGGCAGAGATGATGCGCCGCGCGGAACGCATCGTGTGTGAGGCGCTTGGCGACGCAGCGCGTGCTCAGGATGTGCGGTTCCCGTGGTCGGGCACGTTTCACGCCATCGCCAACCGCCTGTTGCGGGAGTTCGCGGCCAACGCGGGCCTCGACCCGAGCTTCACTGTGCTCGACCGTGGCGATGCGGCCGACCTTATGGACCTCGTGCGACACGAACAGGGCCTGGCGGCGCTCGACCGACGGTTTCCCCGCAAGGACACCTGCCTGGCCATCTACTCGCGCTGCGTGAATGCGACCGAGCCGCTGGCCGACTGTATCGATGCGCACTACCCGTGGTGCAGCGACTGGCAGGACGAGCTTCGTGAGTTGTTTCGGGGCTACGTCGCGCAAAAACAGTCGAGCAGTGTGCTCGACTACGACGACCTGCTGCTCTACTGGCACCATCTGGCCGCGGTGCCCGAGATCGCGGCGGCCATGGGCGCGCGCTTCTCGCACATCCTGGTCGACGAGTACCAGGACACCAACAAACTGCAGGCTGGCATCCTCTCGGCGCTGCGGCCCGACGGGTCCGGGCTCACGGTTGTGGGTGATGATGCGCAGTCGATCTACGCGTTTCGCGCAGCGGAGGTCGACAACATTCTCGAGTTTCCAGACCGCTTCGTGCCCGCCGCGCAGGTCGTGACCCTGACGCGCAACTATCGCTCCGTGCAGCCGATCCTCGATACAGCCAACCGCCTCATCGCCGAGAGTGAACGCCAATACCGAAAGGACCTCTACTCGGAACGTCCGTCGGCGCAGCGTCCGCACTACGTGACGGTCGAAGATCAAGACGCCGAGGTCGACTATGTCGTTGAACACGTCTTGGCAGCGCGCGAGGCCGGAACGCCGTTGCGCGAGCAGGCGGTCCTGTTTCGCACCGCTCACCACAGTGATCGACTCGAACTCGAGCTCACACGGCGCAACATTCCCTACGTGAAGTACGGCGGTCTCAAGTTCCTCGAAGCGGCGCACGTCAAAGACATGTTGTCAGTTCTGAAGTGGGCCGACAACCCGAAGAACCGCGTGGCGGCGTTTCGTGTGTTGCAGCTGTTACCCGGTGTCGGGCCCGCGCATGCGGGGCGTTGCTATGAATGTGTTGCGGCCAACGATTACGCGCTGTCGGCGTTGCAGGAATTTGCGCCGCCCGCCGCTGCGGCCAAACACTGGCAGGGTCTCTGTGCCACCATGGCGTCACTGGATCACGCCATGCGCAGCAATGAAGACGGCACAGGCTGGCAGCGTGACGTCGCCATCGCGCGGCGCTGGTACCTGCCCCACTGTGAAGCGCGCTACGACGGCGCCGAGCAACGGCTGGCCGATATTGAGCAACTCGAGCAGGTGTCTGGTCGCTACCCCACGCGCGAGCGCTTTTTAACCGAACTGACACTCGACCCGCCGCGCGCCACGGGCGACCTGTCCGGTCCACCACTCGTCGACGAGGATTACCTCATTTTGTCGACAGTGCATTCGGCCAAGGGTCAGGAGTGGGACGACGTCTACGTGCTCAACGTCACAGACGGCAATTTCCCGAACGAGTTCGCGGCCGGCGACGATCGCGCCATCGATGAGGAACGGCGCCTGCTTTATGTCGCGATGACGCGCGCCAAGAACAACCTGCACCTCATGGCGCCGCTCAAATTCTTCGTCACGCAACAGCACCGACGCGGCGACCGCCACGTCTACGGCGCGCGCAGCCGCTTCATGACCGACCCCGTTATGGCAACTCTGGCATCGGCACGGCATGGCCGCCCCGAAGGCCTTGGCGACCGTGGCGGAAAGCCCGCGACTACTGTCGATGTCGCCGCGCAGCTTCGCGATATGTGGTAACGCCTGCGGGCCGGGACGCCCTGCCACGGGGTCCTGCGGTACCATGTTAGGCCGCGAAGCTTTTCGGATACCTGCCATGCGTCGAAGCGCCATCCTCGCCGCCACCCTGCTGGCTGCAGCCGCCACACCGGCTGCTGCTGACAACCCGCTTACGGAATCCCTGACGGCCGCTGGCGACCAATACGAGTCCCAGGTCATCGAGTGGCGCCGCTGGTTCCACGAGAATCCCGAGCTCAGTAATCAGGAATTTGAAACGGCCAAGAAGGTCGCCGCCGAACTGGCGGCCATGGGCCTTAAGCCCGAACTCGACTACGGCGGTACGGGCGTCGTCGCCATGATTGAGGGCGGCTTGCCGGGCCCCATCGTCGCGCTGCGCGCCGATATGGACGGGCTGCCTGTGAAAGAAGAGGTTGACCTGCCCTTCGCGTCGAAGGCCATGGGCGACTACCGCGGCCAGTCCGTGCCTGTCATGCATGCCTGCGGGCACGATACGCACATGGCGATGTTGCTGGGTGCGGCGCGCGCCCTGGTCGACATTCGTGAGTCGCTGCCTGGCTCCGTGATGCTCATCTTTCAGCCCGCCGAAGAGGGGGTCGGTGGCGGTGTAGTGGCCGGCGCCGAACGCATGCTGGCTGAAGGGCTATTTGAGGGCCGCAAGCCGGCCGCTGTCTTCGGCTTGCACACCTTTTCTGGCTTGCCGTCGCAAATGGTGGCGTACCGATCGGGTCCCGCCATGGCGAGCGCAGACCGTTTCGAGATCCGTGTGCGCGGCCAGCAGACCCACGGGTCGCGCCCCTGGGGCGGTGTCGATCCCATTGTCGTCGCCTCGCAAATCATCATGGGCGTCCAGACGATCGCGAGTCGCCAGGTCGACGTGACCAAGGCGCCGTCCGTCGTGTCCTTTGGCATCGTTAATGGTGGCGTGCGGAACAACATCATTCCCGACGAGGTGTACCTCGAAGGCACGATCCGCAACTTCGATATGGGGATCCGCGAGCAGATCCACGCGAAACTGCGTAAGACAGCCGTTGCCATTGCCGACAGCGCCGGCGCAACCGCGGATGTCACGATTGATCTCGGTTACCCCGTCACGATCAATGACCCGGCACTGACGGAACAGATGCTGCCGACAGTGGAACGCGTCGTGGGTGCGGGCAACCTCATTGAGTCCCCGCTCATCACGGGTGCTGAGGATTTCAGTTACTACGCGCTCGAGGTGCCTGGCTTATTCCTATTCCTTGGTGGCACCCCGCCAGGCCGCGACCCGTTCTCGGCCCCGAGCAACCATTCGCCACGGTTCTACGTCGACGAGTCCACGCTCAAAGTCGGTATGAACGTGCTGACCCACCTCGTCGCCGACTACCTCTTCCAGGCGCAGCAAACACAGGCGCGCGTCACGCGCTGAGGAGCAACATCATGAGCACAGCAGAAAGCGCGCTTTCGGTGAAGGCCCAGGTCAGTGACGAGGAATGGCAGACACGCGTTGATCTTGCCGCCTGCTATCGGCTCATCGCCATGCACGGCTGGGATGATCTCGTCTACACGCACATCTCCGCCTCGGTGCCGGGCGAGGAAGGTCACTTCCTGATTAA
This sequence comes from Pseudomonadota bacterium, assembly GCA_039814545.1. Lineage (GTDB taxonomy): Bacteria > Pseudomonadota > Gammaproteobacteria > Steroidobacterales > Woeseiaceae > CALBPI01. The sequence goes on from JBCCBB010000009.1 coordinate 38,388, forward strand.
TCCCTACGGCATGTTCTTCGAAGAGATCACAGCGTCGAGCCTCGTGAAGATCGACCTTGAGGGCAATAAGGTCATGCCGTCGCCCTACGAGATCAACCCGGCGGGTTTCACGATTCACTCCGCCATCCACGACGCGCGCCACGACGTGAAGTGCGTCGTGCACACGCACACCAAGGCAGGCATTGCGCTGTCGACGCAGGAGCAGGGTCTGCTGCCCATCTCGCAGCACAGTCTGTTTGTTCTGGCGTCGCTGGCCTACCACGACTATGAAGGTGTCGCGCTCAACGAAGAAGAGAAACCACGCCTCGTTGCCGACATGGGCACGAACATGGCGATGATCCTGCGCAACCACGGCCTGCTCACGGCGGGCCCGACGATCGCGGATGCGTTCCAGGCCATGTACTTCCTCGAAGTCAGCTGCCAGATCCAGCTCGCGGCACAGTCCACGGGTAACGCCATCACAATGATCGCCCCCGAAATCCTCGCGGGCATCCGCGCGCAGGCCAAGGAAGTGCAGCGCGGCATGGGTGGCCAACTTGTCTGGCCGGGCCTGCTGCGAAAGTTGGACCGCCGGGACCCGTCCTACCGCGACTGACGCGGGCGCGCGTAGCGCCACCCCGTCATTGCGAGGCGCGCAGCGCCGCGGCGATCTCGTGACGCCTCCGCAAGCCCAACCAAACCCTCCGCCCCGACAGGATGGCTACCTCACCAGGTGCGGTGAGCTCACAATTCTGAGTTGAGGCAGCCTGTCTGTGCCGCCGATTAGTGTTGGCGGGATGTCGAGCGGCAGGGATGCCGCTCGCCAAGCGATCCATGGATGGACTCGAGCGTTCCCGACAACACTAATCGGCGGTGCGGGCAGGCGGGAGTAGCGGTGGGTCGTGCCGATGAACAGCACGATGTCGTTACGAGATTGCCGCGCCCACTACGTGGGCTCGCAATGACGGGGTGGCGCTTCGCGCGCCGCCGTCACGTCAGAAAGAGCCGATAGGCGGGATTGTCAGTCTCATCCCAGCAGGGGTAGCCGAGTGTTTCGAGGTGGGCGTCGAGTTCAGCGCGGTCGGCGTCGTCGACCTGAATGCCGGCCAGCACGCGGCCGTAGTCGGAGCCGTGGTTGCGGTAGTGGAACAGGCTGATGTTCCAGCGCGCACCGACGGCGTCGAGAAATTCACCCAGCGCGCCTGGGCGTTCCGGGAATTCGAAGCGGTAGACGCGTTCGTTGCCCTCACCGGGGGCGCGACCGCCGACGAGGTGGCGCACGTGGAGTTTCGCGAGCTCGCTGTGGCTCAGGTCTTCGGCGGGGTAGCCCGCGGCGCGGATTTGATCGAGCACGGCCGCGCCTTCTTCGACTCCACCTGAGAGTTCGATGCCGACAAAGATACGGGCGTCGCCCGCGCCTGCGTAGCGATAGTTAAATTCCGTGACGCTGCGATCGCCGATGCAGTTGCAGAACGCGCGGAAGCTGCCCGGTTGCTCCTCGATGCGCACAGCGAACAGCGCTTCGCGGTGCTCGCCAATCGCAGCGCGCTCGGCGATGTGGCGGAGACGGTCGAAGTTCAGGTTGGCGCCGCAGACAATGGCGACGACGTTGTCCATCCCCAGCTCGCCGCGCTCGGACAGATGGCGGACGCCCGCGACGGCAAGTGCGCCGGCGGGTTCGACGACCGTGCGTGTGTCTTCGTAAATGTCGCGGATGGCGGCGCAGGTCTCATCCGTATCGACGGTCACGATCTCGTCGACAAACTCGCGGCACAACGCGTAGGTTTGGTCGCCCACGCGGCGCACGGCCACGCCGTCGGCGAACAAGCCAACACGCGGCAACGTGACGGGTCCACCGTGCTCGAAGGCGGCCAGCATGCTCGCGGACTGGGCGGGCTCGACACCAATGATTCGAACATCGGGATTCACAGCCTTGATGGCGAGCGCGATGCCCGCCGCGAGGCCGCCACCCCCGATGGGCACGACCACGGCGCTGAAGGGCAGGCCCGAGTCGAGCAGCTCGCGCCCGATAGTGGCCTGGCCCGCGATCACGCGGACATCGTCGAACGGGTGGATAAACGTTCGGCCCAGTTGCTCCGCGAGCTCGTGAGCATGGGTTTGGGCGGCGTCGTAGCTATCGCCGTGCAGGACCACTTCGGCGCCGTAGTCGCGCACGGCCTCGACCTTGATGGACGGCGTGGTGCGCGGCATCACAACCGTGGCCGGGATGCCGCGCATGCGGGCGGCCAGGGCAACGCCTTGCGCGTGGTTGCCCGCCGAGCTGCAGATCACACCGCGCTGAGCGCTCGTGTCGTCGAGGCAAGCGATGCGGTTGTAGGCGCCGCGCAGCTTGAATGAGAACACGGGCTGCTGGTCCTCGCGCTTGAGCAGGACCGTAGCGCCCAGTCGGCGGCTCAGTCGTGGCGCGGGGCCCAGTGGCGTCACGTGTGCCACGCCACGAAGCCTGTGCGCGGCATCGTCCACGAGCGCAGGCCAGTCGGTTTCTGTCGTTACGGTTTTGGGTTCGGCGCCGGTCATGCGCCGGTTATAGCAGGTTTACCCGGCCCAAAAAAAAGCGAGGCCTTGCGGCCCCGCTTTTTGCACAGCGCATGCGTGCGCTTACTCGACAGGGTTGCCGTCGGTATCGATGAGACGAATCTCGTCAAAACCGAGCTCGCCGAGACTCGCCTCGATCTTGCTGCGGTCGCCAACAACGACCCAGATCATGCTGTCAGGCTGGAGCACACGCTGCGCCTGCGCCGATACCGCGTCGAGCTCGAGCGCGTTGGTGCGGGCCGCGAAGGTGCCCCAGTAGTCGTCGGGAAACTCGAAGCGTACCAGCTCGCCCAGTGAGCCGGCTACGGCACCAATGGTCTCCCAGCGGCCCGGCAACGAACGCGTGTTGCTGCTGCGAACGCGCGTCAGTTCGTCGTCGGTGCCCGGCGCATCATCGAGATAGCCGCGGAGTTCGTTGCGCAGCTCAGAAACTGAATCTGCCGTCTTGTCGGTCTGCACGGGTGCCGAAATGATGAACGGACGCTGTGCCGCAGCGTCGACGATGAACGAGTAGCTGCCGTAGGACCAACCCTTGTCCTCACGCAGGTTCATATTCAAACGCGCAGAGAAGTCGCCGCCCAGAATCTGGTTGGCGGCTTCAATAGCAAGGTCATCGGGGTCGGCTTTTGACGGCACGACGTGGCCCGCAAGGATCACGGACTGGTCCGAGGCCGGTCGGTCGATGATGTAGAGCGTCTCCTGAGTACCCAGTGCTACGTTGTCGAGCGTTTTGGTCGGCACATCAGCGGCCTCCCAGTCACCAAAGCGCTCTTCGATAACGGGCAGAATCTCGGCGAGCGAGGTGTCGCCCACGACCACGAGTGTCGCGTTGTTCGGACGGAACCAGGTGTCGTGGAAGGCGACGAGTGCGTCGCGATCGATGGCGTTCACGCTGGCCTCAGTACCGCTGCCCGTCAGGGGCTGCGAGTAGGCGTGGCCTTCGCCGTACATGAGCTTGGGCAGCACGCGCAGGGCCATGCTCTGCGGTTGCGTACGCTCGTTGGCGATGCCCGCGAGTCGCTGCTTGCGCAGGCGGTCAATTTCCTGCTCGGGGAACGCCGGCTGCAGCACGACTTCTGAGAACAGGTCGAGCGCGGGCTCGAGGTTGTTGGTCAGCGTGTTGAGCGACACGGTGACGGTGTCGAGACCCGCGCCGCCGCCGTAGTTGGCACCAAGCTTCGCAAAGCCTTCGCTGATCTCAAGCGCATCCTTACGGCGCGTGCCTTCGTCGAGCATGCTCATCGCGAAGCTCGCCGTGCCCGGCAGGCCAAACTGATCGGCCGCGTAGCCTGCGTCCATGATCAGGTTGACGTTCACGATGGGCAGGTCGCCGTGCCGCGCGACAATCAGCTTGAGGCCGTTGTCGAGTTCGCCGCGCTCAAAGCTCGGGAAGCTCACGTTGGGCTGATCGTCGGGGTAGGGCAGTGCGCTGCGGTCGGCTGACGTCGTGCCGGCCTTGAGGTTGGCGTCGTAGGGCACCGTCGTCAGTACGTAGAAGTCGTCGGTGATCCAGCGCTGCGCCACCTGCTGGATGCTGCGCGTTGTAGCAGCTTCGAGGCGTTCGAGGCCCACCTTGTAAAAGTCAGCGCTGCCGCCGTAAACGCGGTTTTCGGCGAGGATGTCAGACTTGCCGCCAAAGCCGCCGACGCGTTCTGCGCCGCGCACGAAGCCTGAGCGGAACTGCGTCTTCACGCGTTCGAGTTCGTCGCGCGTCGGGCCGCGCTCGAGGAAGCGCGCGATTTCTTCGTCCATGGCCGCTTCGACAGCCTCAGCGTCACCGCCGGGTTGGACGGTTGCAGACACGAAGATCATGCCGGCGATTTCCAGCGCCAATGTGCTGGCGCCAACAGACGTTGCCGTTTGGTCTGTGTAGACAAGGCGCTCGTAGAGCCTCGAGTTCTTGCCGCCGCCGAGAATCGCTGTAGCGATCTGCAAGCTGTCGGTGTCCTCGTTGGTCCAGGCGGGTGCGGGCCAGACCTTGTAGATTAGCGTTTGCGGCACGCGGTCCTGGAGCGTCTCGCGGTGCGCACCGCTGAGCTGCGGCACCCATTCGTCCTGGCGTGAAATCGGCGGTCCCGGCGGGATGTCACCGAAGTAGCGCTCGACCTTTTCGCGCGCCTGCTCCGGCGTGATGTCGCCAGCGAGTACAAGCACGGCATTGTTCGGGCCGTAGTAGGTCTGGAACCACTCCTTGACGTCATCGAGTGTGGCGGCGTTCAGGTCTTCCATGGAGCCAATAGGCAGCCACGAGTAGGGGTGTTCGTCCGGGAAGACGTTGCCGACGATGTGGCTGAACACGCGACCGTAGGGCTGGTTTTCGCCCTGGCGTTTCTCGTTTTGCACAACACCGCGCTGCTCGTCGAGTTTGTCTTGCGTGATGGCGCCAATCAGGTGGCCCATACGATCGGACTCCATCCACAGCGCCAGGTCGAGTGCCGTCGAGGGCACGGTCTGGAAATAGTTGGTGCGGTCAAACGACGTTGTGCCGTTGACGCCCGTGGCGCCGACGCGCTCGAACGGGCCGAACCACTCGTCGTCGTAGTTTTCCGTACCGTTGAACATCAGGTGTTCAAACAAGTGCGCGAAACCCGTGCGTCCCGGGCGCTCGTCCTTTGAGCCCACGTGGTACCAGATGTTGACGGCCACGATGGGGGCCTTGTGGTCTTCGTGCACGATGACGGTCAGACCGTTGTCGAGTTGGAATTCGGTATAGGGGATGTCCACCGTCTGGGCATGAACGGCTGCGGTAATGCACAGCGAAGCGACGGTGAGCAGGCGCATGAGCGAACGCATGGCGGCTCCTTACAGATAGCAAAGTCGGTTGCGGTGGCGCTGGATTGGGCGCCACCCGCGAGCCCGGCAATCTAACGGTCGCGGCAAGCCCGTTGCAAACCCGGGGTGCGCGAATGCTCCGTCTGTGGCTGGGCGGGCGGTAACTAAGGCCCTGGCGTGCAGTATTCAGCAGTTTTTGCGGTGTGCTCCCCGCAAGCGCCTGACTTGCCGTGGATTAGGGCGTTACGTTTAGCGTCAGGTGGCGCGAGTAAATGCGGTCGTTGATGTTCGGCACGAAGTTGCCGACGCGCTTACTCACAAGATGTTTGCTCACATAAAAATACATGGGCAAGACTGGGTATTCGCGCATCAAAAGGCGCTCTGCGTCGCGCGCGAGCTGCATGCGGCGGGCGGGGTCAAGCTCATTGGCCACGTCATCGAGCAGCGCATCGTAGGCCGTATTGGCATAACCCGAGGTGTTTTGCGGGTGGTCGGCGCGAAACGTTTCGAGAAACGTGTACGGATCGTTGTAGTCACCCGTCCAGCCCAGGCGCAGCAAGTCCCAGGCGGAGCGGTCGCGCCGGTTATCGAGCATGACCTTCCATTCCTGATTCTCGAGCTCGACGACAGCCCCCAGGTTTTCGCGCAGCATGCCCTGAACCGCGACGGCCAGCTTCTTGTGGATGTCGCTGGTGTTGTAGAGCAGCTTGACCTGCAGCGGCGTGTCCTCGGTGTAGCCGGCTTCCGCGTAGAGCTTGCGGGCCCGTTCAATCTGTTGCTCACGCGGCAGGGCCTTCCACTCGTAGCTGTACGAGTCATAGCTGTCGACGCCTGGTGGCACGAGGCCCCAGGCACCGGTCTGCCCAGCTTGCAGAACTGCACCGGCAATCTGGTCGCGGTCCACAGCAATGGCGACAGCTTCACGAATGCGCGCATCGGTGAAGGGTGGCTGCGTCATATCGAAGACGTAGAAGTAAACGGTGAGGTTGGGGTGCACGACGAGTTGATCGCCGTAGGTCTCGCGCAATTGCGGGTAGGCCGTGTTGGGGGTGTTCGACGTGATGTCGAGCTCGCCGGCCCGGAACATGTTGAGCTCCGACACCGTGTCCTCAATGGGCAGAAAGGCCACGCGCTCAACGGCCACGTCGTCTGCGTCACGGTAGTTCGGGTTGCGCGCCACCGTCAGCCGATCGCCGACACGCCAAGATTCGATTTGGTAGGCGCCATTCGAGACCAGGTTTTCGGGACGCACGAAGTTGTCACCATGTTCGTCGAAGCTCGCGCGGTGCAGTGGGAATGCGAACGAGTTGGTCAACAGCCCGAGCAGGTAGGGCGTGTGACGCTCAAGCCGCAGTTCGAGAGTGCGGTCGTCGATCGCCTCGACGCCAAGCTCGGTGACGGGTGCATCGCCGGCGATGACGGCAGCCGCGTTTTGCAGCGGCAGCAGAATCTGAGCATACGAACTTGCGGTCGCCGGGTCGGCCGTGCGGCGGATGCCCGCTTCGAAGTCGGCGGCGACGACCGGGTCACCGTTCGACCAGCGGCCATTTTCGCGAAGGTAGAAGCGGTAGGTCAGACCGTCGTCGCTCATGTCCCAGCGCTCGGCGGCGCCGGGTTCTAGTGAACCTGTGGGTGTTTCCGCGACGAGACCTTCGTAGAGGTCGCGCAACACGTTGGCTGCGGATACACCTTCCGCGCGGTGCGGGTCGAGGGTGGCGACCTCGGCGATGTTGGCGCGTGTCAGCGTGGTGTCCGGGCCGGACGTGGTGTCGCCCTGACAAGCAATGACGACGATTGCGATCAGTACGGCAAGAATCAGTAACAGGCGTCGCATGGACCTTACGCCGTAAAGGCGTCCTCAGACGGTGTCGGGCGGAGTCTCGCACAGCGTCTGTCGTGCCGTCCATGCGCCGCGTCACAGCGGGCATGGCGTGGCAAAGCCGCTGCCGGCGGCGCATACTCACTTTATGAGTCAGTCAGATATGCCGTACCGCAAGGTTTACCCGCCTATCGAGCCTTACCAATCGGACTTCCTCGACGTGGGCGACGGCCACCGCATTTACTACGAGCAGTCGGGCAACCCCAATGGTAAGCCCGTCGTGGTGTTGCACGGCGGCCCGGGGGGTGGTGCCACGCCAGGCATGCGCCAGTTCTTCAGCCCGGATGTCTACCGCATCATCATGTTTGATCAACGGGGTGCGGGGCGCAGCACGCCGCACGCGAGTCTTGAGCACAACACCACCTGGGACCTCGTGGGCGACATCGAGATTCTGCGCGAGGCGATGCAGGTGCGGCGCTGGCAGGTGTTCGGTGGCTCCTGGGGTAGCACCCTCGCGCTGGCCTACGCGCAACGCTACCCGGACCGCGTGTCCGAGCTCGTGTTGCGGGGCATCTTCATGCTGCGTCGTCAGGAGCTGCACTGGTTCTACCAGTTCGGTGCCAGTGAGTTGTACCCGGATCGCTGGCAGCACTTCCTGGCACCGATCCCCGAGGCGGAGCGCAGCAACCTCATGCTGGCTTACTACCGCAGGCTGACCAGCGACGATGAGGATGTGCGTCTCGAGGCGGCACGCGCCTGGTCGATCTGGGAGGGCTCGACGAGTTTCCTCACGCCCAACGACCTCGCAACCGAGCAGTTCGGCGAAGCGCATCACGCATTGGCCATGGCGCGTATTGAATGCCACTACTTCATGAACTACGGTTTCATGGACGAAGGCCAGTTGCTACGCGACATCGGACGAATCGCGCACATCCCGGGCATCATTGTGCAGGGCCGGTATGACGTAGTGTGTCCCGCGCGTTCGGCCTGGGAGCTGCACCATGCATGGCCCAACAGCGCACTCGAGATGGTTGCCGATGCGGGGCACTCGGCCTTTGAGCCCGGCAACTCGAGTGCACTCGTTAACGCGACGGATCATTTCGCGGGGCAGCACTGATGCCGACACGCACCATCATTAAGAACGCAACGCTGGTCAGCGATGGCAAGCGCTTCGAAGCCGACCTCGCTATCGAGGGCGAACGCATCGCAAAGATCGACCGCAACATCGCTGCCGAAGCCACGGATACTGTCGTGGACGCGGCCGGCAAGTTGTTGCTGCCGGGCATGATCGACAGCCAGGTACATTTCCGCGAACCGGGTCTGACGGCCAAGGGTGAGCTCGCGACGGAATCCGCCGCGGCCGTTGCCGGGGGTACGACGAGCTTCTTCGACATGCCCAACGTCAATCCGGCCACGATCACGCACGACGTGCTGGCGGACAAGTACGCGCTGGCCGCGGACAAATGCCACGCCAACTACGCGTTTTACTTCGGTGCGACCAACGACAACCTCGAGGCGATCAAGAGCCTGTCGCCCGAGCAGTGCTGTGGCATCAAGGCATTCCTGGGCGCCTCGACGGGCAACCTGCTCGTCGACGACCCCGAGGCGATCGATGCAATCTTTCGCGAAGCGCCCGTGCTCGTGGTCACCCACTGCGAAGACTCGCCCACGATCTGGGCCAATGAGACGAAGGCGCGCGAGCGCTGGGGCAACGACGTACCCATCGCCGAGCACCCCAACATCCGTTCTAGCGAGTCCTGCCTGATTTCCTCGACCATGGCCACGGGCCTGGCGCGGCAGCACGACGCGCGGCTGCACGTGCTGCACCTGACGACGGCCGACGAAATGGTGCTGTTCGAGCCGGGCCCCATCGAAGACAAGCGCATCACGGCCGAGGTGTGTATCCACCACCTCTGGTTTGACGAGGGCGACTACGCCGAGCTCGGCACGCGCATCAAGTGCAACCCGGCCATCAAGAAACGCAGCGACCGAGACGCCTTGCGCGCCGCATTGCTGGAGGGCCGTCTCGATGTCATCGCCACGGATCACGCACCCCACCTCATCGAGGAAAAAGAGCGGCACTACTTTGCTGCGCCCGCGGGCTTGCCTCTGACCGAACATGCGCTGGTCGCGGCACTCGACCTGACAGACCCAATGGATATGGACATCGCGTTTGTCGTCAACAAGCTCGCACACGCGCCCGCCAAATTGTTCGGGATTTCCGAACGGGGCCATCTTCGCGAGGGGTATTACGCGGATCTTGCGCTCGTCGATAGTGATGCCAACTGGCTCGCCGAAGACGCCAATGCACGAGCCAAGTGCGGCTGGACGCCCTTTCGGGGTCACCGTTTCCGGCACCGCGTCGTCAGCACCTGGGTCAACGGGATGCTGGCCTGGGATGGCACAGAGGTTTTGCCAATTCGGGCCGGTCGCCCGCTGCTCTGTAACGCCGCGCGTTAAGGGTGAATCTGTCGGTTCCCTCGGCGCGCCGGGGGCGGTAAGCTTGGGCCTATCACAATAAGCGGGACGATGCGTTGTCAGGGCGGGGACACCCGGACAACACCACATGATGGACCCCACCGATACCTCGCACCCGGACTACTTCCACCGGGTCGTTGATTGCCAATGGGCCTGCCCGGCCCACACGGATGTACCGCAATACATTCGTCTGATTGCCCAGGGGCGTTTTACCGACGCCTACATGGTGAACCGCCAGTCGAACGTGTTCCCTGGGATCCTTGGTCGTGTCTGCGACCGGCCCTGCGAACCGGCCTGCCGGCGCGGTCGCGTCGAGGACAAGGCGGTGGCCATCTGCCGGCTCAAGCGCGTTGCCGCAGACCACCGCGAAGACATCAGCGAACGCCTGCCCAAGGCGCCCGAACAGGGCAATGGCAAACGAGTGGCACTCATCGGCGCAGGCTGCGCCTCGCTGACGGTCGCCAACGACCTGGCGCCGCTCGGTTATGAGTTGCACGTGTTCGAGGCGCTGGAGAAGTCTGGTGGTCTGATGCGCACCAACATCCCGCAGTTCCGCTTGCCACCCAAGGTGCTCGACGAGGAGATCGACAACATCCTCGACATGGGCGTGCAGGTGCACTATGGCGCGCGCATTGATTCCATGGCCGAGTTGCTCGACAAGAATTTCGATGCCGTATTTGTCGGCACGGGTGCGCCCAAAGGCAAAGAGCTCAAGCTGCCGGGTCGCTACGACACGGACCGCATCCACATCGGCATCCAATGGCTTGAGTCAGTGGCCTTCGAGCACACCAAGACCATTGGCAAGCAGGTGCTCATCATCGGTGTGGGCAATACCGCTATGGACTGTTGCCGCACGGCGCTGCGTCTGGGCGCCGAGAACGTCAAAGTGATGGCGCGCAAGCCGCGTCAGTTCTTCAAGGCCTCCGACTGGGAGCTTGAAGACGCCGAGGAAGAGAACGTCGATATCGTCGTCAACCACTCGCCCAAGGCGTTCGTCGTCGAAGACGGAGTGCTCAAGGGCATGGACTTCGAGGTCATGACCTACGAGCTCGACGATAACTGGCGCATCGTCGAGAGCGCCGTTACGGGCGAGACGATGATCCCCTGCGACGACGTCATCCTGGCCATCGGTCAGGAAAATGCCTTCGACTGGATCGAGCGCGACATTGGCTTCGAGTTCAACGAATGGGACTGCCCCGTCGTTGACGAAGAGACGATGATGGCGACGCGCGAAGGCGTGTTCTTCGGTGGCGACGCCGCCTTCGGGCCCAAGAACATTATCTGGGGTGTGGCCCACGGCCACGCGGCGGCGATTTCGATCCACATGTATTTGTCGGGGCAGGACGTTACCGAGCGCCCGCCCAGACAACTGAACCTCAGCGCTCAGAAGATGGGCATCCATGAGTGGAGCTACTCGAATCAATATGACGCGAGCGAGCGCCGACTCATGCCACATGTCGGTCTCAAGGAGCGCTTCAAGCAGCTCGATATCGAGGTGGAGCTCGGCTTCACCGAGGAGCAGACCCTGGCCGAGGTCGAGCGTTGCCTCAACTGCGATATCCAGACGGTGTTCAAGGCGCCGGCGTGTATCGAGTGCGACGCCTGCATCGACATCTGCCCGACGTCATGCCTGACGATTACCGAAAACGGCGACAAGGCGGATCTGCGCACGCGCCTCAGCGCGCCGGCCGAGAATACGGACCAGGCGCTCTACGTCTCGGACGCATTGCCGCAGACCGCGCGCGTCATGGTCAAGGACGAGGACCTCTGCGTGCACTGTGGCTTGTGCGCTGAGCGATGCCCGACGGGCGCCTGGGACATGCTCAAGTCCAAAGTGCTGCTGCCTTTCGCGGGTACCGTGGCCGCCGAACCGGTAACCGTAAAAAAGGCCGTCTGAATGGGTGAGCAACCGGCCCGCGCGTCGGTCAACGACGTCGTCATCAAGATCGGCACCGTCAACGGCAGCGGCTCGGCGAGCGCCAACGGCCTGCTGCTCAAGGCGCTGTTTCGCATGGGCATTCCCGTCTGCGGCAAGAACTACTTTCCCTCGAACATTCAAGGGCTGCCGACCTGGTACGAAATCCGGGTGACGGGCGAGGGCTACCGCGCGGCGGCCGGCCGCGTCGACGTCATGGTGGCCATGAACGCGCAGACCTACGCCCGTGATCTCGAGGAAGTGGAGCCTGGCGGTTGGCTCATCTACGACTCGACCTGGCCGCGCAGTCGGCTGTTGGCACGCGACGACATCCACATCATCGGCGTGCCCTTGTCCGAACTCTGCAACACCCACTTCGAAGGCGCGCGCGCGCGCGTGCTCATGAAGAACATTGCCTACGTGGGCGTGCTCGCGGGCCTGCTCGACATCGACGTTGCTGTCATTGAGAGGCTGCTCGCGGAAACCTACGCGAGCAAGCCGCACCTCATCGACTCCAACCGCGAGGCGATTCGGCTCGGATACGACTACGCGCGTGAGTATTTCGAGTGTCCGCTGCCCGTGAAGGTGGCGCCGCTCGACAAGACCGCGGGCCACGTACTGGTCGATGGCAACACGGCCGCAGGTTTGGGCGCCGTCTATGCAGGCGCGACCATGGGCGCCTGGTACCCAATCACGCCCTCGACCTCGCTCATGGACGCCTTTCAGCATTTCTGCCAGCGCCTGCGCACGGACACCGAGACGGGCGAGCGGCGTTACTGCATCGTGCAGGCCGAGGACGAGCTCGCGGCGATCGGCATGGTGCTGGGTGCCTCCTGGATGGGTGCTCGCGCGTTCACACCGACGAGCGGCCCGGGCATTTCGCTCATGGGCGAGTTCTTGGGTTTTGCCTACTACGCCGAGGTGCCGGCCGTGGTCTTCGACGTGCAGCGTTGCGGCCCCTCGACGGGCATGCCGACGCGCACGCAGCAAAGTGACCTGCTGAGCTGTGCCTACGCGTCTCACGGCGACACGAAGCACGTGTTGCTGTTCCCGAGCGACCCGGGCGAATGCTTCACGATGGCGGCCGAGGCCTTCGATCTGGCCGAGACGCTGCAGACGCCCGTCATCGTGCTGTCCGATCTCGACATCGGCATGAACGACTGGATGGTGCCTGAGCTGGAGTGGCCCGAGGACTACGCGCCCTCTCGTGGCAAGGTGCTGGACGCTGAGGCGCGTGAGCAAATGGAATCCTTCCACCGTTATCTCGATGTTGATGGTGATGCGATTCCGTATCGCACCCTGCCAGGAACGGGCGGCTCCTACTTCACCCGCGGCTCCGGTCACAATCGCTTCGGCGGTTACACCGAGGACTCGGCCGAGTACCAGGACGTGGTCGATCGGCTCAACGACAAATGGGAGACGGCTCGCGCGCGCGTGCCGGCACCCGTCACGGTCGACGCCAATTTCGCCAACGCGGGGATCATCGCTGTGGGCAGTTCGGACGGCGCCGTGATCGAGGCGCTTGAACGGCTGGCAGCAGACGGCATCGCCATCGACTACCTGCGCCCGCGCGCGTTCCCGTTTGCCGACGCCGTGCGAGAGTTCATCGAATCGCACGATGTGATCTTCGTCGTCGAGCAAAACCGCGACGCGCAGCTGCGCACGCTGCTCATGCTCGATGTCGACGCGGACCCGGCCAAACTCGTGTCGGTGCTGCACTACGACGGCATGCCGATTACAGCGGCGAGCATTATCGAGCCCATCGCGCGCCACGTGCGCGAAGGCCGCGCAGCCTAGCGGAGTTACCCATGAGCACGAGCAAGCCCAAGGTTCGCCACCCGAATCTGCCACGCAACAAGCACGGACTCACATTTCGCGATTACGAGGGCGCCGTTTCGACGCTGTGCGCAGGCTGCGGCCATGATTCGGTCACGGGTGCCATCGTGCAGGCCGCGTTCGAGCTTGAGATCGAGCCGCACGGGCTCGCGAAGATGTCGGGCATCGGCTGTTCGTCGAAGACGCCTGCCTATTTTCTGTCGGCCTCGCACGGCTTCAATTCTGTGCACGGACGCATGCCGTCCGTGACCACGGGCGCCAATGCCGCGCACCGCGATCTCATCTACCTGGGGATATCGGGCGACGGCGATTCGCTGTCGATCGGTCTGGGCCAGTTTGCGCACGCGATCCGGCGCAATCTCAACATGGCCTATCTGATCGAGAACAACGGCGTCTACGGGCTGACCAAGGGTCAGTTCTCGGCCTCAGCGGATCTCGGCAGCAAAGCGAAAAAAGGCGAAGCCAACCAGCAGCCGCCCATCGACCCCGTGTCGCTGGCCATGTCGCTGGGCGCCACGTTTGTTGCGCGCAGTTTCTCGGGTGACAAGGCGCAGCTTGTACCCTTGCTTAAGACTGCGCTGACGCACAACGGCTTCGCGCTCGTCGACATCATCAGTCCTTGCGTGACCTTTAACGACCACGAAGGCTCCACCAAGAGCTACCGCTGGAGCCGCGAGCACGTGCACAAGGTCGTGCACACCGACTTTGTACCGCCAGCCGGTGAGATCACAGCGGACTACGAGGCGGGCGCCGCAATCCCTGTCGACATGCACGACGGCAGCCGCGTCATGTTGCGCAAGGTTGACGACGACTACGACCCGACGGACCGCCTGGCCGCGATCGACTTTCTGCAGCGACACACGGCCGCGGGCGAAGTCGTCACAGGTCTGCTCTACATTGACGAGTCCAAGCCCGACATGCACGGCGTGTCGGGCACGACCGCGACGCCGCTGCGCGACCTCGGCTACGACGCGCTCAACCCGGGCGCAGACGCACTGGCCGAGATCCAGTCGGCCTGGCGCTAGCGGCGCACCGCATCAAAAGTAGATGCGGCCGCCCAGCGTGTAGGTCGTGACGTCGTCGACCCAGGTCACCGACGGACCCACCGAGAACGAATCACTGGCGTAGAACTCGAGCCCGACTGTGGTCGACTCCTCGTCGCCGGCATCATTGAGATTGATCGACCGGAAATCGCCGTAGAGCTCGATCTCGGGCGTCACGAGCACGCGCGCGCCCGCGGACAGGAACGTGCCCTCGTCATCGTCGCTGAAGAACGGTGTCTCGAACTCTGCATCGACGAAGCCGCCGCGGAACACGAGGTCGGCACGGGGTGACAGCGGGACGGCTAGACCGCCACCGATGAGGCGCGTGCTGACGTCGACGTTATCGTCGAACTCAAGGTTTTCGTAGCCCACGAACAGGTGCACGGTTTCTGAAAACTCGAGCGAGCCGTTGAAAACAAAGCCATCACCTTCGATGTCGAAGGTGTCGTCTTCGAGCTCGGTTTCGGCCCAGCGGGGCTCGAGATAGCTATAGCTAAGACCGTCGGCGCTGGCGGCGCCGGCGGAAAGCGCCAGCACACCGGTCGCGGCGGCGCTGAACAGGCGTTGTCTCATTGGGGGTCTCCCGTCTGGGGAATCCGGTTTGCGGATTCGACGGGACCCAAGCTAGCGCTGCCTTGCTGAACGCTGGCTGAAGGCCGTTGTGTGGGGCGGAATGCAGCGCCATCGGGCATAATCGCGCCATCCGCCGACGGAAGTTCTCTCCGCAATGCTGCAGCAGCTCAAGGGCGTCATCGCGCTGATCGCGGTGGCGTCCAACATCGTCTTCTGGTTTATCCCCATCATGTTGTTCGCGATCGTGCGCTTTGTGCTGCCGTTCGCGGCCGTGCGGCGGTTCACATCGCGCGTGCTCATGGCCTGCGGCGAGAACTGGATCTCGGTGAACAGCTGGCTGCTTGAGTCGACGCAGGGCACGAAGTTCCACATCACAGGCACCGAGAACCTGCGACTCCAGGACTGGTATCTTATCGCCTCGAATCACCAAAGCTGGGTCGACATTGTCGTGCTGCAGCGCGTGTTCAACCGCCGTATCCCGTTCCTCAAGTTCTTCATCAAGCACGTGCTGATCTGGGTGCCGTTTCTGGGCCAGGCCTGGTGGGCCATGGACATGCCGTTCATGAAGCGCTACTCGCGCAAGTTCCTGGAGAAGAATCCGCACTTGAAGGGCAAAGACCTCGAGGCCACACGCAAGTCCTGCGAGCGCTTCGCCGAGGTGCCGACCAGCGTGATCAATTTCGTCGAGGGCACGCGGTTCACACCCGAAAAGCACGCCAAGGTGAACTCGACCTACACGAATCTGCTGCCACCGCGCGCCGGGGGCATCGCGTTTGCGCTGTCGGTCATGGGGGATCAGTTCCGCTCGCTGCTCGATGTCACAATTGTCTACCCGGGCGGGTCCAAGAGTTTCTGGCAGATGTGCACGGGCGAGCTCAAGGACGTTGTTGTCGACGTGCGCGAGATTCCCGTTGAGCCCTGGATGAGTGAAGGTGACTACCTTGAGGACCCCGAGTTTCGGGCGCGATTCCAGGCCTGGCTCACGGATTTATGGGTCGAGAAAGATCGAAGATTTGCCGAACTCGATACGCTAGTATCCGCGCGATCGGCCGGCACCGAAGAGGACTGAAGGATGGGGGACAAGCACGAGCTGCGGGGCATCGACGTGCTGCGCGACGCGACGCTCAACAAGTCGACGGCGTTCACGATGGAAGAGCGCGAGCGCCTGGGGCTGCGCGGGCTGTTGCCGCCCACGATCAACACCCAGAAGCAGCAGCAACACCGCATCCTGGCGAACATCCGCCGCAAGGACGACGACATCGAGCGCTATATCGCGCTCCGTTCCCTGCAAGTACGCAGTGAGGCCCTGTTCTTCAAGCTCGTCACCGAGAACATTGAAGAGATCATGCCGCTGATCTACACGCCCACCGTGGGTGAGGCCTGCAAGCAATTCGCCAACATTTTCCGCGATGCGCGCGGCATGTACATCTCCATCGATGATGCGGGTGACGTCGATAAGCTGCTCGCCAACTGGCCCATCGACGACGTACGCGTGATTGTTGTGACCGACGGCGAGCGCGTGCTCGGCCTAGGTGATCTCGGCAGCAACGGCATGGGCATTTCTATCGGCAAGCTGGCCCTGTACACGGCCTGCGCGGGCATCCATCCCGAGCAGGTGCTGCCCATGGTGCTCGACGTGGGTACAGACAACGAGGAGCTGCGTCAGGACCCCGTGTACCTCGGCATTCCGCGGCCGCGCGTGCGCGGTGAGGCCTACGAGGCGCTCGTCGAGGAGTTTATTCAGGGCGTCAGCAAACGCTTTCCCCAGGCGCTGATTCAGTTCGAGGACTTCTCGACGCCAAATGCGCAGGCGCACCTCGAGCGTTACCGCGACCAGGTGCTGTGCTTCAACGACGACATCCAGGGCACAGCGTCCGTTGCGCTCGCGGGGCTGATTGCGTCGACACGCGTGACGGGTGTACCGCTGCACGAAATGCGCACGATGTTCCTCGGGCATGGCTCGGCGGCTACGGGCATCGCCGACCTGCTCGTGTCGTCGATGATGGACGAAGGGCTCAGTGAGGCCGAAGCCTGCTCGCGCATTCGCTTTGTGGGTCGCGCGGGCGTCATCACGCAGCAATCGGACCGCCTGCCGGAGACTGTCGCGCGCTATGCACCCGACGCACCGCCGATTCCGTTTGGCGAGGCCATTGAGCGCTTCCGGCCGCACGCCCTGATTGGCGCCACGGGCTCACCGGGCACGTTCACTGAAGACATCGTGCAGAAGATGTCAGCACTCAACGAACGCCCCGTCCTGTTTGCGCTCAGCAACCCGACCTCGCGCGCGGAATGCACGGCCGAGCAGGCCTACCGCTGGAGCGACGGTAAGGCGCTGTTCGCTAGTGGCAGCCCGTTCCAGCCGGTCCGCCACAAGGGCAAGACGCACTGGCCGGGGCAGGGCAACAACGCCTACATTTTCCCGGGTGTCGGCCTGGGCGCGGTGACCGTTGAGGCGACGCGGATCACAGACGTGATGTTCCTTGAGGCCGCGCGCTGCCTGGCCAACCTCATCAAGGACACGGACCTGGCCGACGGGACGCTCTACCCGCCGCTCAAGCGCATTCGCGAGGTGTCACTGGCCGTGGCGGTCGCTGTGGCGGAACGCGCCTACGACGACGGGCTGGCGTCATTGCCACGCCCCGACAATCTCGAGCGTCACATCGCCCGCTACATGTATGACCCGACCTACTGAGGGGTCGGACTGGTCGCTTTACGTGCTGCGCTGCGGCGACGGCAGCCTTTACACCGGAATAAGCCCTGACGTGGCCGCACGCCTTGAGGCGCATCGGGCGGGTCGGGGCAGTCGATACCTGCGCGGGCGCGAGCCGCTCGAGCTTGTGGCAGAGGTTACCGTCGGGGATCGCGCCGCCGCGTCTCGAGCCGAGTATCAATTCAAGCAGCTCACCCGCGGCGACAAGTTGCGGCTGTTAGCGCAGGGGCTCGAGGCCTTCGTCGAAAGCGCGGCCGCCGCGGCCTAACCGGCCTTGGTACCCTCGTCTGACGCCTCGCCGGCGTCGTCATTGGCCGCGTCTGATGGACTCTCGTTGTCGTGGTCCCGGTCCGTGCGTAATACGGACGCCAGCTGTTCGGCAGCCTGCTTGGCTGTCTGGATGAGCTGGCTTTCGTCCTGGTAGAACGCGCTCTGCTCACGCATGAAGCGCTCGTCGTACTCGAGAAACGTCTCTGTCGCCCGCTTCGATTCCTGTGGTGAGTGGCCCAGCAGTTCGAGCAGGTGCGTGGCCATGTGCAGGCTCGAGTGCAGCGTGTCACGAACGGGTCGCGAGATGCCGAGGTCCATCAGTCGGTAGGCGTGCACGCGGTTGCGCGCGCGGGCCAGGATCTTCAGGTGCGGGAAGCGCTGGCGGATGAGCTCCGCGGCTTCGACCGAGCGCTCGACATCATCGATGGCCATGATGAGGTACTTGGCGTTCTCGGCTCCCGCAGCCTCGAGCAGGTCGAGACGGCGCGCGTCGCCGAAGTAGACCTTATTACCGAAGCGGCGTACGACCTCCACCTGCTCGGGATCAGCTTCGAGCGCTGTGAACGGGATGCCCTTGCTGCGCAGCACACGGCCGATGATCTGACCAAAGCGGCCGAAGCTTACGATGATGACTTCGTTCTCGTCATTTTCCATCGTGTCGTAGCTCGGTTGCGCATCGCGGCCCGTGCGCGACAGCAGGCGGTCCGCCGCGATCATGACGAGTGGTGTGAGCGCCATCGACACACTGACCACCACGATGAGCAGCTCGGACAGCTCAGCCGGCATAACATCGGACGTCACAGCGGCCGTAAACAGCACGAAGGCGAACTCACCGCCCTGCGAGAGGATCAGGCCCATTCGGATGCGTTCTGCCGTAGTTAGAGAGAAGCGCCCGCCCAGCAGGTACAGGACCAACGCTTTCACAAGCATGAGCACGACGACGATGGCGAAGATATCGCCGGCGCGCTCGCTGATGAGCCCGAGGTTCACGGACATGCCGACGGCGATGAAGAACAGGCCGAGCAGCAGACCCTTGAACGGCTCGATGTCGACCTCGAGCTGGTGGCGGAACTCGGAGTCGGCAAGCAGCATGCCTGCGATGAAGGCGCCCAGGCCCATCGAGAGGCCGACCTTGTACATGAGGGTCGCGCTGCCGATGACCACGAACAGGGCGACGCCCGTGATGAGCTCGCGAATACCTGACCCCGCGACAATGCGCAGGATGGGTCGCAGCGCGAAGTGGCCGCCCACGATGAGTGCAAGGATCGCGCCTGCGGCCAGCGCGATGGACTTGGGGTCCATGTCGAGGCTGCTGCCCACGGCCAGCAACGGCAGCAACGCGAGCATCGGGATGACGGCCATGTCCTGGAACAGCAGCACGGCGAAACTCGCACGGCCGTAGCGGCTCGGCAGCTCTTCGCGTTCGCCCAGCAGCTGCATGACAAAGGCTGTGGAAGACAGCGCCAGGGCAAAGCCAACGACCGTGGCAACCTGCCAGGGCTGACCCGAGAGGACCGTGAGACCCGTGAGCGCGAGCCCACTGAGGAGAACCTGCAACCCACCGAGCCCAAACACGGAGTTGCGCAGCACCCAAAGGCGCGAGGGCTGGATTTCCAGGCCGATGATGAACAGCAGGAACACAACGCCCAGTTCGGCGAAGTGCAGGATGGTCTCGACGTCGGTAACGAGCTTTAGCACCGAGGGGCCGATGATGACGCCCGCGAGCAAATAGCCCAGCACGGAGCCCAGGCCCACGCGCTTGGTCAGCGGCACCGTAATCACGGCGACGCCCAGATAAATCAGGACCTCAGTCAGGTAATACATGCTGGCGCGGCGCTCCGTAGCTGCGATCGCTCGCAGTGCGAGTGATCAGGCAGTGTAACCGAGAAGCGCGCGCCAGCCGCGCGCGGCGCGATCTAGTCGTCGGCCATCTCGAACGGGAAGCGGAGCGCCTCAGTGCCCGCGCCCTCAGGGCGCACCGTGAACCGGTAGCTGCCGGCGGGCAGCAGGGCGTCAGGCAAAGTCAAACTCAGCGACTGTTCTTCATTCGGGTTCAAACCGCCCGATTGCCACAACAGGTCGCCGGCCGCAGAGTGTAGTGCGACGGAGTAGCTCGAGGCATCGGCATATCCGATGTCTAGCCCAAAGACGACCTGACCGGAGCGTTCCGCCTCGATCAGGATGCCGTCTTCGGCGCCGCGGGTCGCGGCCAGGAAGACCACGGGCGTGTTGACCGACGCCATGATCTGGCCGCTGTCTTGCGCGCCGGAGCCTGTGACGTTGCCAAGCGTCAGCGCGCCAACGGCCACAAGAGCGGCGACCGACGCCGCCAGGCCGTAGGCCGGCGACGCGACGATATTGCGTACGCGGGAGAACAGCGGGACAACATTGCGTGGTGCGGTGTCTTCGGCCCGCAGCTCCCCACGTCGGCCAGCGGCCTTCATGCTGTCGATAAGCTGCGCGCTCGTTTCGAGCTCGTCGAGCGTCTCGGGGTCGCCCGCGTAGAAGTCCTCGAACGCCATCGCCTCGGCCTCATCCATTTGGCCCAGCAGGTAGCGGTCGACGAGGTTGTTTGCCACGACCATGTCGCGCGTGATTCTCGTGTCGTTAGTCATCGGTCACTCCCCTCCGTGCGAGTCGACCAGATCGCGTGCGGCCCGGCTGTCGTGCGATTCGAGCAGTTCTCTGAATCGCTTTTTGGCGCGGTACAGCACACGGTTGAAATGAAGGTCCGTGAGATCGAGCTGGCGGCAAATGCTCGCCTTGTCTTCCTGCAGCAGGTAGAAGCGCGTCAGGATAGCGCGATCGCGGTCAGAGCTGAGCTCGCCGAGCAGCACGCGCAGGTGCTGGTTGGTTTGTTCGGTATCAGCAGCGGCCACCTGGTCGGTGGACACCGTATCCGCAGCCTGCGAGACACTGTCGGTGTCGGCGTAGGTCTGGCGGCGCTGGCGCCGGCGGATCACACCGATAAGCAGGTTGCGACCTGTGCTCTGGATGAAGCCTGCAAGGCGGGACGGGTCCTTGATGCCCTCGCCACGCAGGCGCTCGATGACGACGCGAAACACGTCCTGGTGCAGGTCGTCAGCAAGTTCAGGTTCGCCACAACGGCGCCGCAGCATAAAAAGCAGCGGGCGGCTGTAGCGTTTGACAAGCTCACCCTCAGCGCCGCGATCGCCCGCGCCAATACGCGCCGCCAGCGACGCGGCGACCGTCGCCTCGTCGTCAGCAGCCGCATCACGCGCAGCTGTGCCTTCCCTCCCCTTCATTGGGGGATATTGTGGCAGAAGTCGGCCGTCGCCTGTGTGAGTGAGTGTTGCCATGGTGGTTGATCCGTTTTGGTGCGTCGCTACTGCTGGCCACCCCAGGAGTCGCCACTGTCCCACTCGCCTTCATCCGGGTTGACGAAGTGCCGGCAGTGGACCGTAAAGCCGGTCTTGCTGGGTTTGATGGTCATCTCAAACTTACGCTCGCCACCTGCCAGCGTGCCGCGGATGATGCCGTCGGTGTCGAGTCGCGCCTGGGCGCCGGCCCACAGGGCCGTATTGTCCTCCGTCAAACCGCACAGCTCAGGATTGTCGCGCCAATCGCATTTGCGATAACGAAACTGCACATGGTCGTTGGGGTCGACGCAAATGAACAAATAGTCGCCCTTTCGCATGGGAATCGTCTGATCCTTAAGCGGACGGTCAGCCGTGCACTCCCACACATAATTAAAGTCATCCGAGTTAGTTGCTTCTGCAATCATTGCTTTACCCCACGTGGTTGCTTGTTTCCGCCCCATTTGGCGGCTTATTTGTCACGGTACACGCCGAGAACACACTGGTCCTCGCACCCCATCTGTCATGGCGCCATCATTTATCTCACACGGCCCGGTTAATCACCCTGAAGCGTGAATCCGGACCAGTAGTAGGGGTGTTTGTAGCGTGGATTGGATCGGAGCGTGTTCTTGGCCACCAGCAGCGCGCTGGCTGGCGCCGTGCCTTTAAACAGCTCACTGTAGAAAGTCGCCATGAGCAGTGCTGTGGCCCGGTCTTCGACGCGCCATAGCGTGGCAATGACGCGACGCGCCCCCGCGTACATGAAGCCTCGCGTCAGCCCGAGGAGACCTTCACCGGCCAGATCCTGGCCCAGTGCTGTCTCGCAGGCCGACAGCACCACGAGTTCCGCGTCGAGCTCGAGGCCGTAGATGTCGCGTAAGCCCACGAATCCGGTGGTCGGGTTGCCGCTCTCGTCGACCATGGATAGCGCCAGTCCGCTTCTTGCGGGGATCTCGTCGTCTGCGAAGCCATGGGTTGCGATGTGCAGAATCCTCGCGCCAATCACGTCGGGACTTTTCAACACCGCCGGTCGTGCATCAAAACCAAGGTGCACCGTTACGTCGATGTCTTCCGCCTGCTTTGCGATCGAGTCGGCCTCCATCCGGGTCATGCGTAGCCGGTTGAGGACTCGATCCGCGCTACGCGTAACCGGGCCGGCCTCAAAACGATCGTCGTCAAGGCTGAACACGGGATCGGCAAGCACGGCGACGCCGTTACCGCCGGGCGGAGGCAGCGAACGCGACAGGGCCACCGTGGTCAGTGACGGCAGGTAGACGATCGGGGTGTCTTCAAGACGGGGCGCCGGGTTGTCGACATCGCTCAGAATGTCGAACGGGACGTAGTGCAATGCGCCGTCGGCCACGATTGCAATGTTGCGAGCCGCAACGATGTTCTCCTCGACCGGCTTCAGCACCCGTCGACCCAGGTCGCGCGCCAGATCCTCATACCGCCCGCGACGCTGGATGCGGTTGTGCAACTGCCGGGCAAGCTGGTCAATGTCACCGACATCTTCGAGTAGCGCCACCGCGATATCGTCGGCGCTGATCGCCCAGACGTAGCCCGCCTGGTCCCCGAGAAAGTAGAGCAGGGTGACATCGCCCGGCTCGTGGAGGTCTTGCATCTCCGTGGCCTTAAGCGGCGACGGGCTGCGGTACGTGTCGGCCTCGGGCGCTGCGTCAGCGATTTTGTCGTTGATCACGTCCAGTGCCGCCAGCAACTCGTTGATTGCGGGCGCTGCTTCGCCTCGCAGATGCGCATCCCTCGCCCGGTTGATCGCTGCCAGCGCATTGGCGCGCTTGGCGAGCAAGTCGCTCGGCACGTCCGCGCTGTGATCTCGTTTACCCAGCGACCAGGCATCGACCAGTGACTTCGCCCGGTAGCGCTCGGTCATTTCAAGCGCGGCAACCGTCTCGTCCATCTGCATAAGGACGTAGACGGCGAGTTCATAAGCTCGACTGACTGAGGCCTGATACGCGGCTCGCAGGTCAGTGCTCGCAATCTCGGTGCGTAGCGCTTCGATTGACTCGATGGCCTCGAGCGCCAGCGCCAGCGCGGCTTTGTTGTCGCCCATATCGCGCTTCGCCCAGCCCAGGTCGGTTTGGGCGGGTACGAGCCCATAGGGGTTGCCGGATTCCTGCCACAGGGCAACGGCGCGTTGCATTGAATTGACCGCAGCCTCCCTGTCTTGGGTTGTGCTCTGGACACGGCCGAGAGTGGACCAGGCGCGGGCGCGGTGTTGCGCCGCAGCGCCTATGGTATCGGCATTCGTGACGGAGGCCGCCGCGAGCGCCAGTGCCGCATTGGCATCGCCGCGATTGAGCGCGGAGACGGCCGCGAGTCGCTGCGCGGCCGAGAGTCTCGCGACGTCGTCATTGCGTTGCGCCAACTCGATGGCTTCGTCGAGGATGTCGCGGGCCTCGTCGTCGCGTCCCAGGGTCGAGAGCGCGCCGGCGTAGTTCTGCATGGCCAGCAGGGCCTCGCCATTGTTGAGGCCCTTTCTGGAGTCATACGCTTCGGCCAGAAACTCGATGGCCTGATGCGGCGCACCAAGATCGCCGTAGACGACGGCCATGTTGCCGATGATCGTGTCGATCTGATCGCGATTGCCAGTCTCTCTCGAGATCTGCAGCGCGCGCTGATAGTGGTTGAGCGCCTCCTGGTGCTGACCGAGTTGCTTGAGGCAAAGCGCATAGTTGTTGAGCCATCGCGCAAGAACACGTGGGTTGGGTGCTTCGTTGTCGTTGATCAGGCGCCTGAGAATTTCCGACGCCCGCACCATGTCCCCTCGTCGCTCATACACGCCGGCGAGGTTGGCTTCGTATCGCAATGCGGCAGTGTTGGAGCCGCTGCGGCGGGCATCCGCGATGATCTCCTTCAAGCAGGGCTCCGCCTCATCCAGTTTGCGAACGCGCAGAAAAAGAAAACACAGGTTGGCCGTAGCCGGGTTAACGGTTGCGCCCTCGTAGCGCGTCGCGAGCCCTAACCGCGCCCGTTCCAGGGCGCGTCGTCCCGTCTCGTAGTCGTCCAGTCGGGCACTTGCCAGACCGACCAGGTTTTGTGCGACACCAACGCCGTAGACATCACCCGCCGCCTCGTAGAGCAACGTGGCGGCGGCGGCGTGCTCGCGTGCCGTCTCGTGGTCACGAGTGCGATTGAGGAATGTCGCCGCCGCGGCCAGCGTGCGTGCGGCCGGGATTCGCTCACCGAGTGCCTGCCACTGCGCGGATGCATTGAGTGCGACGCGCGCCGCCCGACGCATCGCGTCGTCGTCCCGCGCGCTGCTTAGTCGGCTCAGTGCGGCTTCGGTTGCCACGGCGCCGAGCTGTGCCGATGGAACCGTGCTGACGACCAGGCTGATTCCCGACTCGCGCGCCTGGCGACCCTTTACGCGCAACACGACTCTTGCGGGCGACGCTGCGCGTGGTCGCTTGAGCCAGAGGATCGGCAGATCGGCAGCGTTGGTCAGCGTTATGTCGCTTCCCGCTTCGCTGACAATGAGTTCGACGGACACCAGTCGCTCATCCACCTGGAGCAACAAGTAGTCGCTGACCGCAGGCAGGCTCAGCTCGACCCGCTCGGTGTCCACCAGGTCGAGCTCCAACGGCGTGTCGAGCTCAATAGCAATGGCCTGCGTTTCACCGGCGCGCACAGGCGCAGCCGACCCCAGTCCCGCCACGACGCAAGCACACAGGATCGCGAGCCAGGTCCTTTGCTGGCCGCTAAACACACGCATGCGAGCATCGTCGCAGCATGCCCGCTGGGCCGCAAGCCAAGACCGGCTTTCATGTACCTGTATTCAATGCAAAAATAGGGCCGTCTTGGGAGAGAAGCGGTGACCATGACGTCACGCACGATTCTGACGCTGGTTTTGGCGCTGGCGCTGCTGCTTGCGGGCTGCGGCGACGGTGAGGAATC
>JBCCBB010000019.1:0-36901 GCA_039814545.1 Pseudomonadota bacterium
AATTGTAGCGAGCCTTCCTTGTTTGCATTATTGGCAGGCTCATACAGTTCTTAGTTTCTTTATATGCACCCTACTCAATTAATTTGTCTTGTGACAGATATCAATCTAATATTCCTTCTGCTATTAAGTGCCAATTAGTCAAATGGGATCTCTGGGGAATTAGAAAACAAGCAAGAGCAATTGTAGCTAACAATTATCAATTAACTATAGAAAAGAAATATTTTGAAGGCTCTAGTATACTTAACTACAATGTAATTTTGTTACCAGACGATAAGAGAATCAAAGAATGTATTTTTGATGAATTACCTCCTAATTATAACTTATGGCAAGAACAAAACAAGCAGATAAATGAGTTCTTGAATGCAAATAGTACCTATGATTTAGAAGTAGGCGAAAACAACTTTCCTGTGATTATGGAATGTTTCAAGTTGTTATACTTATTATTATTTGTGTGATTATCTTTGGAGCAAAAATAGACCTTAGGTATACCCTGTCTAAAGAATCAAATACTTTATCAATCCTCAGATATAACTCGTTAATCAAAATTGTAATAGAAATCAACTTAGATGAAATAGAAAATATTTTTCTAGAAGAATATTAGGGATATTGAAGGGTCTACATCTAGAATTGTTTTTCAATTAAAATTAAAAGAGAATATTCCTCTCGCTTCATGGACAGATTCATTTGATGGTAAAGACAAGATTGCCAATCGTATTCGCCAATTTTTAAGCTAGTATTGATAGATAATCAAAGTACAAAAAATTATAAATTTGTATTTTTTATTTTAAAGTAAGATTTACGGTTATTCAAAGAATGAAAATTAGAAAAATATATTAACTATTTTATTTAAGCTATAGCCATTTAATCAAATTTTATTGAAGCTTGTGAATGCTACAGTTTTACTTGCTTAATATTAAGTTACATGAGTTAAATTGGAAATCCTATTTTTATAATGATAACTAACTGATATCTAAATAAAATGTAAATAAAAATTATATTCATGGAATAAGTCAAAAACAGTAAGATAAAAATTACTAAAACTAACGACGTATTAAATATCTATATTCCCCCTCCTAAATTTCGTTGCTACTTAACTACTGTCATTTTAGGAATGAAATTCATTTTTAGTTTTCCAATTCTCTTAATGGCTTACGGAGTATATGCAGCAGAATTTCCGTCCAAAGTTGCTTGCGCTGCATTTTCTCTACCTTTTTTAGCAGTACTTACATAAATATTGATTCCAAGCAAATAAAAATAACTAGTAGGATGTTTGGTTCAGAAATAGGTACTTCTTTAGTTATTTTAAGAGAAAAGCTAGGGAAAATAAAACGCACTGAGCGTCACACAATCATTAGAAACCCTGGCAGTAAATATGCTGCTCAAGCTATAGATGAACGAGCAGATATGATTTTTCAGGTAGGAACTGATGAACACAGTATTCGCTTTTATACTAGTGCAAATTTACCTGAAGCAGAACTAGATTGGTTAGCTTATGAAATTAGTAATTTTTGGAAATTATCCATTACCAAAGAGCCGTTTGAGATAGTATCAGAGTGAATAAGCTAATCGTCATAAATAATAAGAATAAATCAATATAAAGCTTTTACAAATTAGAAATAAAAAATAGAAAAATACCTATAATCATTGCGACGCCGGGCGGCGCCAGGGGGTTAGCAGCCAGGCTGCTCCGCCGGTTGCCAGTCGGCCCGGGGCTCGGGACGATTCACAGCGGGGGGCTTCGGAGCTGCTTTCAACCGGTCATCAGCCACAATGACGGGCGCCATGAACGACGCCATCACGGAATGGCCGCGGAGGCTGAAAGCATACGGATCGCGCTTGGCTTTACGTTGCGTTGCCATGATCAGGGTCCTCCTGTTTTGGCGGGATCGGAGGGGGGTTCCTCTCCCACGCCGTCACAGTATGGGCGCCTCAGAGCGATCACAAACGAGACGTTTTCAGCCCGGACTTGAGTTTTTCTCAACGGACTCGCGGAACGTTTCGAGGACCCAGTCACGCAGCAAACGAACGCCGCGGCGCTCTCCTGCACCCGACTTCCAGACCAGGTAGTAGGCGCTGTGCATCAGCAGCTCTTCTCGAAACAGTCGGACGAGGCTGCCCTCTTCGAACCAGAGCTCGCCCATGGGCATGGGCACGAGGGCAGCGCCCAAACCACGCTGCGCGGCGCGCACGACGGCGATCATCGAATCGAACTGCGTTGACTGGCGCGAAGTCGGCAAAGCGATGTTGGCCGATTCGGACCACTGCGGCCATGCCTTGGACAAGGTCTCGTGAACGATCAGCGGAAAGTCACTCGTGATGCGGCGCTTGGACACCTTGAGGCTGGCTTTGAAGTCAGGCGCACCGGCGGGCACGAGTCGCAACGGGAAGAGGCGTTCGTGCTCGTAGCCCACAGGGGGCGTGCTAAACAACCGCACGGATAAGTCGGCGTCAGCGGGATGCTTCTCGGAAGCCTCGTCGCTCGTGCCCACCCGAATATCGATCTCGGGATGGTGCGCCGTGAAGTCCTTCAGCCGGGGTACGAAATACTCACTCGCAAAAAATGGCTGAACAGAGACCCGCACGGTTTCCTGTGCCGCAGCACCGCTCTCGTATCGCGAGACCACATCATCGACCGCATCAATCAGCGGTGCGAGCTCTTCGTAAAGGGACTGGCCGGCTTCCGTTAGCGAGACCTCGCCGCCGCGGCGTCGAAACAGCGTGATCTCGAGCTGTGACTCCAGCGTCTTGATCTGGTGGCTAACGGCCGAGGGCGTGACGAATAGCGCTTCCGCTGCCGCACGAAAGCTCGCGTAGCGCGCCGCAAGGCAGAAGGTCCGGAGACCACGCAGCGGAGTTCGTGCCGGTTTATTCACGGGTGGCGACCCCTGTGGTGATCAGTCTTCGCGGAAATACGCTTTGGGCGTGCGATCAACAAAGAATAAGCCCCAGTGCTTCTCAGCGCCGGCCGGATTATCCGGGTTGCCTTTCCAGGGCTCATCAAACGCCTCGAAAAAGAAGATAGTGACGTTGGCCTTTGTGGCCCAGCCCTCGAGCTCCCTGTAGTAGCGCGCCTGGTTTTCCTCGCTCGCCCGCTCCCCAAACTCCGATGCCGTTGTGGCCCAGCCCGCCTCGAGGATTGCGAGGTTAGACTCCGGCAATGCGCCGTGCACGCGATTCATATTTTCGATCGTGTAGCTCAAGCCTTCATCAATCGGCTTGTCTTCCCAGGCCGGATAGGTGTGCACCCCGACGTAGTCCAGCTCCGCGGCGAGCGGCTGCCCCTCGGCGATCCACCATTCATAGTTTTCGGCGACCGTCACAGGCTGGTCGATTGCGGCTCTCACCTGGCGAACGTAGGCGATCATGCTGTCGAGCGGCACCATGTGATCGGTCCAGCTGACGAGCGCTTCGTTGCCCACGTTGACAGAGACGATGATGTCGCCGAACTCTTTCGCCAGCGCGATACCCTTGGCGACCTCCTCCACATTTTTCTTGGTGTTGGCGGCAAGCTCTGACTCCGGGATCGGCGCGTCGAGCCACGGGCAACCCTCGTGATTCGAAAACTCAGCATTCAGCCACAAGCCCTGCAACACGCGGATAGGCAAGTCATTGTCGCGAATAAGCTCGAGCGTCGTTCGCGAGTTCTCACCGGCGTCGTAGAGACGGATGAGACCGAATCCATGTTCCACGAGTATGTTCAGGTCTTCGAGGATCTGTTCCGGCGTCGGGTTGTTGGCGCCATTGCCACGATCGGGATGCTGGCCTTCGCGAAAGCCTGAATAGGCCACGGCCATAACCTGGTCCTGCAGCAGTGCCGCAGCACCTTGCTGCAGCTCAGTGGGTTGCGTTGCCACGGGCTTATCCTCTGCCGAATACCGGCAGCCGGCCAGCACGAGCACAAGCCCCGTGGTTGCCAGCGCAAGGCGTATTGCTGATGTCATGTTGCTGCTCCATCACTAATCATCCGCCCAGCGCTTACGCCGCTGGGTGCAGGTAAAACCCGCTTTCCAGGTCCGCGTCGGAATCGCCGCCAACCCATAGTTGAAAGGCACCCGGCTCAACGCGCCACTGGTCGTTGCGGTCGTAAAAGCCCAGGTCGTCCGTGTGCAATTCGAAGCGCACAGTTGCCGTATCGCCGGCTGCAATCGTGACACGCTCGAAGCCCTTGAGTTCGCGTACGGGCCGCGTCACGTTCCCCACGAGGTCACGCACGTAGAGCTGGGCGATCTCGTCACCCTCTCTGGCGCCGTGGTTGGTCACGCGCACGGTAATGGTGAGCGTGTCGCCCACCGACATCTCGTGACGGTCCAAGTGCAGGTCGTGGTACTGGAACCGGCCGTAGGACAGTCCGAAGCCGAACGGAAACAGGGGGCGGTGGCCTGCGTCGAGGTGGTAGGCACTCATGCCGAGCGAGGTTTGCGGGGCCCGCGTGTGCAAGCTGTCAATGTGGGCAACTTGGCCCGGCAGCGGCGGCTTCCCCGACATCTTGTGGTTGTAATAGATGGGCACCTGCCCCACGACACTTGGGAACGTGATCGGCAGCTTGCCCGAGGGCGAGACGTCGCCCAGCAGGACGTCGGCAATCGCGGGGCCGGCCTCAATGCCAGGATGCCAGGCGTAGAGCAATGCATCGAAGTCGTTGATGACGTTGCTGAGCGTCAGCGGCCGACCGGCCAGAATGACGCCCACCACAGGCTTGCCCGCGGCGCGTACGGCATGCACGAGTTCGCGTTGGGCACCGGGTAGATCGATGTCGGCGCGGCAGTGCGCCTCGCCGGAGAGGATCGACTCTTCGCCGAGTCCCAACACAACCACATCCGCGTCGGCGGCCAATTCACAGGCGGCGGCCAGATCACTCGTGTCACGCGAGCGCGAGTGTTCGAACACGCGCAGGTAACTGAGCTCAACGTCATCGCCAAGCTGCTCGCCAAGCGCCTGTCGCAAGGTCACGCTCAACGAGGCATCGCCATCGAAAATCCAGGTGCCGAGCTGCTGATACGGCGCATCGGCTAGGGGCCCCAGCAAGGCCACCTTCTTAAGCCGGTCGCCATCGAGCGGCAGCAGGTTGTCGTGGTTCTTGAGCAGCACGAGGCTTTGGCGCGCGGCCTCACGCGCCGTCGCCCGCATGCGCGCCGGGTCGGGCGCGGGTAACACGTCGTTGTCGACGTAGGGCCGTTTGAACAGGCCGAGCTGACACTTCACGCGCAGTACATTCGACACAGCGGCATCCAACTGCGCCTCGTCGATATCGCCCGACTCGATGAGGCCCTCGAGATGATGCGCATAAGCTTCGCCCTGCATTTCGACGTCTACCCCGGCTTCGAACGCCTCGCGCGCTGCCTCGCGGTCGTCGGCTGTAAGACCGTGAATACTGAGCTGACGTACCGAGTCCCAGTCGCTGACAACGAGACCTTCGAAACCCCATTCATCGCGGAGGACCTGGCGCAGCAAGAACCGGCTGGCTGTGCACGGCATGCCATCGATCTCGCTGAACGAGGTCATCAATGAGAGTGCGCCGGCCTCAACCGCAGCTCGGAACGGGCGAAGATGCACGTTGCGTAATTCGTTACGCGGGATATTGGTTGTGTCGTAGTCACGACCCGCATCAACGCCGCCGTAACCTGCGAAGTGTTTGGCACAGGCGGCGATGGCTGTAGGCGCCGACGGATCGTCTGTCTGAAAGCCACGCACCATGGCGGCCGCAAGTTCACTTGCAAGATGCGGGTCTTCGCCCAGGCACTCGGCTACGCGACCCCAGCGCGGGTCACGCGTGATATCCATCA
Organism: Pseudomonadota bacterium; assembly: GCA_039814545.1. Classification (GTDB taxonomy): domain Bacteria; phylum Pseudomonadota; class Gammaproteobacteria; order Steroidobacterales; family Woeseiaceae; genus CALBPI01. The sequence goes on from JBCCBB010000019.1 coordinate 5,784, forward strand.
TCGGTGCGAAGGTCCAGTTAATGCCGGCGCGCGCCGCCTCTTCGGCTGCCACGCGGGCACCGGCCAGGACGAGCTCGGGATTCCAGGTGGCGGCCTGCCCCAACGGAATCGGCAATACGTGGCGGAAGCCATGGATCACGTCGCGGCCAATAAGCAGCGGAATGCCGAGCCGGCTTTCCTCAACGGCGATGCGTTGCAGCTCGTTGACCACGTCGGGATTGGCGTTGTTGATCACCGAGCCCAGGCCGCCCGCACGCAGGCGCTCGCCCAGGTAATCGGGTGGATAGCCGTGGCTGCCGTCTAGCTGCACGAGCTGGCCGACCTTCTCGGCCCGCGTCATGGATCCGAGCAGTTCTGCCACACGCTCGCGAACGTCAACGGCGCCCGAAAGCGACGTTTCAAGTGAAGCGCTAATGACAGGTCCCCTGTGTCAGCACGCCGAAACGTGCGTGACTGTCGAGTATGAGCAACGTTTGACAGCGCTGTCAATTTGGGCCAGTGTGCTGGCGGGGAAAGATTGCACGTGTCCTGGGGGGACTTCGCGGCATGGCGGAAGCAGTTCACTACGAAACCCGGCCTGAAGACCGGATTCCGATTTTGCAAAAGCTTGTTTACGGACTGGGCGCGTTCGTAAACAACACGCTGGCAGCCGCCATCGGCGGCATGATCATTGTCCTTAATCTGGGCTTCGGGATGAACCCGGTCCTCGTTGGCTGGCTTGGCGCGCTGCCAAGGCTGACCGATGCACTCACCGACCCGCTCATGGGTTATATCTCGGACAACACCCGGTCCAAGTGGGGTCGCAGGCGCCCCTACATATTTGTTGGGGCAATCGGAGCAGGCGTGGTATTCGCACTGCTTTGGCAATTGCCGGTGGGCAAAACCGAAAGCTGGTACTTCTGGTACTTCCTTGCCGGATCATTTGTCTTTTTCCTCGCTTACACGATTTACGCGACGCCGTGGGTTGCGCTGGGCTACGAGCTGACACCGGATTACCACGAACGCACGCGTCTGATGGGCGTGCAGAATTTCATCGGCAACCTCGCGTATTTGGTCTCCCCCTACTTCCTGGCGATCATGTACAGCGAGCGACTCTTCGACAATGTCGCCGATGGCGCTGCGGGCCTCGGTCTCATCATTGGGGTGATTGCAATCAGCGTGGGCATCCTGCCCGCGATCTTCTTACGCGAGCGTTTTAAGCCCAAGGACGGCGACGAGGCTGACGCTGTCGATCAGAACAGTGAATCTCCGGAGGAACTAGAACCTGCCAGTGAATTGGATGCGCTTAACGCCTTTGCGGGCGCTGACGCCGACTATTACACGTCGTCCTGGGGCGCAACGGAGCCGACGTTAGACAAGACGACGAGTACGCCCGCTCGTTTCTCGGTGAACTGGTCGGCAATGCTCCTCTCGATCCCATGGCTTGCCTATCGGAGAATGTGGCGCGCCCTGCTCGTCTTTGTGCCTGTCGCCGCGGCCTTCGTGTACGCCGTCAACGCGGCAGCATCCTCGATTCTGGCTGGAGACGAGCTGAGCTCGCTCGTAGCTCTTGCCGTCAAGATCGGTTCCGTGGCCCTCTACCTCGTCCCTCCAGTGATTCTGGGCCTGATGGGCAATCGACTCTATCTGACCCACGCGCAGCAGACGATACGAACGGTCGCTGGTGGCGGACCGCTAAATCGCGGCACGCTTGCCAAGCTCGAAGCGAGAGGTGGCACGATGGCTCGAAACGTCCCAGCCATCGAGAACTTCTTCACGGGTTTCGCAACAGCATTGCGATTCTCGCCCTTCCGCAAGCTCTGTATTGCGACCTTTCTTGTCTTCAACGGCTTCATTATGATCGCCGCCTTCCAGTCTTACGTGATCATCTATTACGTATTCGGCGGCGACAAATCGCAAGGTGCAACATTCGCTGGCCACTCCGGCCTGCTACAGGGTCTTGTTGGTCTTGTCGTTATTGCGTTCGTCACCTGGCTCGCGACCAAAATTGGTAAACGCCGCGCGTTCTTTGTCTCAACCGGCATCTCTATTTTCGGCTACGCACTAAAGTGGTTCTGCTATTCGCCGGACAACCCATGGTTCGTGCTGTTTCCAGCACCCTTTATGGCGTTCGCCTTGGCAGGCCTGTTCACGCTAATGCCGTCGATGGTCGCCGATGTCGTTGACATGGACGAGCTCAATACCAACGAGCGCCGCGAGGGCATGTACGGCTCAATCTTCTGGTGGGTCGTGAAACTCGGCCAATCGGTCGCCCTGGTCGCCGGCGGCATCCTACTCAACGTAACAGGGTTCGATGTCGATCTCGGCGGTGACCAGACTGAGCAGGCCATCACCCTAATGCGACTGTTTGACGCACTTATCCCTTGTGTAGCGTCGGTGATTGCGATCTGGGCTGTCGCATCGTTCTCGATCACTGAAGAACGTGCTCACGAAGTCCGCGAAGAACTCGAAGCACGGCGTGGCGCAGCTGAAGCCGCACCCGCCTAGGGGCTACCGCGTCAAACGCAACACGACACGTCGGTTGGCCGCCCGGCCTTCCGCCGTGTCGTTGCTCGCGATGGGATCAGCCTCGCCGTAGCCCGCCACCGTCATCTGCTCGCGCGGTACGCCGCGTTCTTCGAGCGCGTTGCGCACACTGCGCGCACGACGCTCGGACAAACCACGGTTGTAGTCGGCGTTGCCCCGGTCATCGGTGTAGCCCGCCACTTCAACGGTCACAGTCGGGTTGCTCTTGAGCGTCTTGGCCGCTGCGTCAAGCTCTGATTCGGCGCCTGACAGCAGCCGGTCCGAATTCGTTTCGAAGTTCACGCTGGGCAGGCGGATCTCAACGACGCTCTCGCGAATGACCTCGCAGCCCTTGCTGTCGACGACGGCGCCTGCGGCCGTATCGGGGCAGGCATCCGCACCGTCGAGTACACCGTCGCCATCGCTGTCTGTGGCGCAGCCCCTCTCGTCAACCACCGTGCCCGCCGGCGTGTTCGGACAGGCGTCGGCCGAGTCGTTCACGCCATCGCCGTCACTGTCGACGGGCAGTGCGCAGCCCGTGGCATCGACGGCTGTACCGGCGGGGGTGTCCGGGCACTGATCGCTGTCGTCGTAAACGCCGTCGCCATCACTGTCCACGGGCAAGGCCGCGAGCGGCGATGAGCGATCGCGCTCACCGAACTGCCAGCCCACCGAGATGCCAGCGAACCAGGCATCGCGGTCGTACCAGTCGACGATACCGCGGACGAACCAGGGCGAGTCACCCAAGTCGACATCGACGCCCGCACCAAACGCGAGCTGAATCGAGCTCTGCTTGTCGAAAGGAATCGGCGCGCCCGAACCGCTGTTGCGGATCGTGGACAGGCCGACCTTGCCGAACGGGCGCACACGCTTGTCGGTCCGCAGGCGGTAGCCGGCCATCAACGAGGGCACCTTGTAGCTGATCGCCGCGTCGGGAAACGCCGCCGCGACCGCCGGGTTGCGGTTGGTGATGCCCGCCTCGCCGAGGTCGGCGTAATTGAGCTCGGCAAACCAGCGTTCCGTGAATTGGCGGCCGAGCGTGATTTGCCAGCCCGAGTCGTGATTCTCATCGGCGTCGTGGATGAAGTTGTTGGCCGCTTCGTCGGGCGAGACGTAGGAGTAGCCCAGTCCGGCAGCCACATACCAACAACCCGCGTCGTCACCGTCATCGATGGCCTGCGCGCAGTCCTTCTCGGCGCGCGCTGCGGGGACCGCAAGTACAAACAGCACGAGCGTTGCGGCCGCATGGCGGTGCAGGCGGCGCCGCACCGCCAGCATGAGGCCGAGCATGAACAAGAACACGAGTCCGATGCTGCCGGTCCCCGTTCCCGTTACAGCGGTTTCCAGTTCACCGTTCGACTCGAGCCGGTCCAGCACGCCATTGCCATCGGCGTCAGCGTCGCGTTCAAGTTCATCATCGATCCCGTCGTTATCACTGTCTGGATCGATGTAGTCGGGCAAGCCGTCGCCATCGGTGTCAATGGGGTTGGTGGCGTCGGGGCCTGCTTCTGTTTCATCGTCGATGCCGTCATTGTCGCTGTCCGTGTCATTGACGTCGGGGATGCCGTCGCCGTCCGTGTCGCCATTGCCCTCGACATCATCGGGGATGCCGTCGCCGTCGGCGTCGGGCAACGTGCCAAAGCCATCGGCCTGGTCAGCGCCGTCCGCGATGCCGTCACCGTCACTGTCCGTGGTGTCATCGATGACGCCATCACCATCGCCGTCGAGCGGACCGAACGGTGTGCCTGCGATATCGGGCGTACCGTCACCGTCGCTGTCCGTTTCGCGCCAGTCGCCGATGCCGTCGGTGTCCGAGTCGATTGGCATCACGATGCTGCCCTCGTTGTTGGCGAGGTCATCGATGAGACCGTCAGCATTCGCGTCAGGGCCACCGCCTTCGACCACATCCGGGATGCTGTCGTTGTCGGCATCGAGATCGACGTAATCTGCAATGCCGTCGCCGTCGGTATCCACCACCTGTGCGGCGTCGTCAACGCCATCGGCATTACTGTCGGCGCCCATCGTGAGATCAACGTCGAACACGTCATTGATCTGGTCGCCGTCCGCATCGGCCGTCACATCAAGATCGGCTTCGACGGTATCGGGGATGCCGTCGTTGTCGCTGTCGATATCAATGGCATCACGCAGACCGTCACTATCGCTGTCGACGGCCACGGTTGCGTCGGCGACACCGTCACCATTGCTATCGGTGGCACCCGGAACCGTATCGACGTCATAGCCGTCATCGATGCCGTCACCGTCGCTGTCGACACCCGTAGCGATGACATCTTCCACGAAATCCGGAATGCCGTCGTCGTCGCTGTCGGGATCGAGGAAGTCGGCGACGCCGTCGCCATCGCTATCCGAGTTACCCTCGATAGCGTCCGGAATACCGTCGTTATCGGAGTCTAGATCAATGGTGTCGACCAGGCCGTCACCATCGCTGTCGACGGGCATACCTGGCATCGGGCCAGCCTCATCGGCATCGGGGATGCCATCATTGTCGGAATCGGGGTCAAGCGCGTCGATGATGCCATCGCCATCGGTGTCACCCGTTTCGACGCCATCGGGGATGCCGTCGCCATCCGAGTCTTCGCTCGCGGGGTCCGTGCCGTTGGCGATCTCGTCGCCGTCGCTCACGCCGTCGTTGTCGGTATCGCAGGCCGCTACCGTGTTGTCGGGCACACAAGGGTCGCTGTCGGCGCCTGCATCCGGCTCGACGGGCACGGCCGTCGTGGGCGTGCCAAAGTCCGCAGCACCGTCGCCATCACTGTCCGCACAGGCCTGGCCCGGGAAGTTGGGCACGCAGGGGTCTATGGGGTCGGCATCGTTGCCGTCCGTGATGCCGTCGCCGTCGCTGTCGATCTGGTCGTCGGTGCCGTTGCCCGAGGTCGGGTTCGTGCCGTCGTTCAGGACTTCGGCACCATCATCGATGCCACCATCATCACTGTCGGTGTCGAGGGGATCCGTGACACCATTGCCGCCGAGCTGGCCAATGCCGTCTTGCTCGTTGCCGTCCGTGAGGCCATCGCCATCTGTGTCGGCGTTGAGCGGATCGGTTTCACCGCTGCCCGACGTACCCGTGCCACCAATCGTGTTGGCGGTTGCGCCGTCGCGGTTGGCATCTTCGAGCCCGTCCTGCAGGCCGTCATTATCCGTATCGGCGTCCGTCGGGTCCGTGGTCGATGTCGGGTCCGTGTCAGCCGTGAAGTTGCCGGCGCCCGTATCGGTGCCCGCCACCGGGACGCCGTTGACGTCACTGACGGTCGGCGCGATGGGGGTCGTGACGCCCGTCTCGAGGCCATCACTCAGGCCGTCGCCATCGCTGTCTGCCGAATTCGGATTGGTTTCATCACCCGTGTTTGGCAAGCCGTCAGCGCCCGCGACTTCGTCGCCGTCGCTGACACCGTCGTCATCAGTGTCGGCGTCGAGCGGGTCGGTGTCGCCCGCGTTGATAAACGCATCGTTGCCCGTTTCGTCGCCATCGTCGATGCCGTCGTTGTCGGTATCGGGGTCGTCGGGGTCCGTGCCCAGGATCGCTTCCTGCGCGTTGGATAGGCCATCGCCGTCGGGGTCGGCCGCCGCATCGTCGGCGCCGTTGCCGGATACGGGCAAGGTACCGTCGGCCAGCACTTCGGTGCCGTCTTCGGTACCGCCATCATCACTGTCGGTGTCGAGCGGATCGGTGGTGCCCAGGCCCGCGAGCGGACCGGTGCCGGCGGCTTCGTCGCCGTCGAACAGGCCATCACCGTCAGTGTCGCGGTTGTTGGGATCGGTTTCGCCCGAACCCGCGTTACCCGTGCCGCCGATCATATTGACCGTGGCGCCGTCGCCATTGGCGTCTTCGATGCCGTCAAGCAGACCGTCGTTGTCGCTATCGGGATCCGTCGGATCGGTGATCGTGCTCGGGTCTGCATCGGCAACGTAGTTGCCCGCGCCTGTATCGGTGCCCGTGTAGGTCACGCCCGTGCCGTCGCTTGTGCCGCCTGCTACCGGTGCGGTGACACCGATTTCCGTGCCGTCGTTGATGCCGTCGTCGTCGGTGTCGGCATTCAGAGGATCGGTTTCGTCGCCGTTATTGGCAACGCCATCCGCGCCCAGCGTTTCCGCGCCGTCACCGATACCGTCGTCGTCGGTGTCGGCGTCAAGCGGGTTGGTGTCGCCCGTATCGAGCGAGCCGTCGTTGCCCACTTCCGTGCCGTCATCGACACCGTCGTTGTCGGTGTCGGCGTCATCGGGGTCGGTTCCGAGTACCGCTTCCTGCGCGTTCGAGAGTCCGTCGCCGTCTGGGTCCGCAGCGGCATCGTCCGCACCGTTGCCCGACAACGGGTTGGTGGCATCGGCCAGCACCTCGGTGCCGTCCTGCGTGCCGCCGTCGTCGGAGTCTGCGTCGAGCGGGTCGGTCGTGCCCAGGCCCGCGAGCGGTCCCGTGCCATTCACTTCGTCGCCGTCGTTGAGGCCGTCGCTATCGGTGTCGGCTTGATTCGGGTCGGTCTCGCCGGTACCGGCGCTCGTGCTGTCACCAATCGTGTTCAGCGTCTGACCGTCGCCGTTGGCGTCCTCGACGCCGTCGTCGAGACCATCGTCATCACTGTCCGCGTCGGTCGGGTCGGTCGTCGTCTCGGGATCCGCGTCGCCCGTGAAACCCGGTGCCGTGCCGTCGTAGGCAATGCCAGAACCGTCGCTGACGCCGCCCGCCACGCCGGGCGTAGCCACGCCGGCTTCGATGCCGTCGTTAATGCCGTCGCCGTCCGTGTCGGTGTTCAACGGATCCGTCGCGCCGTAGCCCGCGAGCGGGCCCGTGCCGTCGACCTCGTCGCCGTCAGACAGGCCGTCGTCATCGCTGTCAGCGTCGAGCGGATCGGTTTCACCGGCGCCCAACACGCCATCGCTGCCCGCTTCCTCGCCATCGGTGAGGCCATCGTCATCGGAGTCAACGTCGTTGGGGTCCGTACCGAGCGCGCCTTCGAGCGGATCGGAGATGCCGTCGCCGTCGCTGTCGACGGCGTCGTCGAGACCGTTGCCCGGTGTCGGGTCGGTACCGTCCGTCAGGACTTCGGCGCCATCAAGCGCGCCGCCGTCGTCGGTGTCCGTGTCGAGCGGGTTGGTGTTGCCGATGCCTGTGAGCGGTCCGGTCGCGTTGACTTCGTCGCCGTCGCTAAGGCCGTCGCCGTCGGTGTCACTGTTGCCGGGGTCGGTTTCACCGCTGCCTGCAGCCCCGCCCGTGCCACCAATCGAGTTGACCGTCTGGCCGTCGCCGTTGGCGTCTTCCACGCCGTCATCGAGACCATCACCGTCCGTGTCCGCGACCAACGGGTTGGTCGTCGTCGTCGGGTCCGCATCGCCATCAAAGGCGCCGTCCGTGCCGCCAATGGGTCCTGCACCGTCAGGGTCGGCGACGCCAGCCACGCGACCCAGCTCAACACCGTCGACAATGCCGTCGCCGTCGCTATCGGAATCGCTCGGGCTCGTTTCGCCCGCTTGCTGGATGCCATCGCCGTTGGCGTCTTCGACGCCGTCGGCCAGGCCGTCGTCATCACTGTCGCGGTCGAGCGGGTTCGTTTCGCCCGGATCGATCGTCGCGTCGCCGCCCGTTTCAACACCATCGGGAATACCGTCGGCGTCACTGTCGGGGTTGTTGATGTCCGTACCCAGTGCGGCTTCGTCGGGGTCGGTCAGTCCATCGCCGTCGCTGTCGGTCGTGCAGCCCGGTGCCGTCGTGGACGGGATGCAGGGATCGCCGTTAGCGGGATCGGCCTGATCGTTGGTGCCGTCGCCATCAGCATCGTTAATCGATGACTCGAGGTAGTCGGGCGTACCGTCACCGTCCGTGTCGGCCGTCGGGCCTTCGACGCTGTCGGGTGTGCCGTCACCATCGCTATCTGTCGCGCAGCCCGTGCCGAACTGCGACGGGACACAGGGGTCGGCGTCGTTGGCGTCGAGCTCGTCGGGCGTACCGTCGCCATCGGCGTCATTGGTCCCAGATTCGAGATAGTCGGGTGTGCCGTCGCCATCGGCGTCGTTGCCCGCGCCGCCCTCTGCGGACGTGTCCGTACCGTCGTTGTCGTCGTCGGTGTCACGCCAGTCGCGATCGGCATCGCCGTCACGGTTCTGGAGCGGCGCGTTGCCGCCGATCGCGTTCAGCGGATCGGGAGCTGTCGTCGTATCGAAATTGTCGTTGAGGCCATCGCCATCGGCGTCCGCATTGCCGGGCGCGGGCGACATGTCTGGGAAGCCGTCGTTGTCGGCATCGAAACCTTCGATCGCATCGGTAACGCCATCGTTGTCGCTATCGTCATCGAGGTAGTCGGGCTGGTCCGCGCCATCGGTGTTGATGGGCGACAGTGCCGCACCGCCCTGATCGGGATCGTAGGCGTCGTCGATGCCATCGCTATCGGTGTCGGTGCCTGTCGGCGGGACGTAGCCTGTTTCGGCCTGGGCCTCGACGTTATCGACGATGCCGTCGTTGTCGCTGTCGATATCGCGCAGGTTTGGGACGCCGTCGCCATCGTTGTCGCCCGCGCCTTCGGTGGTGTCGGGAATTCCGTCGTTATCGTCATCGTCGTCGTTGATGTCGATGACGCCATCGCCGTCGGTATCTGTGCCCAACACGCCCGTGTCGGTGCGCACGACTGAAGCACCCACGGCGTCGATCTGGTCGGTGTATTCAACGCTGACGCCGTTACCTTCGCCCGCGTTGAGCGTGCCGTCATTGTTGGGACCGGCAACTGCAGAGACCGTCGGTACATTCGCCGTGAACGTACCCGTGTTGGGTCCCGTTTCCGCGAGCACGACCTGTTCGATCTCGCCCGTCGTGGTATTGATGACGTCGACGCCGACCGACTCAACAACGCCGGCATCGTTATTGAGGTCGCCGTCGGTCACGGTGACGACAACAGCATCACCGAGCACGGTCACGTCGGGGATGTCGACGCTGCCGTCACTGCCCGTAATCAGCGCATCGCCCGAGGTAACGTAGACGAGTGTCGAGGTCGTGGCCGTGAAGCCGTAAACGTAGGTGTCGATAAACCGGTCGTTGCCGAAACCCGAACCCGTAAAGTTGCCCCAGGTGTGGCGTCCGGCGCTCGTGCTAGAGAGTTCGCCATCAGGCAGTGTCGTGCTGCCACCAGCACCGCCGCCCAGGATCGTGACGTCATCCCAGAACACGCGCGTCGGCTGCGGCGTATCAGTTTCATCGATGAGAAATATGGTCAGGCCATCTTCGGTGCCGCCACTCGTTTCGGCATCGAACGCCACGAAGTGGTACTCGCCCATGCGCACACTGATGCGTGCGCTGTAGACGCCGTCGCCCAGCGTGGTGCCATTCGCATCGGTGCCGTCCCAGGCAACACTGTTGGCACCCACGGCAACGGGACCCAGCAGCAGTCGGTCGCCCGCATTTCCGAATACGCCGTCGCCATCCACGTCGATCGTGATCGCGTAGGTGCCGGCTACGTCGGACGTGAACTCGAAGAAACCCGAGTCCTGCACACCGATAGTGTCGCCGGGCGAGATACCGCTGTCGACGCCGGCATCATCGATGAACCGGATGTCCGTGATCACTGGCGGCAACGCTGGCTGCGGCAACGCCACGTCGGGAACGCTCGTGTAAATCGGGAACCGGTAAGTGACAGCGTTGCCCGCAAGCTCGGTCGAGTAGCCGGAGTTCGGTGCATCCACGCCGATATCGTTGGCCACAATGTAGTAGACGAAGCCTGCGAAGTTGTTGAGGTCGAGCTGCCACACGTAGTTCGTATTGGGGCGCCCGCCCGGAACGAGCGCGTAGAAGTCCGCGTCCGTGGCCGCTGAGACGTCGAAGGCGCCCGCGTTGATGTTCCAGCTGTAAGCCCAGAGGCGGCCGTCGTCGGCCGTCGGGTCCGGGTTGTCGGTGCTGCCCGGCGGCGTCACCGTCACGTCGTAGCGGCGCAGGATGCTGTCGTTATTTCCCGTCTCGCTCGTGTTCTCGAGGATAATCCGGTAAGTACCGGTCGTCGTTGCCGTGTACTGCTCAGGGTTGGTGAGCGGCGCTGTCATGGGGTCGTTGCAGGCCACGTTGCCGCTGGTCAGCGTCTGCGTGAAGACGCTCGTGTCGGTCGGGTCGAAGATCTCGATGAACAGGTCATCGCCGTCCGTGTTGCCGCAGAGCGAGATGTTGATGATCTCGTTGGCCGTCGTGATGTCGACGAACAGGGACTGCGAGTTGGCGTCGATGGCAAAGCCGCGGTCGAGTGCACGTTCGGCGTCGAACAGGGGCTGGTTGATGCCGATCTGGGCCGAGCCTTCGGCCAGCACCTGGGGCGACGCGATGCAGGTCAGGGCCACCAAGGCCAGTGAACGGATCCGACGTGCGGGCGACGAGTTCTTCTTCAGCATCACGGACAACCACTCCCTGTGTCCCTGGAGCCTGCCGCGCGACGCGACGGGCCGCGCCGGGTGGCGCGAATTACACATAATGTATGCGTTTGGATCGGCGGCCGGCGAGAACCAGGTCTCGTTTTCGTCATACCGCACCCGCAGCATAGCGACGTAAACGTCTAATTAACCAGTGATTCTGTGGTTTACATGCACGTTACGTGAGGCCGGTCACGGCGCGGCGACCACCCGGGCGTGCACCCGTCACCCTGGGGGTGCGCGTCACTTTGCGGCAAGTCGGCCGCTAAGGGGGTGCACGGATGCCCCGTCACGTCTGACAGCTGGGTCCGCTTCGGGCAGAATGACAGGCGGAAGCCGGAAGCCAACCTGCCCAGCAAAGGCCACGGATGAACCAGCCCGAGCTCAAACCCGATGCTGCACTCACGGTCCTCGTCGTGGACAACCACGCCGTGGTTCGCCGAGGTGTGGTCTCCGTCATCCAGGCCCGTTTTCCTAGCGCCACGATTATCGAGGCCGAAAACCAGGCTGATGCACTGAGGCTGGCCGAGTCCGAGCAACCCGACCTGCTGCTGCTCGACGTCGATCTCGGTGATGGCAGCGGCATTGAGGTGCTGGACCGCGTCGTCGCGCTTGGGTACCCCACCCGCACGGTGATGCTGACAGTCTTCCAGGAATTACGCATCGCGCAGTCGTGCCTGCAAAAGGGCGCCAGCGGCTACGTGAGCAAGGACTCGGCCGCGGAACACCTCGAGGAAGCCATCGAATCGGCATTGGCCGGCGAGGTCTTCCTGAGCCCCGATCTACGCCGCGATATGCAGGCCGCGTTTGCGGGCCAGGTTGTGCAGGCGCCCCACGAGCAGCTCTCGAAGCGCGAGTTCGATGTCTTCCGCCTCGTCGCCCAGGCCAACACGGCCAAGGAAATCTCACGCCAGCTCGGCATCAGCGAAAAAACGATCGCCACCTACCGCGCTCGCATCGCCGAAAAGACGGGTCTCAAGACCGCCGCGGAGATCATCCGCTACAGCGTCAAAGCCGGCCTCGACTAAGCTCAAACTCACCGTTTGACAATAATTTTCGGGGCTGTCGGCAACAGTCCCCTCAATGCGTCGCCAATCAGCCCTCTGTTCATGGGGGCGCCCCCAACCGAATATGGGTACCCAGCAACACCTACGACGCACACTGGCGGGTGATTGCATCGCGAGATGCCACGGACGGCGAATCGCAAACCAAGGATGGGGCATGAAGACACAGACGGTATTTACGAGCCGTAAACCGCAGCCCGGCACGATGTTGATCATTGACGACGACGCGGGCATTCGCGGACTCATTCGGTCGGTCGCCGAACGACAAGGATTCGAAGTCACAGACTGCGGCCGCAGCGAAGACGCGGCCGACGCCGCCGAAGAACGCACCCCGGCCGTCATCACACTCGACCTCAGCATGCCCGGATGCGACGGCATCGAGGTGCTGCGCCAGCTTTCCGCAAAGCGGATCCGCGCCCGTATCTATCTCATTAGCGGTTTGTGCAAGCGTGTGCTTGCCACCGCGAGTGACCTCGCGCGCACACTCGACCTTGACGTCGCAGGCTCGCTGCGTAAGCCGTTCGACATCGCGCAACTGCGCGCCCTGCTCGCCGAAGAGTGGCGCTTCGAGAAAGTGCTCACGGCCGCGGATCTACGCCACGGCATCGAACGCGGTGAGCTGATGGTGCACTACCAGCCGCGCGTCAAACGTCACGGTGAGCGCTGGGTGATCTCTGGCGTGGAAGCGCTGTGCCGCTGGCAACACGCGCAGCACGGTCTTGTGATGCCCGACGCCTTCATTCCCATCGCCGAGCGCTCCGGCGCCATCGGCGCTCTGACTAATTACGTGCTCCGCGAAACCATTGAGCAGGTGGCCCGCTGGGACGCAGCGGGTCATCGGCTCACAGCCAGCGTCAATATTTCTGGCGCCTTGCTCGGCGACCTGGAGCTGCCTGACCGACTGGCCACCATGTTGAGCACGCACGGTTTGACGCCGGACCGCCTGATCCTCGAGATCACCGAGACCGCGGCGATGGCCGACCCCGCGCTGACCATGGACATCCTCACGCGGCTGCGCGTGAAAGGCTTCGATGTCGCCATGGACGACTTCGGCATCGGCTTTTCGTCGATGCAGCACCTGTTCCGGCTGCCGTTCAGCGAGCTCAAGATCGACAAGTCCTTTGTGCTCGAGATCAGCAAGAGCGCGAACGCAAGGACGCTCGTATCAGCGCTCGTGGAGCTCGCACACAACTTTGATATGAGTGCCTGCGCAGAAGGCATCGAGGACGAAGACATTCTGGGCTTCCTGACGGACGCCGGCTGCGACACGGGCCAGGGCTTTTTGTTTAGCCCCGCGGTGCCCGCGCAGCGACTCATCGGGCTCATCGAGTCCGACGCTTTTTCAACGTCACACGACCGGGTGCCCCATAGCGCCTGAGTGACGTTCAACGTGTGCTGGAGGGACGCCCCGGCAAGGAAGCCGGGCGACCGGGGCAGGCGGCGGCGCAGGGACTGCGCTTCCAGGGACGGAAGCCGTCCTGCCCCGACCCGGCGTGCGGAGTCGGCAACCAATTGCGTCGCTTGTGGGTCACGCACGTGCAGCGCTATCGTAAGGTGTGAGCCGAGTAGCCCTTTTTGCCGGTACGGCGGCAATGACACTGTTGCTGTTGAGCCCGGCTGCGTTTGCCGAACGCCCAGCTTGGCGGGGCGTTGATCTCTCCTACGTCAACGAGCTTGAAGACTGCGGTGCGCGATACCACGACGATACGGGCGGCCAAGATCCCTACGCGATTTTCGCTGCCGCCGGCGCGAATATCGCGCGGTTGCGTTTGTGGCACACGCCTGATTGGACGCGCTATTCGACACTCGACGATGTACGCAAGAGCATCGGCCGTGCACGTCAGCACGGTCTCCGCGTGTTGCTCGACTTTCACTACTCTGATGACTGGGCGCATCCCGGCAAGCAACTCGTGCCCGCGGCATGGCGCGACCTCGACGAACGCGGCATGGCCGCAGCATTGGGCGAATACACGGAGCGCACGCTCGAAGCGCTGGCCGAAGACGGCCTCTTGCCCGACGTTGTCCAGGTGGGCAACGAAACCAATACGGACCTGTTGATCACCGAGGAGATCGACGAAAAGACGCCTGTTCGCTGGTCGCGCAACGCCCCGTTTCTTAATGCGGGCATCACCGCTGTCCGCCGCGTCGCCCAGCGTCACGATCACGAAATACGCATCATGCTGCACGTGGCGCAACCCGAGAACGTTGTGGCCTGGTTCGAAGGCGCGGTGGCCGCGGGCGTGGAGGACTTCGACCTCATTGGCGTGAGCTACTATCCGCGCTGGTCGTCGACGCCCTTCGACGCCATCGGGCCGTTTGTCACGGCGTTGCGGGCGCAGTTTGAGCGCGACGTGGTGATTGTCGAAACCGCCTACCCCTGGACGCTCGACGCCGAAGACGACGCGCACAACTTGCTGGGCGAGGACGCGCTCGTCGCCGGCTATCCCGCAAGCATCGACGGCCAGCGTCGCTGGCTTCTCGATTTGCAGCACGCGGTTCGCGCCGCGGGCGGGCTGGGCACCGTCTACTGGGAACCGGCCTGGATCTCCACTCGCTGCAAGACGCGCTGGGGCCAGGGTTCGCACTGGGAGAATGCGACGCTGTTCGACAGTAAGACAGGAAGCCTTCATGCGGGCGCGGCCTTTTTGGCACCCGGGGGCTGAGGAACCCTGCGCCCGCTGGCGCGGTCGAAGCTCACATAACAGATGCCCCGAGGACGCAGGCCAGATACCATTCGCCCTGCCAACCACGAGTTGCCCCCACCCCCCATGAAATCACTGCCCCGCGCCTACGAGGCGCTCGTCATTGATCGCCCGAGGCTCACGCTGGTTCTTATCGCCATCGTGACGCTGGTATTGGCTGCATTTATTCCGCGCTTCCAGATGGATGTGTCGGCGGATTCGCTCGTGCTCGAGAACGACGCGTCGCTGGATTTTTACCGTGAAGTCCGCGCGCAGTACGGCACCGACGACTTCCTGATTGTCACCTGGACACCCGAGGCCGGCCTGTTCTCCGACGAGAGCCTGGAGATGCTGGCCGAGCTCCGGGACCGGCTGACCGCCGTCGGTCGCGTCGCGCGCGTCACCACGGTGCTCGACGTACCCCTGGTCAGGGGCCTGACGCTCGACGCGCTTGAGAACGGTATCCCGACGCTGGCCGACCCGGACACGGACCGCGAGGCCGCCGCCGAGGAACTGCGCGAGAGCCCGCTCTACAAGAACGCGCTCGTCTCGACCGATGGCCAGACCGCGGCGGTCCAGGTCACGCTGGAACGCGACGAGACCTTCTACACCCTGCTCGACCGCCGCGACGGCCTGCGTGACGTTCCCCGCGAACAACGCAACGGCGCTGCGCTGCGCGAGGCCGATGAAGCGCTCAATACGTACCGCGAGCAGCTCATGGCTGAGGAAGGCGTGCTGGTCGATACGGTGCGCAGCATCGTGGCCGAGTACGCGGATCGTGCCGAGGTCAGCGTCGGCGGCCTGCCCCTCATCGCGCGCGACATCACCCGCTACATCGAACGCGACGTCGCGACCTTCGGCATCGCAGTCATCTTTATTCTGGCCGCGTTGTTGCTGGTCATTTTCCGGCAGCCGCGTTGGGTCCTCGTGCCCATGCTCACGGCAGCTGTAGTTGGCGTCTGCACCACGGGTTTCCTGGGGCTCACCGGCTGGCCCGTGACCATCGTGTCCTCGAACTTTCTCGCGCTGCTGCTCATCTTCAGCTTTTCGCTGACGATCCACCTGGCCGTGCGTCACCGCGAACTGCAGGAGCAAGACCCCACGCTCGACCCGCGCAGCCTCGTCTCACAAACCCTGCGTGACAAACTGGCGCCCTGCTTCTTCACCGTTCTCACAACGGCCGTGGCGTTCGGCTCGCTTGTGGTGAGCGACATCCGACCCGTCATCGACTTCGGCTGGATCATGGTGTTCTCGCTCTGGGCATCGCTCATTGCGGCCTACACCTTGTTCCCGGCCCTGCTCATGGTGTTGCCCGGCGCGAAACTGCGGCGTGCGCCCGATGTGCTGGGCCCCTGGCTGCGCCGGCTCGCCGCAACTGCCGAACAGCACGGGATGGCGCTGGTCGCCACGCTCGCCGTGATCACAGTGCTGGCTGCGGTCGGCATCCAGAAGCTGACCGTCGACAACCGGTTCATCGACTACTTCGACAAACGCACCGACATCCACCGGGGCCTCGCGCTCATCGACGCCCGCCTGGGCGGCACGACGCCGCTCGACGTTCTCATCGATGCGCCGGCACCTGAAGTCGCGGAAGACAGTGCGGATGCCGACGCCGCGCTCGATGGCAGCGGCTCGGATGATTTCGACGACGAGTTTGCGGACCTCGACGACGAGTTCGGCGACGATTTTGACGACCCCTACGCCGACGCGGATGACGAAGCGGGCCTCACCGCCACGAGCTACTGGTTCCGCACGGCGCGTTTCGCCGAAATCGCGGCGATCCATGAATACCTCGAGTCGCTGCCTGAAACGGGCAACGTCATGAGCTTGCACTCGACCATCCGTGTGCTGGCCGAGATCGATCAGGACATCGCCGCGGACAACTTCGCGCTGGCCATTCTCGAGCGCAAGCTGCCCGACGACATTCGGTCGGAGCTGATCGCACCTTACTTGTCCGAGGACGGGCAGCAGCTGCGCATCGCCGTGCGCGTGCTCGAGGGCAGCGTCGGTCTCGACCGTCAGGCGCTGCTGCAGAAAATCCAGACCGACATTCGTGAGTTGCGCGCGGGCACGGGGGAGGTGCTCAACGTCAGCGGCATGATCGTGCTCTACAACAACTTGTTGCAGAGCCTGTTTAGCTCGCAGATCCAGACCATCGGTGTGATCTTTGTCGCGATCCTGATTACGTTCGTCATCTCGTTCCGGTCACTGGCCGTTGCTGTCGTCGCCATCATCCCCAACCTATTGCCTGCTGCTGTTGTGCTCGGCGTGTTGGGCTGGGCGGGGATACCGCTCGACATCATGACGATTACGATTGCCGCGATCACGATTGGTATCGGTGTCGACAATGCCATCCACTACGTCCACCGATTCGAAACCGAGTGGCTTCAGGACCGTAGTTACGAAAACGCAGCGCTTCGG
Source organism: Pseudomonadota bacterium (assembly GCA_039814545.1). Lineage (GTDB taxonomy): Bacteria > Pseudomonadota > Gammaproteobacteria > Steroidobacterales > Woeseiaceae > CALBPI01. The sequence goes on from JBCCBB010000019.1 coordinate 22,846, forward strand.
GCGCATGACAGTATCGGCCGCGCCATGCTCTACACCTCGCTGTGCATCACGATTGGCTTCGTGGTCCTCGTGCTTTCGAACTTCAATCCGACGATTTATTTCGGTTCGTTGACGGCCCTGGCCATGGTCACAGCGCTACTTGTCAATATCACGCTGCTGCCGCTGCTGCTGCGCGTATTCCGGCCCTACGGGAAGTAATCGGCTCAAAGGCATAAGACACACTATGAGAACGGCTTACCCGAAACTGATGCTTGCCCTGTTGATGGCCGCCGCGGGCTGTGACGCGGCGGACGGCGAACAAAGCTCCGACCCGAAAGCCAGAGTCACCCTACCCGACGGTACCCAACGGGCACTCGATAGTGCCGAGGTCAGCATCTCCACCCGTGCCGCTGCCGTGTTCTCGGAAGAGATGGACATCCCGATCTCGCAAGTCACTGTGATCAGTGTTCGACCCGTCGAGTGGCCCGATTCGAGCATTGGCTGCCCGCAGCCGGGTCAGGCCTATGCGCAGGTCATGACGCCCGGCCACAAGATCGCCGTGCGCGCGCGCGGAGAAATCCATGTCATGCACGAGGCCGGCGGCAAGCCGTTCCTATGCAAGCGTAGTAAGGCCGTTACCGAACTCACGCCCAAGCGTGAACTCGTCTGGGCCGCCATGGCGACGAAGGCGCGCGAAGACCTGGCCAGCCAACTGGGCGTCGGCGTCGAGAACATCCGGGTCCTCGACGCACGCCGCAAGCGTTTTGAGGACGCGAGTCTCGAGTGCCCCGATGCCGGCGTCAGCTACGCGGTCACGCCCGTCGAGGGTTACGTGATCGTGCTGCGCCACGGTCAACGACTCTTTAGCTACAACACCGACCTCGATCGCGTGGTGCTCTGCCCCTCGATCGGCGCTGACTGACGGACAAAAAAAACCCGCCCGGCCAATGCCGGGCGGGTTCACCAGGCAGTCGCCTGTCAGACGACTACTGGCAGATGCCGAAGTCGCAGATCGATGCGCCAGGATCGTTTTCGATATCAATGATCGTAAGGTTCTGGATACCGTTCGGATCACTGTGCGAAATCGCACCCAGTCGCTTCTCAAGCAAGCCTGTCGGCAGTCCCGCCCAGTCGACCGTGATCGGCACTGTCTGACCTGCCGTGGCCGTGGCCGGCGCGTCAACGCTTAGGTTGCCCGCGTCATCTACAATGCCAAACGTCGAATCGTAGTAGATGAACGTCGTATCGGCCGCTTCCGTTTCAAAGGCGTGGATAAACAACACGTAGGGGTTGAACGCAACATCATCGAACGGAATCGGCAGCAACACACTCACTTCCTCATCAGAACCGGCATTGGTGCTCGATGCAATCTGCGTGCACTGGCCACCGGGGCAGTAGTAGAGGTAGAGGTCGATGTCATCGTTGCCCGTCGTGTACTCGTTGTACAACGCGAAGCGGCGGAAAGCCGTGCCGGGCTGAACGTCGTCGATAACCGTCGCAAACGTCGCGGGATCCGAGAACGAGAACGCGAAGCTGTTGTCGGGGTCGTCGAGCAAGTTCACGAAGCCAATGGGCGCCGCGCTGTTGAGACCGTGCACCTGCGCCGTGTACTCACCCGAGTAGCCGAAGGTCAGATCGAACTGCGCGCTGCCCTGGGCACCCTCGCCATCCACTTCGTCCTCGGTAATAAAGGCCAGCGCCTTGACCGCGATCGGGCTGCGAACGGCGTTGCCCGAATCGGGCTCCCACGTCAGCGAGCCAAATTCCCAAACATTCGGGATGGCCGTGTCGTTGGTCACGGTTAGCGCATAACTCGCCGATTCACCCTCAGTGAGCACGATCTCGCTTGGTGCCACCGACACGTTGAAGCCCTCCGGCGCGTCGATAACCGCACGGTAGCGGGTCGGTGTCGGCGTCGGCGCGGGCGCCGGCGTCCTCGGAAAGAACCGACCGATCAGTCCGCTGCTCTTGCGGTTTGCGGGCGCGCCCACGGCTGTCACCGTGCGCGTGACTGTCTGCGAGCCCGGCAGTGCACCGATACCGATGGACGGCAGGTTCAGGTCTGCGGGGCTCGTCGAGAATCCGACGGATTCAACAAAGGCACAGTCAGCGGGTGTGAGCAGCGGCGTGACCGTGCCACAGCTTGCGACGAGGTAGTCGAGCTCACCCGCGTTGTAGGTCAAGCCTGGGCTGGCAGCCTTGTTCGGGTCAACGTGGCCCGCACCGAAATCAAACGGATCAGCTGGCGTGGCGCCGTCTTCCTTGACGACATCCTGACGCGCCGTGGTCATGATAGCTGACTTGATCTGCGCGGGGCTCCACTCGGGGTGCGCCTGGCGCAGCAGTGCGCCGATGCCCGCAATGTGCGGTCCCGACATCGAAGTACCCGACAGGTAGTCGTACAACGCGCCCGCACTGCCGTCTGCCGGCTCGGTCGTGTACGGCGCAAGAATGCTCACACCGGGCGCCGTGATATCGGGCTTCACCCAATCGTCTTCAACGAGGTAGGGGCCACGTGACGAGAAGCTCGCCATGATGTTGCCCGTTCGCGTCAGCTCGGTGAATGTTGTGTCGTTGAGGCTGGCGTTGACGGTGCTGCCACCATTAACTTCAGCAAACAGCGCCAGGCCGGGCCCGTTGTCGATCATCACGCCCGGAATGCTCTGCGTCAGCGGGGTCGCATCGCCGCCCATGATCACCTTGGCCGAAGCGTTGGTGTAGACGAGTACGGCGAGCGCACCCGCGTTGGCGGCGTTCTCGATCTTATCGACGAAGCTACAGCTACCACGCGCGATCAGCGCGATCTTGCCGGTCAGATCATTGTCGAGCGGCGTGCAGGCCTCGATGGGCGAGGCGGCACCCAAGTCCGCCGTGACGTCACCCGAATCAGCGAGCGGTCGCGTAATCGCGCCTTCAACGTATTCGTAGACGCCCGCGACCGAAGATGGGGAGTTGATGTCGGCGCCCAGCGCGAAACGCACACCATCGGTGGTCGATGCGGCGACCGTGGTCACCCAAGGCTCACCGGCGTTGGTCGTGCCGAAACCCGGACCGCTGTTACCGCCCGAACGGGCAATAAACACACCGGCGTTCGATGCGTCGAAGAACGCGAGATCTTGCTGATCCGTGAACGACGCTGCCGTGCCCACCGAGAAGTTGAGGACGTCAACACCGTCAGCGACGGCGGCGTCCGTCGCCGCGGCGCTATCGGAAAAGAAGCAGCTAAAATTGGTCGCACCTGGCGACAACCAGCAGACCTTGTAGATGGCCAGACGGGCGCGCGGCGCCATACCAGAAAGCTGGCCCACGGGGGTACCGTTGAGTGTGGCCGTCACTTTGTTACCACCGGCCGTGCCAGCCGTGTGGCTACCGTGACCTGAAGAGTCACGTGGCGAGAGGAACTCGCCCTCGACGACCGAGCCGCGGCCGGCCAGGAAGCCGTCCACATACCAGCGAGCGCCGATCATCTTGTTGTTGCAATCGTCCTCGGTCCAGGCCTCACCAGCCTGGCAAATACCGCTCCACTGGGCCGGCGGCGCTTTGTAGATGACGCGCTGGTTGGCGCGCTCGATGATACTGCAGATGTACGCTTGAAACCGGCTGGACGGCGCGGCGCAAAATTCCGGCACGGGCAGGTTAGGCGTGTCTGAGAAACTCGGGTGCTCTTGGATCGCGCCCGTGTCAAGAACACCAATAATGACGTCTTCACCCGTCATGCCCAACGCAGCGCGCAGGCCTTCGCGACGGTCATTGAGACCCAAGAAATCGCTCGTGTCGTTGGTGTCGACATCCACGGCATAGTCTTCCCAGACGGCCGCGATCCCGCCGCTGCGCTTCAGTGTTTCAGCCTCGCCAGGCGTCAGGCGCGCCGCAAAACCGTTGAGCGCGTGCCGGTAGCTGTAGATCTTGCGATCCGACGCACCAAGGCTGGCCAGTACGTCGTCGTGCTGCGCGACAAGCCTCGTGGTGTAGGCCTGCACATGCGGTGCATCGGCGTTGTAGGCTTGCCCCGCTACCGGCGCCGTGGGCGCGAATCCAGCAACGCCGCCCTCGTAGCTTGCACCGGGCGCATCGGGCAATTGAACGATGTAGGTGCGCATAGGCCCGATGCCAGCTTGCGTCGGCGTGACATCGACCAGGCCATTGAGCCCCTGGCTTGGATTCGGCGCGGTGAGCTCGGATGCGAGCGATGTCGCAGCCATACCGCAGGCCGCCACGACGGCGGTCAGATACCTCAACATGATTGATCTCTCCCTATGACGATAGTGTTTGCCCCGATCGGTCTCTTCTTGGACTTCGAATTGATGCGACGGGGCTGTCGTGACACAGCCGCTTCGCGAGGCCTTACAAGCTCCTTCCGCCTAAATGCACCGATGGACACCGACGCGCGCCGGATGAGTGTTCCGCATGCCTATATGTGATGCAAGTCACACTTTCGGTAATAGCATCGACCGTACCTCAACAGGCTACACGGGGGCGCGCTTTGCACCCAATAATGCAATATCAGTCAATGCTTTAGCGCCTCTGCCACAGCGCGGGCCGCCGGCTAGTGGGCCGAATGACGCGGCGCCGGGTGCGCCAGATTCCAGATTATGAAAAATGGCGCGCGTATTATGTAGGCGTGGACCGCTCGGCTTCCGCGAGCACATCTCGCAAGGCGGCAGCCTCCCCAAGCGCCAACATAATCACGGCATCACCGGGCTCGGCCCAGTCCAGCGCCTCGGACAACGACTCGGCTTCGGTGTCGTTGTGCGACACCTGATCGGCGGTCGCACCGCACTGCAGCAACTCGTCGCGGATCAGCGCATACACCTCGCCGGTGTCACGACCCCGGTGGTACGTGGCGAGCTCACTCACGACAACCTTGTCGAGCCCGATGGCCCAGGCGCCACGTGCGAGCTCCCGGATCTGTGCGTCGGTGCGGTCGCCGGCCTGGCCAAAACACAACACCCGTCGTTCCGCGGGACGCAGTTTCGCCATGTCGAACAGCGCCGCCATGGCTTCGGGGTTGTGGGCAAAGTCGAGCAACACTTCGGCGCCACCGACCTGGTAGAGATTGCTGCGGCCCGGGTTCGCCTCGACGGGCATCGACTGAAGACCCGCGGCGATCACGTTGTCGGGCACACCCAGCGCGTGCGCTACGGCCGCAGCCGCCAGCGCATTGGCGACGTTATGCCGGGCCGTCGCGTCCAGTGTGACAGGGATCTCGGCAGCCTGGCAGAGCGCCACTGCGCTGCCGTGAGATTGCCGCGTCAGTGTGTCGCCCTCGAGCACAAACGCGACCGATCCGTCGTTGCGGATCACATCGTTCTCCGCGTGCATGGAAAACCAAACACGTGGACCCGCATGGCGCGACGCACGCTCAACGAGGATCGCGTCGTCGGCGTTGAGCACGGCCGTGCCGCGGTCTTGCAGCGCGTCGATGACCAGCCACTTGATGTCTGTCAGCTCGGCCAGGTTGGCAGAGCCAAAGTCACCGAGATGGTCCTCGCTGATATTGGTGATCGCGGCAACGTCTGCATAGGGCACACCCAACCCCCGCCGCAGCAATCCGCCGCGCGCAGTTTCGAGCACGGCCACATCGACATCCGTCTCGCGCAGGATCGTGCGCGCACCGCCCGGGCCCGACCAGTCGCCCCGGTCGATGACGCGGTTGCTGACGCCGATCCAATCGGTTGAGCTGAGCCCCACGGTGTGGCCGGCCTTCTCGAGAATGTGGGCGAGCAGCCGCACCGTCGTGGTTTTGCCGTTGGTCCCCGTAATCATCGCCACGGGAATATCGTGAGAGTCTGTCGTGTCGACCGGCACGGGCAGATCAGACACATCCCAGGTGCGACTGCCGCGGCCCATGCCAACAGACACAAAGTCGTCGTCCCAGAGAAACGTGACGCCCGCTTGCGCGGCATCTCGGCCGGCCGACAGCAGGTCCGGATTGCCCTCTTCGCCGGCCATGGCAAAAAAGTGCGCGGGCGCGTCAGCGAGTGACACGGGCGCCGCATCCGGGTCAGGCGTGCCAAACACCGATCGCAATGCCCACTCCGCAATTTCCACGGCGGTGTAGAGCCGGTCGATGGGCGCCAGCAACGCCAGGCTCATACCGCCTTCAACGGAGCGTACGTAGGTCTTGAGCGGCCAGCCCAGGGCCTCGAAGACGGGACCGACGCGCTGCTCCCAGGCCTGACGCAATGAGGCCTCGGCGCCTGGGTCCTCCAGCGCCACGTCGACGACGGCCGCCGCCTCGGCGCAAACCGCATTGCGGCCCGTCAGCCGGCGTGCATCGAGCAGTCGGCAATTGGCGGCGACGAAGGCACTCACGGTCAGTCGTTAAGCTCGCGCGCGAGCCGCACGCCACGCTCGTCCACGATGAGCTCGACCTCGTCGCCAATGTCGAACTCAGGCAGCGAGATATCGGGGACGGCGCGTTCGGGTACCTCACCACGAGGTGCTGCACCCTTGCTCGTATCGAAGTAGATGATCTGCTTCCAGCAGCGCCGAACGTCGTCACCCAGCACGAGCACGAGATCGCCCACAGCCGCTGACGCCAACGCGTGATTGACGGCTTCCTGCTCGTCGACGATGACCTCGATCTGACTGTCGTCAACACCCGCGTCACGCAGCGTGGCCGCGAGCATCTGCGGCACCTCGTCATCACCACGACCCCGCGCGCGATCGTCGCGCTTGCAGATGAAGTGATCGAAGTGCGGGGCCGCCAGCCGCGCGATGTTCTCGATGTCCTCGTCGCGACGGTCGCCTGGAGCCGCCAGCACAATCGTGCGCCGGCCCGCCACGTCGAGCAGACTCGCGAGTTCGCAGATGGCTTTGACGGCGGCCGGGTTGTGCGCGTAGTCGAGGATCACCTTGAACGGGTGCTCGTCGAAAATGTTCATGCGGCCCGGCGCCTGGAAGAACGATGTGCCGAAGGTGCGCAGACCCTGGCGGATGTTGTCGAGCGAGACGTCCATGTTGTAGGCAAGTGCTGCGGCGAACATCGCGTTTTGCACGTTGTGCAGCGCGCGGCCCTCGAGCGTCGCGGGGATCAGGTGCGTCCAGAGCAACGGGATGTGCGTGTCGCTGCCGTAGATCGTGATCATGTGGCCATTGATGCCCTGCTCGAGGACGAAGGCCTGGCCGCCGGCGTCGATGTGCTGCTTCACGAGCGGGTGGTCGGCGCGCATCGTGACGTAGCAGAGACGTTCGGCGTCTGTGTAATCCGCCATGCGCAGACAGTTCGGATCGTCGGCGTTGAGCACAGCCGCCTTCTTCGCAATCTCGACAGGCAGACGCTTGAGCTCGGCCAGCTGCTCGACGGTATCGATGCCGCCAATACCCAGGTGATCGCCGCTGACATTGAGGCAACAAGCCACATCGCACTCGCGGAAACCAATACCCGCACGGAGCATGCCGCCGCGCGCCACCTCCATGACCGCCGCGTCGACATCCGGGTCGCGCAACACCATGGAGGCCGCCGTCGGGCCCGTCATGTCGCCCTGCACACTCAGCGAACCGTCAATGTAGACGCCTTCAGTTGAGGTCAGACCAACGGTGAAACCCGACAGCTTGAGGATGTGCGCGAGCATGCGTGAGGTCGTGGTCTTACCGTTGGTCCCCGTGATGGTCGCAATGGGAATGCGGCTTGGTGTCCCCGACGGGAACAACATATCGATAACAGGACCCGCGACATCGCGCGGCGTGCCTTCGCTGGGCGCCACGTGCATGCGAAAACCTGGGCCCGCGTTCACCTCGCAAATCGCCCCGCCCGTTTCGCGGTAGGAGAGGCTGATGTCTGTGGTCAGGAAGTCGACGCCACCCACATCGAGGCCGATGGCCTTGACCGTACGCTCTGCCATCTCGCGGTTGTCGGGGTGGACGATGTCCGTGACGTCGATGGCCGTGCCGCCTGTTGACAGGTTGCCCGTAGAGCGCAGGAACACGATCTCATCCGCCGGCGGCACCGAGTCGCGGTCGTAACCGGCCTGCGTCATAAGTCGCTCGGCCTGGTGATCGAATTCAAGGCGTGTGAGCACCTTTTCGTGGCCCACACCGCGGCGCGGATCGGCATTCACGACATCGACGAGCTCGGCAATCGTGCTTTTGCCGTCACCCACGACGTGGCCGGGCATGCGTTTGGCGGCCGCGATGAGTTTGCCGTCGACCACGAGCATGCGGTGATCGAGGCCCTGGATGTAGCTTTCGACGAGCACCGTGCGCGCGTGTTCGCGGGCCTTGTCGAAAGCGACCTCGACCTGCTCGAGCGAGGTCAGCCCGATCGACACGCCGCGGCCGTGGTTGGCGTCGAGTGGCTTGACGACAACGGGGAAGCCGATGCGCTTGGCCGCGCGTACGGCCAGGGCCTGGCTGCGCACCGCAAACTGCTGCGGTACAGGCAAACCCAGATCCCGCAGGATCGCGTTAGTCTCTTCCTTGTCGCCTGCGAGATCGACGGCAATGTTGCTCGTGTTGCCCGTGCAGGTGGCCTGCAGCCGACGCTGGTAGCGGCCGTGACCCAGCTGGATGAGGCTGTAGTCGTTAAGCCGGAGCCAGGGAATGCCGCGTTCTTTGGCCGCCTCAACGAGCGATGCCGTACTCGGGCCCAGCGCGCGCTTCTGCGCGTAGCGAATGAAGTTGTCGCGGGCTTCCTCGAAGTCCCACTCGGGGTCGGGCGCGTCCACCTGCAGCTCGGCGGGCAGTAGGCTTTGCAGCAGCTTGTTTGCGAGCCGGCTGGCCTCGAGGCCCACGCGGCGATCGCGGTAGGCGAAGACCATGTTGTAGAGGCCGGGCTGGCCTTCAACCGAGCGCGTGCGCCCGAAGGTCACATCGATGCCGGCCACGCTCTGCAGCTCGAGTGCGACGTGCTCCATGATGTGGCCCATCCAGGTGCCCTCGTCCTCGCGCAGGCGACGCACGAAACCGCCCGGCTGGCGGTAACTGCAGCCGTGCTCGTCGAGACCCGGCAGGGCGGCGAGCAGCCCGTCGATGAACGCGGGGCCGATCTTGGCAGACGGCCAATGCTCGAGCTCGCCCAGGTCCAGGACGTGGCGAATGACGGGAAAGTGGGCGTAGACGGACGGACCCACGTAAACGTTGGTAGAGACGACGCGCATCGGCTAGCTCCGGCGACCGCTCGCAGCGGCTTCTTGTGGCGCCGCGACTCCCTAGTGCGGCTGGCTACTCAGAATACGCACTGCGCGTGGCGATTTCGAATCGTCCGCCCGAGATAAGGATGTGCAGCTTCACGCCAAGCAGGCTCACGGGTTCGCCCTGGCGGGCGCGGTCCATGGACGAGAAGCTCATGTCGCTTGGGTCGATGACCGTTATGCCACCCGAACCGACCACCTCGAAGCTGTCGCCGGGCTTGATGAAGGCAGCCGTGTCTTCGTCGAGCCCGATGCCGCAGGCGAACGGATTATAGGCCAGCGCCGTAAGCAGACGCCCCACGCGGTCACGCTGGCGGAAGTGCTGGTCGATGATGAAGTTATTCGTGAGCCCGAGGCCCGGCGCCAGCGTCACCATGTCCGGTGACGGCGTGGGCCCCTCGCGGCCGCCCGCGATCATGTGCTCGGGCATAAAGGCCGCGCCCGCCGACGTGCCGGCCACGTGCATCCCCTCGGCGTTGCGGCGCCGAATGAGGCGCGCCACTTGCGTGCCGCCCAGCGTCGTCGACAGCCGCAGCTGGTTGCCGCCCGTCATGAACACGCCGTCGGCCTTGCCGAGGTACTCGAGCAGGCTCGCGTCATCACAGTCTTCGCGCGTCTCAAACGGCAGCACCCGCGCGTGGCTCACGCCCAGGCGGCGGAACAGCTTTTCGTAGTTGCGCCCAGTGTCCTCAAGCTGTGAGGCCGTTGGGATGATCGCGATGCGTGCGGGTTTACCGCCGCAAATCTCGACAAAGCGGTCCAGGATCTCGGGGTTCGAGAGTTTTTCCTCGGCGCCGCCGATGGGAATGATGTAGCCGCGCTTGGTGTTGTCGATAGAGGGTGAAGGCATGCGTCGTCAGTCTGTCAAAGCGTCTCAAAAGTGCCCACGACAAGCTGCTCGCCGTCGCGGCGGTGCCAGGTGCCCCGCGCCATGACGCCGTCCACGGCGCCGGCATCATCGAGCACGACCAGATCGGCGTCACCACCGACGGCGATCCGACCTTTGCTGTGCAGTCGCAGTAGCGTGGCGGGGTTGCTCGTAAACGCGGTCAACGCGTCGGCGAGCGGAATGCCGGCCGAGACCAACTCGGCAAGGGTGCCGGCCAGGCCTGCGGGCGTGCCGATGTCCATGCGTACGACTTCGCCCGAGTCATTGAAATGCGGCAGGCAGCCACCGCCATCGGAGCTGATGGTGATGCGATCCGCAGGCGCACCCGCCTCGGCGTAGCGCAGGAAACCATCGGCTGCGGTCCAGGCGTCCTCGTCCTCTGCGACCGGGAACGCCGTCAGGTCAATCCAGGACCCAGCCTTCGCCAGATCAACCGCCTCGTCGAACAGCGCGCGGCGGCGGTTGCAGTGCGTGGGGTGAAAAACACGCGCGGGCAGCTCGGATTCGGCCAACGCCATGCGCACGAGCTCGAGTCCACGCGGCCCATCCCCGAGGTGCAAATGCAGAATCCCGGCTTTGCCCGTCATCAGGCCCGCGACGTGCGCATCACTGGCGATGCGCAGAATCTCCTCGAGCTTCGGCTGGCTTGAGCGGTGGTCGGAAATGGCAATTTCCCCGACCCCGATCACGGGCTCCAGGTTGACGATATCGCTGCGCACGTCGCCAGTGAATGTCACGGGCGGCACGCGATAGCTCCCGGTGTAGCACCAGGCGCTAATGCCCTCGGCGCGAAGCGCGCGTGTGGCCGCCAGCAGCTGCGAGGTATCGCGCGTCGTGTCATCGGTGCCCAGCAAGCCAAGCACCGTGGTGACACCCGCCGAGGTGAACAGACTGATCGGTGGCGCCGGTACGCGACTCGCGTAGCCCGACTCACCGCCGCCGCCCGTGCTGTGCGCGTGGCAGTCGACGAAGCCCGGCACGACGCGGCGACCGGCGGCGTCCCAGGTGGTCACGCCCAGCGCGGCATCCAGAAACGGCACGCTATCGCCCAGCCAGAGCACCTGGCCACCGCCCACGAGCACGTGTCGCACACCGAGAGACTCGGGCGCGTACACATCGGCATTGGTGATGAGCTGCAGCACTTCAGGAGGGGATGCGGTAGAAACGGGGCGCAATGGTACCGCAGGGCGTCTCGATGCGGGGCGCTTAGTCCATCTGAAAGCGGATTCGCGCTTCCACGCCAGGCGTATCCACCACCTCGCCGTCGACGACACGCGGCTTGTATTTGAACTTGCTGACCGCCTGCTTCGCCGAGCGCTCAAAAATGCTGTCTGTGGAATACGTGACAACAATGTCCGCCGTCGAGCCGTTCGCCTTCGCCGTGAACATCAAGTCCACGTAGCCCTCGGTGCCCGTCTCAAAGGCCGCCTGGGGATAGATGGGGGCCACGCGCACAATGGGCAGCGCGTCCTCTACGTAAACGGGCGGCGGCGCCGTTTCGCTGCGGCACACGCGACAGGCGCGGACGCGCGTCTCGGTGCCTTCTTCGATGTCCTCGAGCTGCAACATTTCGAAGCCACCCTTCACCATCGTCGCCAGCGGTGTGTCACCCAGATACCAGTCGACGCGTGCGCATTGCGGCGTGTCCACGGTGAAATCGAGGTGCTCAGCATTGCGGCTGATCTCGGCCTCACAGCGTTCCGCGAACCCGGCCGGGCCGCACAAACACACGGGACCTTCTGCGAATGCGGGTGCTGCGAGCATCAGTACTGCTGCAAGGCACAATCCAAACCTCATTCGACGAAACTCCCGCCCAGCGCCTTGTACAAGGCCGCCAGCGCCGTGGCCCGGTCCGTGGTGGCCACGGCCAGTTGATCCTGCAGGTCCAGCGAGGTGCGCTCCGCATCGAGCACGGACAGGAAATTGTCGGCGCCATTGTCGTAGCGCAGCCGCGCGAGCCGACTCGCGTCCTCGGACTCGCTCACGGCCACCTCGAGCGTGGCCACCGTCTCGGTGGTCGCGCGGTAATTGGCCAAGGCGTTTTCGGTTTCTTCGAGCGCCAGGCGCCACGACTGTTCGAAGCGCGCGTAGGCGGCTTCGGCGCGCGCCTCGGCGGCCTGGATGTTGCGCTTCACGCGCCCATAGTCGAGAAAGCGCCAGCTGATGGTGGGCGCGAAAAGCCAGCGCTCGCCGGAGCTCTGGCCGATCGCGCTTTCAGACACACCCGTCCAACCGAAGCTGCCCAGCAGTTCGAGCTTGGGATAGAGCTGCGCCGTCTCGACACCGACACCCGAAACGGCTTCGGCCAGACGCCGCTCTGCAGCGACCACGTCGGGGCGCCGCGCGAGCCAGGCCGCAGGGGTGCCGACCGGGCGAAGCTCGGGCATCACAGGCATGCCCGTCGGCACCATGAGCTGCGCGCGCACGTCGGCGGGGGTTTGCGCGGTCAAAACGGCGAGGCGTTGCTCGGCCTGCGTGCGCGCGACCTTGGCGCCGGGCAGCGTCGCCGCGACGCTGCGCTCTAGCGCGCGGGCTCGCGCAACATCGAGTGACGTGCCGCTGCCGGCCTCAAACGCACGCTCGAGAATCTCGAGATTATCGGCCTGATTGGCGAGGTTTCGCTCGAGCAACGCGATGCGCAACGCGGCACCGCGCCACGCGAAATAGGCCTGGGCCGTCTCGGCCACAATGCTGAGCTCGGCCGCGTAGTAGGCCGCCGTGTCCGCCTCGTCGCGGCGCACAATGCCTTCGGCCTGGCGACGCAGGTTGCCGAACAGATCGATTTCCCAGGCCATGTCGAAGCCGAACAAGTTGCGCTCGGCCACGCCGCCGAACGGGAACGCAAACGGGTCGTCCTCAGCCTGGGTCACGCGTTCGCGATTGCCTTCGGCCGTGATCGTCGGGAACAGACTGAAGATGCGCAGCCCCGACAACGCGCGCGTCTCGTCGCGCACGGCCGCGGCTTCGGCCAGCGTCAGGTTGCGCTCGCGTGCCCGGGCAATGAGTGCGGCCAACTCGGGCTCGTCGAACACGGCCCAAAGCGCGCCCACGTCATCGTAATCCGCGACATCGCCTACAGGCGCCTCGACGAAGGTCTCGGGCAGCTCGGGCTCGGGCGGTACGTGGTCCGGACCGACGGTGCAGCCGGCCAGCCAGACGAGCGCTGCGGGTAGGGCAAACCGGTGCACGCTACGCATTGGCCTGCTCCGCGGCAGCGCGTGCCTCGCGCCGTGCCTTGCCCCACTCCTCAAATCGCCGCAGCAGCACGTAGAACACGGGCGTGAAGATCAACGCGAAGAAGGTCAAACCGAGCATGCCCGCGAAGACGGCCACGCCCATGACATTGCGAATCTCGCTGCCCGCGCCCGAGGCGAACACGAGCGGCAAGACGCCTGCGTTGAAGCTGAAGCTCGTCATGAGGATCGGGCGCAAACGAATGCGGCAGGCCTCGATGGCAGCGTCCGTAATGCTGCGGCCTGCGCGCTCAAGATCGCGCGCAAACTCGACGATGAGAATCGCATTCTTACAGGCCAGGCCGATGAGCACGACGAGACCGATCTGCGTGAATACGTTGTTGTCGAGGAAGGTCGGTGGTGCCACCGCGGGTGGTGGCGGCATGAACCCGGTCGCAATCTTGAGGCCGAACAACATCCCGGTGGCCTGGTTGAGCAACCAGATGCCACCCACCGCGGACAGAAGACATAGCGGCACGACGAGAATGATGGCGAGCGGCAGCGACCAGCTTTCGTAGAGTGCAGCCAACACCATGAAGACGAAGAGAATCGACAGCGGGAAGACGAGCCATTGCGCGCTGCTTTGCGTGGCCTGCTGATAGGTTAAATTAGTCCACTCAAAACTGGCACCTCGCGGCAATACGTCTCGCGCAATATCCTCGACGACGTCCAGCGCATCGCCCGAGGACAGAATCGACGGATCGGTCTCTCCCGCAAGGTCGGCTGCCGGAAACCCGTTGTAGCGAATCACAGGGTCCGGGCCAAAGGTCTCGCGCAGACTCACCACGCTCGAGATGGGCACCATGCGGCCCATGGCGTCG
>JBCCBB010000057.1:0-19002 GCA_039814545.1 Pseudomonadota bacterium
CAGCGCAGCTTACCTGGCTGCTCGCCGAAAACTTCGACATCGAGTACGACCAGCTGGAATTGGTCAACTGGTACCGACTGCATTGAGTGATTTGTGATTTCCCCCTGATTGCCCGGTCCCCCCGCCGGGCTTTTTTTTGCCCGCAAGAAACACAAGGCGCCTGTCAGGATGCCAGCACGAGTTCGTAGCTTGTGTACTTGCGTACGTTGAGCACGCCGTTCTCGAAGATCAGGTATTGACCTTTGATGCCATCGAGACGAGCGCTCACCTCGGGCGACTTGTCCAGATTGTGCGACTTGATCTTCTCGGGCCAGATGTCGACGGGGTAGCTGATGTGCGTGTCCTCGGCCTCAACGCGCTCGAATACGGCGTCGTCGAACCGGCCCTCAAACTGTGCCGATACGGCATCGAGCGTCTCCGAAGTTGCGTCGAGCAGTTCTTCGGCATGGCTGGCCAGATCGATGGGCTCGGCATCGCCGCGCAACATCTTGCGCCAGTCCGTGCGGTCACTGACGTGCTGACTCATGGCGTGCTCGATCAGCCCCGCCACGTGGCGTGACCGGGTACGCAACACGGACAGGGCCTGCGTGGCGCCCTGATCGATCCAGCGTGTGGGCAGCTGATCCTGGCGTGTGATGCCAACCTTGAGGCCCGATGAGTTGGCGAGGTAGACAAAGTGGTCCTGGTAGCAGTGGGTCTGCCCCCAGTCGGGCTCGCGGCAGGTGCCCGCGTCGAAATGGCAGGTGTGCGGACGAACGATGCACATGTCGCAGGCGGCCAGCCTCTGGCTGCAGGGGAAGCAGTAGCCCTGGCTGTAGCTCTTCTTAGTCTTGCGGCCGCAATTGCTGCAGTGGATGTTGCCGGTGAAGGTCAGCGTCACGGTCTCGCCGATGAGCGGATTCATGTCGAGGCGCGCGTCGTCGAGCCGCATGGTGTAGAGCACGGGATCCTCATGGCTCACCGCCATCTTCTCTGCGTGGCCCTGTATTTCGGTCATGCTGCCCCCATGTCTCAGGCTTGTGGCGCTATCCCGGCTGCGCGCCGGCATGAGACAATACCCGATCGGCGCTCAAACCGCAGGAACCCGCATGGCCGACCGAATCACCCCAAAACCGACCCCATCCGCGCTCAAGGGCACGGCGAGCGGCGACGCCCGCCCGGGCTCGACGTTGCGTGGCATCCCCGTGGTCACGAGCGGCCAGAAGTACGCCCACGAGGCGGGCTTCAAGGCCATCAAGGATGGGGTCAAGCAACGCGGTGATCGGGGCACGGCACCCCGCGGCGACAAGCCCAAATGGCTGCGTGCCAAGATGCCAGCCGGTGCCAAATTCTCGGCCGTGAAGAAGACGGTCCGCGAGGGACGCCTGAGCACCGTCTGCGAAGAGTCGAAGTGCCCCAACATCGGCGAGTGCTGGAATGCGGGCACGGCCACGATCATGGTCATGGGCAGCGTGTGCACGCGGGCCTGCCAGTTCTGCTCGGTCGACACGGGTAACCCCAAAGGCTGGCTTGACCACGAAGAACCTGAGAACACGGCAATCGCCGTTGAGTCCATGGGGCTCAAATACATCGTGCTCACGTCTGTCGACCGCGACGACCTGCCTGATGGGGGCGCTGCGCACTACGCGGCCTGCGTCCGGGCAATCAAGACACGCACGCCCGAGACGGCCGTCGAGGCGCTGACACCCGACTTCAGCGGCAACACGGCGCATGTGACCACGGTGCTCGATTCCGGTCTTGAAGTCTTCGCGCAGAACGTCGAGACGGTGGAGCGCCTGACGCATCCGGTGCGCGATCCTCGCGCAGGCTACCGCCAGACGTTGGACGTGCTTCACTTTGCCAAGCAGCACCGTCCTGATGTGCTGACCAAAACGAGCCTCATGCTGGGTTTGGGCGAGACGGACGAAGAGATCTTAAAGACGCTCGACGACCTCGCCGAGATTGGCTGCGACATCGTCACTTTCGGTCAGTACCTGCGACCTACGGTCAACCATTTGCCTGTGGAACGCTATGTCACGCCTGACGAGTTCCTGGCCTACCGTGAGGCGGGCCTGAAGCGAGGCTTCCTTGAGGTGGTGTCGGGCCCGCTTGTACGGTCGAGCTACCGCGCGGAGCGCGTGCTCGAGAAGAACAACGTCGGTTTCGACGCCGCGGCGACGTCCTGATTGCGTAGCGCAATGCCATGAGTACTTTTCTCACCGATTACGGCCTGTTTCTTGCCAAGACGCTGACGTTCCTCGTCGCGATCTTTGTCGTGTTCGCCATGGCGGCGGCATTCTCCAAACGCCAGCAGCAGTCGGAGACGCTGCGCGTCGACAAGCTCAACGACAAGTACAAGAACCTGGCACGTTCGCTGCGCCGGGCCATCACGAGCGGCGACGCGCTGAAGGCGCTCAAAAAGAAACAGAAAGCCGACCGCAAGGCCGACAAGCAAGACGACACGTCGCGACCCAGGACGTTCCTGCTCGACTTCAAGGGTGACATCCGTGCCCAGGGCGTGGCTTCGCTGCGCGAAGAGATCACGGCCGTCCTGGCTGTCGCCGGAGAGGGTGACGAGTTGCTGCTGCGGCTAGAAAACCCGGGCGGCATGGTGCACGAACACGGTCTTGCGTGCGCGCAACTTGCACGCGTGCGCGACGCGGGGATCCGGCTCACGGTCGCTGTAGACAAGGTGGCGGCCAGTGGGGGTTACCTCATGGCCTGCGTGGCCGACCGCATTCTCGCGGCGCCGTTTTCGATCGTGGGCTCCATCGGTGTGCTCGCGCAGTTGCCCAATTTCAACCGACTGCTCGAAGAGAAGGGCGTCGATTTCGAACAGGTAACGGCCGGCAAGTACAAGCGCACGGTGACGATGTTTGGCAAGAATACGGACGAGGATCGGGCCAAGCTCAAGGAAGAACTCGAGGACGTTCACCGGCTATTTAAGGCCGTCGTATCGCGTTACCGGCCCGACATGGATCTCGAGCGCGTGGCGACGGGCGAACACTGGTTGGGAACGCAGGCGCTCGAATTAGGTCTCATAGATGAGATCACGACGAGTGACGCCTGGCTTGCAGAAGCGTTAGACGCGCGTGATATTTTCTCGGTTAACTATGAGATCAAACGCCCGTTGCAGCAGCGGCTCTCGGGCGCCGTCGACAGCGCAGTATCGCGGTTTGTCGACAGCCTGCGCGGCGGCATGTCCATGCTGCGGCGCAGGTCCTGACAACGGAGCTCACGCCATGACTACAAGCGCGTTTCGCAGAATCACATCGACGACCCTCGCGGTAGCCGCGCTGGCCACCTTCTCGGGCTGCGCGTCGATGGTGTCCGACGCCGATCTCAATGCGCAGGGCCGCGCCACCTTCGAGAAGATGCGGTCCGAAGTGCCGCTCGTTCGCGACCGCCCGACCATCGAGTTCGTCTCCTGCGTGGCTGACGCCATCGTCACCCAGCTGGACGGTGAAGCTGCGGCCTACGAGTGGGAGCTTGCGATCTTCGATCAGCAGCCCGTCAATGCATTCGTGCTGCCGGGTGGCAAGATCAGCGTCTACAAGGGGCTCTTGGGCATCACCAAGAACGATGCGCAGCTCGCGGCCGTAATGGGTCACGAGGTGGCACACGTGACGCAGCGCCACCCCGCCGAACGTATGGCGCGCACCAAGGCCACACAGGTCGGTGTTGGGGTCTTGTCCGGCATTGTCGGCGGCACACCCATTGCCGCGCAGAGCGCATCGACAGCACTGCAGATCGGTGCGCAACTCGGCCTGCTGCTGCCGTTCAACCGCGGCCAGGAAAACGAAGCCGACCGCGTCGGCCTCATGTATATGGCCAAGGCGGGCTTCGACCCGCGCGAGAGCATCAAGCTCTGGCAGAACATGCAGAACAGCAAGGACAACGAGCCGCCGGAGTTCATGTCGACGCACCCGTCGAGTGACACGCGTATCGACCGCCTTGTCGACCTGTTGCCGGCGGCGCTGCTCGAGTACAACAAGGCGCGGTCAGCGGGTCTGCGGCCCAACTGCCCGCGGCCGACTTACCTCGATCCGCCCAAGAAGCCTGCCGGCAAGACCTAGCGCGTGCCCGCGCTGATCACGGCCAGCCGGCGCGGGTTGGAATGCGCCGCGGGCGGCTTTTGCATCGACCCGATGCGACCGTCGGATCTGGCGCTCATCACACATGCGCATGCAGACCACGCGCGGCGCGGTGCCGCGCGCTACATTGCGGCACGCGACAGCGTTCCGATTCTGCGCCAGCGCTTGGGCGACGATCAGCACATCGATGCCGTCGACTACGGCGAGTCGATTCAGCTGGGCGATACCACGGTCAGTTTCCACTCGGCCGGACACGTTCTCGGCTCGGCCCAGATCCGCGTCGAGCGTGGCGGTGAGGTGTGGGTCGCGAGCGGTGATTTCAAACGCGACGACGATCCGACCTGCGCGCCCTTCGAGGTCGTGCCCTGCGATGTCTTCATCACTGAGGCCACCTTTGCGCTGCCTGTGTACCGCTGGCCGCCGGCGAGCGAGGTGGCGCGCGAGATTTTCGACTGGTGGCAGTCCAATCAGCGCGCGGGTCGGCCCAGCGTGTTGTTCAGCTACGCGTTTGGCAAAGCGCAACGCGTGTTGGCGGAGCTGGCCCCGCTAACGCAGCAACCCGCCTACGTACACGGCGCCGTGCACACCATCACCGAGCTCTACCGTGACGCGGGGGTGGCGATGCTCGAGACGGTTCCCGTTGACGGCCGGGAGCGACGCGACTATGCGGGCGAGCTTGTCATCGCGCCGCCCGGTGCCGCGGGTTCGCGCTGGATGCGTCGGTTCAAAGGTGCGCAGACGGGGTTTTGCTCAGGCTGGATGCGCGTTCGCGGCAATCGGCGACGACGCGGCTACGACCGCGGTTTTGTGTTGTCGGATCATGCGGACTGGCCGTCGTTGCTCGCGACCATCGAAGACGTTGGCGCGTCGCGGGTCCTGACGACACACGGCCACAGCGACACCCTCGTGCGGCTGCTGCGCGAGCGTGGTGTGGACGCCGCGGAACTCGACATCGGACCGCTCGAGGGCGACCAGGACGTAGCCGATGCAGCGCTTCACTGAGCTCTACCGCACGCTCGACCAGACCACCTCTACCAACGCCAAGGTGGCCGCGATGGTTGAGTACTTCGGGGCCGCGCCCGGCGCCGACCAGGCCTGGGCCGTGTACTTTCTGTCGGGACGCCGCCTGCGCCGTCTTGTGGGCGCCAGCTTGTTGCGACAGTGGCTGGCCGAGAGCTCCGAGCTGCCAGAGTGGCTTGTCGAGCAGACCTACGCGAGCGTGGGTGATCTTGCGGAGACGATTGCGCTGTTACTCGCGGACCGCGTGGCGCCCGATCCGTTCGCACAGCTAGGGCTCGCAGATTTCGTCGAGGGCGACCTGCTGACCCTGCGTGGGCTCGAGGATGACGACGCACGCCGCGTGCGTGTGACGGGCTGGTGGCAGTCGCTGCCTTATGACGCCTGCTATCTCGTCAACAAGCTCATGACGGGCGCGCTGCGCGTTGGTGTGTCGCAGACGCTCGTGGCGACGGCACTGGCGCAGGTATCGGGCCTGCCGCGCCCCGTGATCCTGCACCGGCTCATGGGTGAGTGGACGCCCGACGCCAAGTTCGCTGCGGCGCTGCTGGCCGAGGACGACGGCGCGGCAGTGCTGTCGCGACCCTACCCGTACTGCCTGGCCAGCCCCATCGAGAAACAACCCGGCGAGTTGTCCATTGACGAGGTTGCCACGCAGCTTGGTGATGTCGCCGACTGGCAGGCCGAGTGGAAATGGGACGGTATTCGCGGCCAGCTCATTCGGCGCGAGGGCCAGACCTTTCTCTGGTCACGCGGTGAAGAACTCATCACGGGCCAGTTTCCAGAACTTGCTGAGGCCGCCGAGGCGCTGCCCGAAGGCACCGTGCTCGACGGCGAGGTGCTGGCCTGGCAAGACGGCGCGCCCATGCCGTTCTCGGCGCTGCAACGGCGCATCGGGCGCAAGAAGCCCGGCGCCAAGACGCTCGCCGACTATCCCGTCATTTTGCGCTGCTACGACCTGCTCGAGTTGGGCAATGTCGACATGCGCGAACAGCCACTCGCCGACCGCCGCGCGCAGCTCGAGTCCCTGGCGACCGCGTTCCCCGAACGCATACACCTGTCCGAGGTGCTCGAGGCGCCCAGCTGGTCGGCGCTGGCCGAGCAGCGCCAGGATTCGCGCAAGCGCGCCGTTGAAGGTCTCATGCTCAAGCATCGGGCTAGCCACTACGGCACGGGCCGGCAGCGTGGGCTCTGGTGGAAGTGGAAGATAGAACCGCACACTGTCGACGCCGTGATGCTCTACGCACAGCCCGGCCACGGGCGCCGCGCCAACCTCTACACTGACTACACCTTTGCCGTGTGGGACGGCGAGTTGCTCGTGCCCATCGCCAAAGCCTACTCGGGACTCGACAACCAGGAGATCGACGAGCTCGACCGCTGGATCCGACGCAACACGCGTGAGCGCTTTGGACCCGTGCGATCGGTCGAACCCGTGCAGGTGTTCGAGTTGGCGTTCGAGGCCATCGCGCGCTCGACGCGGCACAAGTCGGGCATTGCCGTGCGCTTTCCGCGCATCCGGCGCTGGCGCAAGGAACTCGCGCCTGCTGAGGCGGATACGCTCGCGAGTCTCGAGGCCCTGCTGCCATGAGCATTGCGCCGGACCGAGTGGACGACTGGTTTGCGTCGCAGGGCTGGCAGATCTTCGACTTCCAGCGCGAAGCCTGGTGCGCGTTTTCCGGTGGCCGCTCAGGGCTCATTCATTCGCCCACAGGCAGTGGCAAGACTCTGGCCGCATGGCTCGGCCCGCTTATGGCCAGTGGCGCCACAGAAGGCGGGCTGCGCGTGCTTTGGATCACACCGCTGCGCGCACTGGCCAACGACACCACGCGCAGCCTCAGTGAGGCCGCAGCCGCGCTCGGCAGTCCGTGGCGTGTAGAAATGCGTACGGGCGATACGTCGCAGACGCACAAGCAACGCCAACGTACCAAGCCACCCGAGGCACTGGTCACGACCCCCGAGAGCCTCTCGGTGCTGCTCAGCTACGCCGACGGCGACAAGCTGTTTCGCCACCTCGA
The DNA here is from genome assembly GCA_039814545.1 of Pseudomonadota bacterium. Classification (GTDB taxonomy): domain Bacteria; phylum Pseudomonadota; class Gammaproteobacteria; order Steroidobacterales; family Woeseiaceae; genus CALBPI01. Next base: position 7,106 of record JBCCBB010000057.1, read on the forward strand.
GGCCGTCGTCGTCGACGAGTGGCACGAGCTTATGGGCAACAAACGCGGCGTGCAGCTCGAGCTGTGCCTGGCGCGGCTCACGGCCTTGCGCCCGGGTTTGCCCGTGTGGGGGCTGTCTGCCACGCTGGCCAACCTCGACGAGGCGCGCGACGTGCTGTGCTGGGGGCGGCAATCACCCGCGCTCGTGCAGGGCGCCATGCCCAAGAAGACCACCATCGAGGCGCTGTACCCGGACACGCTCGAGCGCTTCCCCTGGGCGGGGCGGCTCGGCATCGGTCTCGTCGACGCCGTTGTCGCGCAGCTCGAGCGGGCCAACACGACACTGGTGTTTACCAACACACGTTCGCAGGCTGAGCTTTGGTTCGAGGCCCTGATGAAGGCGCGCCCGGACTGGGTCGGCACACTGGCGCTGCACCACGGCAGCATCGACCGCAAGCTGCGCCAGCGCATCGAGCAGGGTATCGCCGACGGGCAATTGCGCGCCGTCGTGTGCACCTCGTCGCTGGACCTGGGCGTCGACTTCGCCCCCGTCGACCAAGTGTTGCAGGTGGGCAGCCCCAAAGGCGTGGCGCGGCTTATGCAACGCGCGGGGCGCAGCGGCCACCAGCCCGGTGCGGTCTCGGCCGTGTGTTGTGTGCCAACCTACGCTTTGGAGCTTGTTGAGATCGTCGCCGCACGCGACGCCTGGCGCCAGCGCGACATCGAGGCGCGGGTGCCGCTGCGTCGCTCGCTCGACGTGCTCGTGCAGCACCTGGTGACCATCGCACTGGGCGGTGGCTTCGAACCCGAGGCGATGCTCGAGGAGGTGCGCCAGACGCACGCCTTCGCCGAGATCACGGAGACGGAGTGGGGCTGGTGCCTCGACTTCATCACGCGTGGTGGCCAGGCCCTGTCGGGTTACCCGCAGTTCCACCGCGTTGAGTCGGTCGACGGGGTCATGCGTATGACTGACCGCCGGCTCTCGCGTCAGCACCGCATGAGCATCGGCACGATCTCGAGCGACACCGCCATGCGTGTGAAATGGCTGTCGGGTGGCTCGCTGGGCACCATCGAGGAGGGCTTCATCTCGCGGCTCGACAAGGGCGACCGGTTCCTCTTCGCCGGACGTCTCGTCGAGCTCGTACAGGTGCGCGATATGACGGCCTACGTGCGCCGCGCCAAGGGCAGCCGCAAGGCCGTGCCGCGTTGGCAGGGCGGGCGTATGCCGTTGTCGACAGCGCTGGCCGACAGCATGCTGGACGTGCTCGCGCGCTTTGCCGTGGGCCAGCGCGAGGACCCCGAGCTTGGCATCGTCGCGCCCTTGCTCGAACACCAGGCCGTTGTGTCGCGGTTGCCCGCGCCCGGTTTGCTGCTCGTGGAGCGCTGCAAAACACGCGAAGGCATCAGTCTGTTTTTCTACCCGTTCGCGGGGCGGCTTGTACATGAGGGCATGGCAACACTCGTGGCCTGGCGCATCAGCCGTGAGCGCCCGATCACGTTCACGCTGTCCGTCAACGATTACGGCTTCGAGCTGCTCACGCAGCAGGACATCGAGATCGACGCCGAGTCTGTACAACGCTGGCTTGCGACCAATGACCTCGTCGACCACCTGTACGCGAGCGCGAATCTAAGCGAAGCCGCCAAGCGCCAGTTCCGCGACATTGCGCGCATCGCGGGGCTTGTGTTCCAGGGCTACCCGGGCAGCGGCAAGTCGACGCGTCAGATCCAGGCGTCGAGCGGTCTCATATTTGATGTGCTTGAGCGCTACGACGGCGAGAACCTGTTGCTCGACCAGGCCAAGCGCGAAGTGCTCGAGGCGCAGCTTGAATCGCAACGCATGCGCGCCGCGCTCGAGCGGCTCGCCGACTGCGAGGTCGCGCTCGTGGACACCAAAGCGCTGTCACCGTTCGCTTTCCCGTTGTGGGCCGAGCGGCTGCAGAGCCAGATCATGTCCTCGGAGACCTGGCGGGCGCGCGTGGAGCGTATGGCCGAGCGCCTCAATGCCGGCGCCGAACGCGGGCGGTGTGCTTCGTGAGTGTGGGTGCCGTGGGCGTTGAGGTCGCCGGTGAGACGCTGCTGCTGTTGCCCGAGCGCGCCGCGTTCTGGTCCGCGACGCGCACGCTTATCGTCGCCGACTGGCACCTGGGCAAGGCGGCGGTTTTCGGCAGCCGCGGCCTGGCCATTCCCGACGGCGACACGGCGCGAGACTTTGACACGCTGCGCCAGCTCATCGCAGTGCACGCACCCGCGCGGCTTCTTGTTCTCGGCGATCTCATGCACGCGCCCCCGCGCCCTGGCGACGACTGGCCGCAGCAGCTCGCCGACTGGCTGCGGGCGTTCCCGGATCTCGACTTTGTGGTGGTCGCCGGCAACCACGACCGCGTAGCCGCCAGCGCGCTACCCGCGGGGCTCGATGCGCGCATCGACTGGCACGACGATCACCTCGATGAGGGCCCGTTCCGTTTTGCGCATGAGCCTGAAGCCGCGGCGGGTCGCTACGTGCTCGCAGGGCACCTGCATCCCACGCGCAGGCTCGTCATGGGCGCCGACCGGATGCGTGCGCCCGCATTCTGGTTCCGCGGTGACTGGGGCGTGCTGCCGGCCTATGGCGGTTTCACAGGCGGCATGAACATCAAGCCCGAGCGCGGCGATCGCGTCTTCGTGACGGGTCCGGGCGCTGTCGTGGAGGTGACGGGCGCATGAGTTTCAAAGACCATTTCTCGGGCCACGCCGTGGACTACGCGCGGTTCCGACCGCTGTACCCGCCGTCGCTGTTTGCCTGGCTCGCAAGCCAGGCGCCTGCGCGCAAACTTGCCGTCGATTGCGGGACGGGCAATGGCCAGGCCGCCAATGCGCTGGCCGCGTACTTTGAGCGGGTGGTCGCAACCGATGCCAGCGCGCCACAAGTGGCGCAGGCGCAGGGCCCCGCCAACGTGAGCTATGAGGTCGCGCCGGCCGAGGCTGAGGTCGTCGCGGCGGGAACCGCAGACCTTGTGACCGTGGCGCAGGCACTGCACTGGTTCGATGTCGATGCGTTTTATGCGGCGGCGGCGCGCGCACTCGCCACAGGCGGTCTGCTGGCCGTCTGGACCTACGAGCTCATGACCGTGAGCGCCGACGTCGATGCGGCTGTGCTCGAGTTTTACCGGGGTGCCATCGATGGCTACTGGCCGCCCGAGCGTGATCATGTTGAGAACGGCTACCGGGCAATCACTCCGGCCTGGCCGCGCGTGGCGGCACCGCGCTTTGAGGTGCGGGCCAACTGGCGCGCTGATGATGCGCTCGGCTATCTGGCGAGCTGGTCGGCCGTGCGCCGCTACCGGCGGATCACGGGCCACGATCCCGTAGCCGCGCTTGCGGAGACGCTGCGCGCCGCCTGGGGCCCGCAGCGCCGCAGCGTGCGCTGGCCGCTCGTCCTGCATGCCTTCCGCAGGCCTTCAACCCCCTGATTTTGCTAGACTCGACCTATGGCACGAGTTCCGAGAATCCAGGGTCGAGCAGTGTTCGGCGAGACCGAGTGGCAGGCGTTGTCCGCACGACAGCCCTGGCGCGGTGTGCTGCTCGTCGCGCACGCCTGGCTGGTGATCGGCCTGGCCGCGGCGCTGGCGATTGCCGTGCCCAGCGCGTTGACCGTGACGCTGGCTGTATTCGTCATCGGGTCACGGCAGCTCGGGCTCGCGATTCTCATGCACGACGCGGCGCACGGCATGCTCGCCACGCGTACGCGCTGGAATGATCTGCTCGGCCAGTGGTTCTGCGCCATACCGACGGGTATCGATCTTGCGGACTACCGCCAGTACCACCTGCGCCACCACGCCTATGCGCAACAGGAAGAAGACCCCGACCTCGTGTTGTCGGCGCCGTTTCCCGTCACGCGGGCGAGCCTTGCGCGCAAGGTGCTGCGCGACCTCACGGGGTTGACCTTCCTGAAGCTGCGCGTGCTGCCTTTTGTGCTTGCGCTGTTCGGTCGCTACCGTCTGCGCCGTTCGGACTACCTGCTTGTGGGGTTTAACGTCGCCCTGGCGCTCGTCGCCTGGTCGGTCGGCTTGCTGTGGGCCTACGCGCTGCTCTGGTTGCTGCCCGCGGCGACCTGGAACATGCTCGTCACGCGCATTCGAAACATCGCCGAGCACGCCTGCATGACCAACGACCCGGATCCCTGGCGCGTTGCTCGCACCACCGAAGCCAATGGGCTCGCACGCGCGTTTGTGGCGCCTTACTTCGTGAACTACCACGCCGAGCACCACCTGTTCATGTCGGTGCCGTGCTACCGCTTGCCTGCCATTCATCGCGCGCTCATGGCATCGGGTGACGCCGCAGCGAACGCACTACCGGTGACGCCGGGATACGCGGCCGTTTTGCAGGAAGCCGGGCGCGCCTGATGCGTGCAGCACAGGTCCTTTGTCGGGTCACGCCTGCTGCGGCACTGCTGCTCTCGGGCTGCAGTCTGTTGCAACCGGGCTTCGGGCCGGGCGCCTCCAAAGCAGAAGTGCCTGAGGCGCCCATCACCTTCGACGGTGCGCCGCAGACGGCACATGTCTTTGAGATCACGGACCCCGAGCAAAGCGTGTACGGCGACGTCCAGGTCATCGAGGCGCGCGACACCGATACGTTCTCAGACATTGCGCGCAGCTACGGCCTTGGCTACGACGAGCTTGTGCACGCCAATCCCGAAGTCGACCCCTGGTTGCCGGGCGAGGGCACGCGCGTGGTCCTTCCGACGCGGTTTGTGCTGCCCGACGCCCCGCGCGAAGGCATCGTGCTCAACATTGCCGCCAAACGTCTGTTTGCGTTTCAACCGGCCACCGAAGACGCGCCCGCCACGGTCACGAGTTATGCCATCGGCATTGGTCGCGTGGGCTGGGCAACGCCCACGGGGTCGAGCGAAGTGATCGCCAAGGCGACGGACCCGGCCTGGTACGTGCCTGCATCCGTGCGTGCCGAACACAAGGCGATGGGCGACCCGTTGCCCGCGATCGTGCCGCCGGGGCCCGACAACCCCCTGGGGCGCCACGTGCTCAAACTCGACATGCCCGGCTACCTGCTGCATGGCACCAACCAACCCTACGGCGTAGGCATGCGCGTCAGTCACGGCTGCGTGCGGCTCTACCCCGAGGACATTGAGGTGCTCTACGGGGTCACGGGGCTCGGCACGCGCGTCACGATCGTGAATGAACCGGTTTCGGTGGGTGCGCGCGATGGTGTGACATACGTGGTCGTGCACCCGCAGCTTGAGGATGACGAGCGCGCCTGGCAGGACCTGGCCGCCGAAGGGCTGGCCGCCTTCGAGCAGCCCGATGCCGAGCTGACAGCGCTCGTGGCCGACGGTGTGGCCCGCGCCGTGGCTGTCGACAACCCCTTGCAGCAGCGCTATGTCAGCAATGTCGCGGCGCCGCCCGCTGACGCGCCTGATCGCGAGACCGTGGCCAGGCTGCTCGATGAGCTCATGGAAGAAGGTGCGGATTCAGAGGGAGCCGAGGTCGAGGTCAGCAACTGATGACGCGCAGCGATGAATGGCTGCGTGTGGTGTACGGCGAAGCCGCACGCAAGATCGAAGCGCGCGACAAGTCACGCGAAAAGGCTCAGCGGCAGAGCGACAAGAAGTCGGCGTACCCCGATTCCAAAGCAGCCACGGACCCGGGCGCCGCGCGACCGTTGTAGGTGTGCCAGAACAGCCAGTCGCCGTGGCTGGGGTGTTCTGCAAGGTCGTCGAGCAGGCAGGCCATCGCCTTACCCGTGTAGGTCGTCTCGAGCGGCAGTCCCCAACGGCGCAAAGACTCGTCCACAGCCCGCTGCGAGGCTGGGGTGACATCCGCATAGTCCTCGCCCAGGTAATCCTCGCGAATCGTGACCCGCTGCCAGGGCGCTTCGAGCGCGCCGACCCGCGGATCATGCCGCTGCAGCAGCCGGGCGAGCTTGGTCGTGAGTTTCTCCATGCCGATGGCATTGACCTGTGACGGCGCCGTGACGCGAACCGCGTGAACCTCCGTGGGCCAGTCCAGTAAGGCGAGCCCGACGGCGAGCCCCGCGGCGGTGCCCATCGTGCCCGCGGCGACATAGATGCGCTCGGGCGGCTGCGGCCGTTTCCACTGTGTGGCCACTTCAAGCGCGGCGTTGACATAACCGACGCTGCCCCGTGGTGAGGTACCGCCCATGGGCACAACCGTGAGTCCAGACTCGGCGCCGTCGCGAAGCTGGCGCATGAGGTCCACGCGTGCGCGACGCGCGGCCGGCGAGCGCAACAGACGGCTGTCAATTTGCTGATGGCGTTCCAGCGTGCCGCGCACATAGTCGGTCATGCGCTGCGGTAGCATCATGCCGGTTGTGCGTACACCCAGCGCCCCGCCGTGGATAGCTGTTGCCAACACATGGTTGGAGCCGACGCCACCGAAGGTGACCACATCGGCGCTGCCGCGCTGGCGCGCGTCACCCAGCAGGTATTCGAGCTTGCGAATCTTGTTGCCGCCGTAGACCGGGTGGGTGCGATCGTCCCGTTTGACCCACAATCCGCGACGCCGATCACCGAGTTGTTGCAGCGGCGTCGGGTAGTCTCCCAGGGGCAGGCGCGGCAGATGCCGCGTGAGCGCCGGGAAGCGTTCCGCGAGATAGCTGTAGCCTGCGGGTTGGTTGAACGTCATGTGCGATCATAGAATACCCGAAGCCCGGTCACGCGTGTCGTGATCGCGGCGCTTCCCGGTGGCACGGAGCAGACTTGGCGCAGCACGATATCAACGGCATGACGATCGTCGAAGCGCCCGCCGCCGACGACCGCATCGATGTTGACGCAAGACCTGTCGCCGCGTTCCTTGGGCGCGCTGCGGCGGGCCCCGTCGATACCGCTGTCGTGATCAACAGTCTCGCGCATTTTGACCGGGTCTTCGGCGGTGACTGGCCGGCCAGCGCGTTAGGCTTAACGCTTGCGCAGTATTTCCAGCACGGCGGGCGCGAGGCGGCCGTTGTCCGGATTGCCAATAACGCCATGGGCGGCCGTGTCGATTTACCTACGGACCGCGCGCCGCTCGCGCTGATTGCGCGAAATCCGGGTTCGCGCGAACGCCTGCGCGCGTCCGTCGATTACGACGGCATTGACGATGATGAGTCGTTCAACCTTACGGTGCAGCGTCTTGATGTCGTCACGGGTCAAATTGCCGACCAGGAGTTTCATACGGCCTTGTCGGCGCAGGTCGAGGCGCGCCGCTTCATCGGCCGCGTTCTCGAGTCCTCCTCGCTGGTCCGGCTTGATCCGACGGCTGCAGAGATCGCGCGACCGCTGGCCATGCGCACGACGATCACGAATGCGACCATCGGCTACGTCGACATGGCGGCGCACGGCGACGACGGCGCGTCCCTGACCGATTACGACCTCATTGGCTCGGACCGACTGGGCACGGGCTTGTTCGCGCTCGACGCTGTGCCCGAAATTGATCTGCTCTACGCCTGTGGCGACCTAGGTCTGTCGCGCGCGGGCCCGGCGTTCCATTTCGCGGCGGAGCGCTATTGCCAGTCGCGCAACGCCTTTCTCATCGTCGATCCTCCGGCGGATGGCAGCCACCCGCTGGGTCGGCACGGCGCCGGCGCCGAGGCCTGGCGCCACGGGCAGAACGCGCTGACCTACTATCCGGCGCTGCGCCATCGCGAGGGCGAGACGGCAACACCCTTGCCCGCAGCCGGTGCGCTGGCCGGGTTGCTCGCCCGCCAGGACCGGCGCTGCCATGTCTGGGCCGCCCTAGCCGATGACCTGCGGCAGAACTCGGCGGCGTTACACCGGGACTGGCTGCCCTGGGCGGCGCTCGAAACGGATGATGCGTTGCGTCTCCTGCGCGCGGGTATCAACCCCTTACTGACGGGGACGCAGCGACGCATGTTGTTCCCGGGGCTTGTCACCTGTGCCAACGCCAGTGACCGCGAGCGCGGCGCGCTCGCGCGGCAGCGGCTGAATCACTTCATCCTGCGACGCATAGAACTGGGCACGCGGTGGGCGGTGTTTGCGCCAAGGGGTGAGGCGACGTGGCGGCGCGTGCAGGGACAGGTGGCCGAGTTTCTGGAGACGCTGGCCGGACGCGGCGCGTTCGAAACGGAAACGGGCTGGTCGGTGCGCTGCGATGCGGCTACGAACGCCGACACCGATGCCGACGACGGTCCGGAGGAAGGGGTGCGGCTCCTGATTGCGTTCATACCGCGCGGAGCCCACGAGCCGCAGATGTATTCGATCGTGCAGCACCGTGATGGGACGTCGGCCTGCCGTGCCGCGTTCGAGTATCCCGCCCCTTGATCACAGACTTGGGCGCATCCGTCACAGCCACGACGACGTCTCGCCCGCCATGTTGGTTGCTGGTGCCGTTTACGCCATGTCGCTGTTGTCTGCCGTCTGCGCACTGGCGGCCTGAGCTGGGCCGTAACCGCCACCGCCGGGCGTGACGATTCGGATCGCGTCTCCTGCGTCCAGCGCCGCGCCCGCGACACCGGACATTGCCGCCTCGGCGCCCGACGCGCGCACGACACAGTTTCTACCCGGCTTGCCTGGGTCACCGCCAGCCAGCCCGGATGGCCCGTGTTCGCGAAATCCTGACAGGATCGAAACCGTGACGGGTTCGGTCATGAGCAACTCCCGCACGACACCGTCACCGCCGCGGTGGCGACCCGCGCCGCCCGAGTCGCGTCGAACGTGAAACGTCACAACGCGCACGGGTAGACGCGCCTCGAGCACTTCCGTGTCGGTCAGGCGGCTGTTGGTCATGTGGCTTTGCACGGCGTCAGCGCCGTCAAAGTTCGCACCCGCACCGGTACCCCCCGCGATCGTCTCGTAGTACTGCACCGTCTCGTTACCGAAGGTGAGGTTGTTCATCGTGCCTTGCGCATCCGCCATGATGCCGAGTGCCGCGTAGAGCGCGTTGGTCACGCACTGCGAGGTTTCCACGTTGCCCGCCACAACGGCCGCAGGCGCGGCGGGGTTGAGAAAACTGCCCTCGGGCACCGTCAATGACACGGGCGCGAGGCAGCCGTCATTGAGCGGGATGTCGTGGTCGACGAGCGTGCGCAACACATAGAGCACCGCCGCCCGGGTGACGGCCAGCGGTGCGTTGAAGTTGCCGGCGTGCTGTTCGGAGCTGCCCGTGAAGTCGACGTGAGCCTGATCGCCGTCGATCGTGATGCGCACGCGAATGATCAGGCCGTTATCGAGTTCGAGCGTTGCGCTACCACCCTGGCGGCCTCGCAGCGCGCGGCGCACGCAGCCCGCCGCATTGTCGTGAACGGCGGCCATGAATTCGGTCACGCGTGTGGCGCCGAACTGGGCGCGCATCGTCTCAACCTGGCGCACACCTTCGCTGAGTGCGGCCACCTGCGCGCGCAAGTCGGCGAGATTGCGCGCGACGTTACGCGCGGGGTGCTCGAGTTCTGTGAGCACACGTGTCAGTGCCTCGGTATCGAAGCGGCCCCCATGAACAATCCGCAGGTCGTCGATGAGCACGCCTTCTTCGTCGATGTGGCGGCTGTCGGCGGGCATGGAGCCAGGCGCGATGCCACCCACGTCGGCGTGGTGCGCGCGCGTGGCGAGGTAGCAGAACGTACCGCCTGCATCGCCGGGCACGGCCTGCACGAGCGTGATGTCGGGCAGGTGGGTGCCACCCGCGTAAGGGCTGTTGAGTGCGATCACATCGCCGGGCGCGAGCTCGCCCGCGCGCGCATCGATCACATGCCGAACGCTGGCGCCCATGGAACCCAGATGCACGGGCATGTGTGGTGCGTTGGCAATGAGCCGGCCCTGGCCGTCGAACAGCGCGCAGGAGAAATCGAGTCGCTCACGGATATTGACCGAGTGGGCCGTGCGCTCGAGCACGTGCCCCATGTGTTCAGCAACCTGGCGAAAACGATTGTTGAACACTTCAAGCCAGGCAGCGTGGTCGACATCACTGTGCATCGTGGCCGTTGCGTGGCGCTCGAGACGGAGTCCGCCGTCGTCATCACGCGAGAGCCGCCAGCCCGGATCGACGACAAGCGTCGCGTGCGCGTCGATAACGATGGCAGGCCCTTCAATGGGGGCTTTGCCAATGTCGCCCGTGCGCCAGACAGCGGCCTCCAGCGCCTGGCCCTGCACGTGAAGCGCAGCACGACCGCGGGCGGCGCCTCGAGTCTGATCTGCGGTCGCCGTGGTGGGCGCCGCGGCGCGATCCAGGATGTGCCGGAGGCGTAATGCCAGCACCTCGGGCGTCGACTCTGCTTCGATGCCGAAGCGGCTGCGGTGCGCGGCGTCGAAGGCGCGCTGCATGACGTCCGGCGTATCGAGCGCTACGGCGATCGGCGCATCGGCGCCAGGTACCTGCAGCACGGCATCGAACTCGACGCGTTCAGACGGCGTGAGCGCTGCCGTAACCTTGGCGCGTTCGCGCTCGATGGCCGCGGCTGCATCATGCAGCGGCGCACCAATCGCAACCTCGCGCAACGTCATGCGGTCCGCCAGGCCAATGCCCAGTGCCGAGAACACGCCGGCGAAGGCGTGAACCCGCACTCGGGTGATGTCGAGCGCGTCGGCGACGCGACAGGCGAGCTGGCCGGCAGCGCCGCCAAAAGCCATGAGTGTGAAGGCGCGCACGTCTTCGCCACGTTGCAGCGTCTCGCGACGAATGGCCGCAGCTATGTTGTCGACGGCGACAGTGACAAAACTCTCTGCCTGGACCACGGCGTCACCACCGCCGCCCAGCGTGAGCAGGGCGTCGCGGCTTGCCTCGAGCGACAGCGGGGCGTCGCCGTCAGGGCCGAACAGCGGGGGTACAAAGTCGACGGGCAGGCGGCCCAGTACGACGTTGGCGTCGGTCACCGTCGCGGGGCCGTGTTTGCCGTAGGCCGCGGGACCCGGGTCGGCGCCGGCCGAATCGGGGCCGACGACAAAGCGCTCGTCGCGATAGGCAAGAACTGAGCCGCCGCCCGCGGCAATGGTCTCCAGGCGCAACATGGGTGTCGTGAGTTGGTAGCCGCCGATCCGGTTGTCGGTGCGCCGCTCAAAGCGGCCCTGCCAGACGCACACATCGGTTGACGTGCCGCCCATGTCGAAGCCCACGATGCGCTCGCCGCGGTCCGCGCAGCGGGCGATGCCGACGATGCCGCCCGCGGGGCCCGACAACACGGCGTCCTTGCCGCGGATGGCGTCGGCATCCACGAGACCACCATTACTCTGCATGAACGTGATGTCGTCGCAGTCGCAGACGTCGGCCAGCGCGCTGCGGAAGCGTGCCAGGTAGCGTGCGAGCACGGGTGTGAGCCAGGCGTCGACGAGCGTGGTTTCGGTGCGGGCGAGATAACCCTGCGCGGGCGCGGTCTCATGGCTGCAGGTGACGGCACGCAGCCCCGCCTTGCGCGCAGCCGCTGCGACGCTGCGTTCGTGCTCAACGTGGCGCCAACCGTGCAGCAGCGACACGGCGAGTGTGTCGATGCCGTCGGCCACGAGCGCTGCGAAGGCGGCTTCCAGTGCATCGGCGTCGGGCGCTACGAGTTCGTTGCCCGCCACGTCCAGACGACCGCGACAGGTGAGAATGCGCGCGACGGGTACGCGACGTTTCTGCACGTGCAGCGCGAACAACGCGTCGCGTCGCTGGTCACCGATCTCGAGCAGGTCAGCGAACCCCTTGGTGACGATGAGCGCGGTAGGCGGCGCCTGCCCCTCGAGCAGTGCGTTGGTGGCGACAGTGGTGCCGATGCGGATGCTGTCGACGGGCGCGGCTGGCTCGCCACCCAACAGACGCGCGATACCTTCGGCGGGCGCATCGGTGTAGCGGCCGGGCTGTTCGGAGAGCAGTTTGGTGGCGGCGAGCGTGCCGTCGGGACGGCGCGCGACGATGTCGGTAAAGGTACCGCCGCGATCGATCCAGAACTGCCAGCCGGGGCGCTTATCGCGGGGGCGCGTCATCGTCGGGTACCATAGC
>JBCCBB010000081.1:0-12640 GCA_039814545.1 Pseudomonadota bacterium
AGGTCGGCGGTTCGATCCCGCCTAGCTCCACCAGATTCTCCGGCAAGCCGAGACACAGTTCCGGGTCCCCTTCGTCTAGAGGCCTAGGACACCGCCCTTTCACGGCGGTAACAGGGGTTCGAATCCCCTAGGGGACGCCATCTTGAAAATCCCGCCTTTGTGGCGGGATTTTTTTTGGCGAATTGACACACCCACCCCAGCACCCCACGAGACCGCCTGCGCGAGGCGCAACACCAATCGTCTTTACCGTTTGCAGACGTCCATCGATTTTGTTTTCCTCAAGGTAGCGTGTGCGGGCGACCGACAAGGACTCGACAATCATGGACACTACGCGAGCCACTGCTGCCATCGTCTTGGCCATCGCTTTGAGTATCGGATGCGGGGCCAAAGCCGACAATGGAGATTCCCGATACGTTATTGCCAGCTATGGCGACGGCAACATCAACGAAATGCCAAACGACGTTGCGTTTCTCCTCTTCGCGCAAACCGTCGCACCAGCAAACCGAACACCGAAGCTCGAAGACCCAGATTTGGGAGCCTACCTTCTGGCTCGGATGCTCGAATTGCGGCCGGAATATGGCGGCGTTGCATCACTCCCCGCGAGTGATCGTCAACGGGTCTTCGAGCTGCAACTTGCGTTGCATGACGCCTCGGTGAAGATCGAAACTGCTGCGCGGGACATTCAGAGCACAGTCTATTGTGACAGCGCGATCACAGCGATGAGCTCCGAAGAAATCCTGGATCGGCTCCTATTGATTGACGAGGCACCCGTTCAAACTGCAGGTGCTTTGCTTAAGCAAATGAAGCAACGCCTCGATCCCACGGATCGGCAGAGATTTGAGGGGAACCTCATCGAGAAAATTCCGGGCGGATACAGCTATACGCGGATCGACAATCGTTATTTCATTGAGCCAGAAATGATCGGGCTTACGGAGACACAACGCATCCAGTACTTGATCGAGATGTTTGATGCGTCTTGCAAAGCCTCTGGCGGCTAGAAGAAACGCGTTAGAAAGACGCCGCTCATCAAGGCAACAGTGAAGCAAACAACGCCGCACCGCCATCAAGAATGGTGGTGATGTCGGCGGTGCTGTAACCCACGTGCGTGGTCGCACCCGCAACGAAAAAGAACTCGTTCTGCACACCAGCGGCATCGGCTGCGGGCACGACGTCACAAGATCCGAAACCGATTATCGGAAAGCCACCGAGGTCGCCGGTGCCCATACCGCAAGGAACGACGGCGTCGAACTCTTCGTGGGCCGCGTAGAACGGTACGGTCTTGTCATCCACCCAGCTCAAATCACCGATCGCTCCCGATACCGAAAGCACCCCCTGCACCTCTGACGAGTACTGGCCCGCATTAGCCGAGCTGTTGCCATCCAGGCCACCCTTTGTCGCGAGCCAAGCTTCAACGCCGGGCGTCAGCGAGTCTGATTCATCGAGCACGCCGGCCGTGAGCGCCAACACGGCGCCCGCTGAGACCCCAGCCGCGAACACAAACTCACCATCGGTGCCATAGGTGTCCGCCGTGGCCGCGTCCTCGCGGAAGAAGCGCACGGCGGCTTTGAGGTCGTGTACCGGTTGCAGAATGGCAATGGTGGCCGCATCGGCGTCCGCGGGCTGCGTTTGCAAGAGTCGGTAGTCGATGGTCGCTGCCACATAGCCGCGCAGCGCGAAATCAATGGCGAGATCACGCAGATCACTGCGCACACCTGAGACGAAGGCGCCACCGAAGGCCAGCAAGACCACGGGACGGTCCGTCTCCGTGTCATCGGCCGGCGTGTAAATGTCCATGAGGAGCAGCTCCAGCGTCTGCTCACGCTCGCCGGCACCGAAGGGGACGGCCTGCGTCTCGACAAAGCCCGTAAATACGCGGTCCACGTAACGCGTCCCCGTTGGTGGCGGTGTTCCGCCGCCTGTAGGCGGTGGCGCGCTGCCGCCCCCGCCACCGCCGCCGCCACAGCCCGCAAGGGCAAGGCACAGGCTGGCCGCGAATACACTAAAGAGATGGCGCCGCCGGGTTCTCAGGAGAAGTCGGGTCATGGTGGGATCCTGCCTTGGAATGAAGTCATGCTAGACCATACGGATGCCCCGTGATGTGAAACTTTTTCCACTCTTGGCACACCCAAAGTAACTGGTATGCTCGACTCGAGCTTCTGGACCGCGCCGACAACGGAGATCTGCAATGTCCGCGACGATGGCCATCGTTCTTGCCCTGTTTTGTCTCGCCTCTGGCGGCTTGTTGGGTTTCCTCATCGGGCGCGGCGGCGCAAGCACCGAAGCCAAGCGCGCCGAGGCACTCGAAGAGGAGTTTTCAGACTACCGACGCAACGTCACCGAGCATTTCGGCGAAACGGCCGAGCACTTCCGCAATATCGGCCGCCAGTACCGCGACCTCTACGACCACATGGCCAGCGGCGCAGATGCACTCTGTAACGACGATGACCGCGCACGCCTTGCGTTTCCAAGCCTGCGCGCGATTGAAGGCGTGGCGGCCACGACCGTCGCAAGCGTCGCGGCTGCCGCTGACAGTACGTCCGCGGAACCCGCCGACACCGAGACGCCCGAGACACGTCTAGGGGCAGAGGCAACCGAAACCGCGGAAGCCGCCGCCGACGTCGCGCCGAGCGCCGCTGATGACGCGGAGACCATCGAAGACGCGATCACGGTGGATGTCGAGGTCGAAGTGATCGACGACGAGCCCGAGGACTCGGCTGTTTCCGAGACAGAGACAGAGCTAAAGTCGGAAACAGACGCGGAGATCGAAGCCACCGCCGATGATGACGCGGCGTCTGAGTCCGAACCTGAGGCCGCAGCAGGCGACGATGCGGCGAAAGCCGACCCCGAAACGCTGCGCAAAGCCGGCGCCACCTGACACTGCCCATCCACTCGACCTGAACCCCTGCGCCCGAATGCGGTCTCAGGGGTTTTCGGTGCAAGGCGAATCATGATTTCAATGCACTTTCTCGCGCTGTCTTGGCGCCGGGCGTCGATCCTTGTCTTGGGTTCACTGTGCTACGCCGCAGCGGGTGCCGAAGACACCCACAAGCTCACGTTCCTGCCGCAGACGGGCGTGGTCACACTCGGATTTGCAGACCGGAGCGGTGAAGTCCTGGCACTTGCCGGGCGCGACGACTCAGGCGCCCCGCGCATCGCATTCCTCACGGCCGACGACCCAGGCACGACGATCATCGAACGCGCACTGCCCGAGGATGCCGTGGCCATCGACGCGGGCCCGAATGGCACGGGCGACGCGCTCTTCGTGCTTTGCGCAGACCGCATCGAACGGCTCGATACGCTCGATGGCGCCTACACGCCGCTCGCCAACGTCGAAAGCCTCTACCGCGGCCGCTCGTTCGCACCACTCACCTCCTCGCTCGACATCGCGCAGGACATCGATGGCGATGACGACAGCGAGATTCTTGTACAAGGATTCGATGAGCTGGCCGTCATTAGTGGCGACGCCTACTCAACTGTGACGCTGCTCAATCTGCCCAGTATTCGCCGGAGCTTTGAGCGGGCACAGAACTACCGCCCCGTACGAACAGCACCTGCCCGAATCGAGACTCAGGCTGCTGTTGTCGCCGTCCGCGGCGACGACCTGTTGCGCTTCGACCTTACGGGCACCGAGGACACCGTCGCGGCGCAAACTCAGGCTCTAGGACTCGAGCTCAGCAGCGAGCGCGACATCGAGCGCTTCTACAACGGCGACCCGGAGCTTGACCAGCGCGACGTCACCCTGCGCGAGCCCGAGCTGCTCTCCGATATCAACGGGGATGACCTGCCCGATCTCGTGACGCTTGAGACCATCAGCACGGGTGTGTTCGACAAGCAGACCACCTACCGAATCCACCTCGCACGACCCGACCTGAGCTTCGACACGACGCCCGACACCGTGATTTCAAGCAAGGGTTACCAGTTCTACATTCGCAAGGTACAGCTCGAAGAAGGCCGTGCCGCCATCGTATCTCCGGGCGTGCGCATTGGTGTTCGCACCATCATCGGCGCCCTGTTCTCGCGCTCGGTGACGCTCGACATCACCGTGCACACCGCCGACGAGGCAGGCGTCATCGCCGCAGAACCTTCCGCCGAGATCCGCGCCAAGGTGCGCTTTGACTTTGGCAGCGGCCAGGTGGAATTTCCCACCGTCGAGTTCGGCGACCTCGATGGCGACGGGCGCCAGGACCTGATCCTCAAACGCGGCCGCGACAAGCTCGGCTGGCGCCGCAACCTGGGCGACGGCCGGTTCGAGCGTCGCGATACCGGCATTGAGCTGCGTGCGCCCAAAAACGGCAGCAACGTGTTCGCCGCAGACCTCGACGGCGACGGCAATGACGAGATTATCGTGCGTTACGACATGCAGGACGGTGAAGACCTGCGGCGCACGCTGCGCGTCGCCAATCCCGGGCCTTAATCTGGTCCCTCAGACTCGAGCACGAAACGCCGTTCGTTGATGTGCTGCAACAAGCCTGCGGCCGCTTCCGCGTCGCACAAGGCCCGATGGTGTCGATCGAGCGCGATGTCGAGATCCGCGCACAAGGACTTCAGGCTGTAGGAGGCGTGCCCGGGGAACAGGCGCCGCATCGTGGCGCAGGTGCAGAGTTTGGGCATCCGGAACGGCGAGCCCAGGCGTCGAAACTCACGACTGATAAACCCGTAGTCGAACTCCACGTTGTGCGCGACAAAGATGGCGCCTTCAAGGAACTCCGCAAACGATGATGCGATATCGGCAAAACGAGGCGCATCCGCCACCATGGCGTCAGAGATGCCTGTCAGGCGCGTGATCGACGCCGGAATCCGTCGGTCGGGCTGAATCAGCGTCTGGAACCGATCCACGACCTCTCCGCCAACAACACGCACCGCGCCGATTTCAGTCACGCGGTGATGATCGCCGCGCCCGCCCGTGGTCTCAACGTCCACAACGACGTAGGGCTGCTCCGGATCGACAAACCACTCGACGCGCAAGACGTCGGCCTGCAAACCCGCCGCGCGCAACTGTTCGATGCGCAGCAGCTGGTTGCGACGCAGCTGATCACCGGAAGCCTTGACCTCAACGAAACGCAGGCCCGAATCGGCAACCAGCAGGTCCGGGAAACCATGGGCGCTGCGAAAGTCGCGCGCGAGATCGCGCAGAATCTGTACAACACCCTGCGAATCGCCGAGTCGCGCCAACGCAAATACACCATCAAGCGTCGGTGCGTGCCATCGGAATATGGCATTCGCCTCACCGTGGAAACGCGTGGCCGTGGCAACGAGTTGTCGCTGTAATCCTCGGCCCGTCGAGCACACCTCGAGGATGCGTTCAATGGCCGGCTGCTGTTGCGCGTAGAAGCTGCCGTCGTCGAGGCCCGCAGGCAATGCGTCGAACGGCGAATGGCGGGCATCCGCCGCCTCACCGAACAGCAGGTCCCAAAACACGAGCCCGAACAGCGTCCGCCACAACGTGTTCTCGGCGCGCCAGGCCTCGTGCCCCCGCCGGGCAAACCACGCCACGACCGCACGCTCGGGGCTATCGCTGACCGCCTGATCGAGACGAATGCAATCGGCCTCGCGTAAGACGTCTGTGAGCGTCGAGGTGCGCTTGCCACCAAACTGGCGCGCATAGAGGTCCTGCGCGAACAGCCACTCCTCGTCACTGCGCGGTGTGTCGAGACAGCTCTCAAGGACGTCGCGCGCGGCGTCCTTGTGACCCGCTCGCAGCAACAGCCGCACCTGCCGCTCGAGACAGTGTGCCGTGGCGCCCCGCCGATACACGGCGAGCGCGTCATCGGTGCGCGTCTGTTGTTCGAGCGCACGGCCCAGGCGCTCGGCCAACGCATCAGCATGCAGGGCACCCGTCGCCGAGACGGGTTCGGGCCAACGCCCCAGCTCTCGCACCAGCGCATCAACAGCGGGCGCGCCCAGTGCACGAAGGCGCGCCTTGCGACTTGCATAGAACCAGGTCTCGGTGGCGTCTTCGCGCGACGCGAAACGAGGTTCGTAGGTCGCATCGTGCGCGTTTGTGCGCACGATACCCAGGTCACGCATCGTAAATCGCAGCGTACCCTGCTGGACGTTCCCGAAGAACAAGAACAAGAGATAGCCCGCGACGTCCGTCTGGCGCTGAACCACCCAACGCGAACGATCGAGCGTCTGCACAAAGCGCGTCGCACCCACGGCCTCTCGCGCATGCGCCATTAGTTCGGCTTTGCGCAAAGACCGACGCAGACCGGGTGACACCCGATCGAGTGCGGCACGCAGGTCCGCGCAGGACAGGGCCGGCAAGACGTCTTCGAAATCCTTCACGTCTGGCCGCGCGGCCAGACGGGCGCGGATTAGCCTGTCGATCAGGGGCTCGGCCGGCCCCAGTTCCGGGTAGTCGAGCTTGCCGACGCCCAGCACACTGCCTTTACGATTCACGAGCCGCACATACAGACACTGCGCCGCGTGCGGCAACCCGCGAAAGACCTCCAGAAAGTCCCGGTCTTCGGCGCGCAGGGCGTGCGCGTAATGCTGCTCGACGAATGAGAGCATCTCCACGAAATGCGTGTGGTAGTAGAACTGCGGCAGCTCGCGAAACGTGCGCGGCCGGGCCACGACGTCTGATCGCGATTCTGCGGGTTGTTCGGGCACGCTACGGGGACCTAGTCAGCAGCGAGGTGTTTCGCGTGGAACGCCACGTGCTCGTCGATGAAGCTCGCAATGAAGAAGTAGCTGTGGTCGTAACCCGCCTGCATGCGCACGCGCGCATCGGCACCCGCATCCGTCAGCGTCTGCTCGAGCAAGGGGATATTGAGTTCACGTTCGAGGAAGGCGTCATCGCCCCCCTGGTCGACCAGGGTTGGCGGCAACGACGCACCGCCCGCGATGAGCGCACACGCGTCGTAGGACTGCCAGGCGCTGCGATCGTCGCCCAGATAACCGCCTAGCGCCTTCTCGCCCCAGGGGCAACGCGAGGCGGCTGCAATAGGCGCGAACGCGGAGACCGAACGGTAGTGACCGGGGTTGCGCAGGGCCAGCACGAGCGCGCCGTGTCCGCCCATGGAGTGACCCGAAATCGAGGCGCGCTCGCTGTCCAATGAGAGCGCCGCGGTTACCAATGCCGGCAGCTCCTCGGTGACGTAGCTGTCCATTCGGTAGTGACGCGACCAGGGCGGTTGAGTGGCGTCGACGTAGAATCCGGCACCCTTGCCGAAGTCCCAGGCGCCATCGGGATCGTCGGGCACGTCATCGCCGCGCGGTGACGTGTCGGGTGCCACGATGGCGACACCGTGCTCAGCGGCTGCGCGCTGGGCACCTGCCTTCGTTACAAAGTTCTCGTCGGTGCAAGTCAGCCCGCTGAGCCAGTACAAAACGGGCACGCGACCGTTCTCCGCCTGAGGCGGCAGATACACGGACATGGTCATCTCACAGCCAAGCGTGCTCGACGCGTGCCGGTAGCGCTGCTGTCGCCCGCCAAAGGTCCGGTTCTCGGATTCGAGCTGCATATCGTTCTCTCCCGTCGCACGTGGGAGAATACGTGAGGTAGGGGCCGTCGTCATGATGGTCCGCAAGCGAACACGTCTTCGGGGGAGCTGACGTATGCGCAACACAACAATACGGATTTTGGCCCTGCTTGCAGCGGGCTGTATGGGCTTTGCGGCGGCACCAGCCTTAGGCCAGCAAGGTGTGCTCGAGCGCGACCTGACGCGGCTCTCAGCGCTGCTGGCCGGCGACTTCGACAACCAGGAACAGGTCTATTTCGAGGGCGAACTCGAGGTCGAGGCCGATCTTCGCCACAGTCGTGAGCGCCAGGTCGTTGAAGCCGTTGGCGATTCGGATGCGGCGACACTGGCTTGGCATCGTCTTGCGGAGGATTCCGAGACCGTGACCGCACGGGGTCTCTGGCGACTGCAGGTGGACGCGGAAGCCGGCGCGCTGCGCATGTCGCGCTGGCAACTGCCGCTGCTGGCGGATCTCGAGCGCGCCGCAGTCGAACCCGACGCCGTAGGCTCCCCGCAATGCGACGTGATTTGGCTGCGACGCGCTGGGCAGTTTGAAGGCCGGGTGTCAGGTGAAGACTGTGACGAGGCCAACGGTGCGGCCTGGCTCATTGCGGACAGCGAGCTGCAGATACCAACGGCCAGCATTGACAACGAATCCACCGTCGACCTGCCCTACGTTCTACGACGCTCGCGCTCGTTCCAATGCTGGCTCGCGATTCCGAAGCGTGACGGTGAGAACTGGCATTTTGAAAGCCAGCTCATACTCCCCGACCAGGGCGGCCGCGCCTGGGTCGACACGGACGAGCCGAAGCCACAACGCGTCGGTATCAAGATTCGCAACGTCGCCTGGCCCACGGGCACGAACCGCGACTCGCTCGTACTCTACGTCTACCGTGGCGAGGAAACCTCGGCTGCCAGCTACGCCTGGGGCGAACCTAGCGCGACGCGGCTGGCGATCAACCTGCGATGGATGCAGACGAGCTGCACGCTCGCCGAATAAACGACATCAACGCTTGTGTGCGAGCAGCATGTAGTTGATCGCGGTCATTGAGGTCAGCGCCATCGTGCGCGACAGCGGATTCACGCGAACCCCAGTGAGGTCGGCAAGCTCAAAGTCATCGCGCGCCAGGCAGGCCTGCAACTCGGCAGGCTTGCGCAGCATGCGGTAGCGGTGTGTGCCGCGGGGCAGCCAGCGCAACACGTACTCGGCGCCGAAAATGGCGACAAACCAGGCCAGCGGGTTGCGGTTGATGGTCGCCACGAACTGGCTACCGCCCGGCCGCACGAGCTTGCCGCAGTCGCGCATAAACGCATCGAGGTCAGCCACGTGCTCGACCACCTCCATGTTGAGCACGACGTCGAATTGCGCACCCGTCTCGCCGAGCGATGACGCCGTGCGTTGCTGGTAGTCGATGGTGAGGCCGGACTCGCGGGCGTGCAGGCTCGCGATGCCGATGTTCTTCTCCACGATATCAATGCCGGTGACGCTGGCGCCCAAATGCGCCATCGACTCCGAGAGAATGCCGCCGCCGCATCCGACGTCGAGTACGTTGACGCCTTCAAGTGGTTCGGCGTCCGACGCGTCCCGACCTAACCGCGCGCAAAGCTGATCCCGGATGTAGGTCACGCGCAGCGCATTCAGCGTGTGCAGCGGCCAAAACGGGCCGTCCATGTCCCACCAGGTCTCAGCGAGCTTGGTGTAGTGCGCGACCTCGTAGTCGTCAACGGTGCTGTCAGGTTGCAAATTGGTCATGGCAGACGCGTATTCGCAGACAAAATCCGCGCAGATTCAGGAACCTGCCGTGTCGGTCGTTGCGATCACACGCAGTGCCCGGCACTCTTGGCCCATGACGCCCCCAACCCTTCGTCATCGCGCCCAGCGCACGGCGCGCCGGCCTCTGCTGTTAATGCTCGCCCTGCTCCTCGCCGGGGTCTTCGCGGCATCGCCTGCGCAGGCCACTGAAGACACGCGCGCCCGGTTTGCCCAACTGGAAGCCGAGGGCATCGCGGTGGGCGAGATCACACTCTCGATCAACAACATCTTCGATACGAGCAAGCCCGGCGAGAACAAGCGCCTGTACCGCTTTGCCAATCGCATCCACATCACGACGCGACCCTCGGCCATTCGCTCGCAGCTCCTGTTCGAGCCCGGCGACCCGATCGTGGCGCAGAATATCGAAGAATCGGAACGGCTGCTGCGCAGTAACCCGTTTATTTTCGACGCCAGCATCCGTGTGCTGCGTATCGAGGACGGCCGCGCCGATTTACTTGTCGAGACGCGTGACAACTGGACCCTGTTCCCCGAAATCGCACTGTCGCGCAGCGGCGGTGAGACGCGCTGGACGCTCGGTCTCGAGGAAGACAACATTCTGGGCACGGGAAGCGCCGTCACGGTGTCGCGTCGCCGGGACGACGACCGCAGCTCAACCAACTTCGCCTTCTCGGACCGCAACGTCGGGCGCACCTGGATTGCACTCGATCTGCGCTACCGCGACAGCGACGACGGGGAGGCCCAGCGATTCCGCGTCGCGCAACCGTTTTACTCTCTCCAGTCGCGTCGGAGCTGGGGTTTTGATGTCTTAACCGAAGACCGCGAAGAACCACTGTTTTCTCGCGGCACCGAGGTGGGCCGATTCCGCCAGGACGAGCGCCGGCTAAACGCCTGGTGGGGTGTTTCGAACGGACTCGTTGACGGGTGGACCACGCGCTACCGGTTTGGCGTCGTCGTCAGCGACAACCGTTTCGACGTCCCGGAAGACGAACCGCCGACCCCGCGCATTCCGAAGGACCGGGATTTGCGTTACCCGTTTGTCAGCGTCGAGCGTGTCGAGGACCGCTTCGAAAAGGTCCAGAACTTCAATCAGATCATGCAGACCGAGGACCTGTTCCTGGGTCGGAGTGTGTCGCTGAGCCTCGGCTATGCCGGGGCTAGTATCGGCGCGGATCGCAGCGCCTTCATCGTCAATGCAGCGGGCACCACGAACTACGGTGATCCTTCGAAGTCGTTGCTGACGCTGTCAGGCCGATTGAGCGGTCGCCTCGAGTCGGGCACGGTTCGAAACGGTCGCGCGCGCATCGATGCGCGCTATGTGCGCCGCCAGTCCGCGAGACGATCCGCTTTCGTCGGCACGCGCATCGAACTCGGAAAAAACCTCGATGTGGATCGCCCGATCGTTCTGGGCGGCAGAACCGGTCTTCGCGGCTACGACCGCGCGTTTGGAAACGGTGATGCGAGCGCTCTGTTCACGATCGAACAACGCTTCTTCACAGACTGGTTCCCGTGGCGCCTGTTCCGCGTGGGCGGCGCGGTGTTCGCCGATGTCGGGCGCACCTGGGGCGAAGATGTGACGGGCCTCGAAGACAGCCGCTGGCTGGCCGACGTCGGCATCGGCCTGCGGCTGGGCAATACGCGCGGCAACAACAACACCGTGTTCCACCTGGACTTTGCGAAGCCGCTCGAAAGCGGCCCGGACATCGACAGCGGGCTGCAGATCTCGTTCGAGGCGAAGCGCGGGTTCTAGTCGCCCGCGGCCGCCTGCTGTGCGCGCTGCTTGCGACGGTACTCCACGTAGGCGCGGTATTCGGCCGGACTCAGTCCGTCGTCTTTGTCTGCATTGAACGCATCAAAGCGACCTTCGCCGAAGGCTTCGCCCATGCGCCCCGGCATTTCGTCCTGCTGCATCACGCCGTCGAAGTTATCGTCGAGCGCACCAAAGAACTGGTTGATCTCGAACGCCACCTGGTCGTGCGCGGGCTCTGCCGCCGTGCCTTCGGTCCAGCGAAAGAAAAAGCCACCGTAGAGCATTTCGTCGTGCGACTGCAGGCCCCAGGGTACGGTCCGCTCAGGGTCCGGGTTGGCCGGGTTGCGCGCGCTGTTGTCGTAAACGGAGGTGTGCACGATGCGCGAACCCGCTGGCACAGTCAGCGGCTCGGCCAACGTGTAAGTGTGTTGCCAATTGAAGTCGTAACGCGGCACGTGCAGGAGCGGCTCGCGCTTGCCGTCGGGGTACTCGATGTCAAAGCGCGTCGAGTGGCCGCGGTAATGCGCGTGCGGGAACAGGCTGTAGATCTCGGCCTCGCGGTCAAACTGGAAGTACGCCGTTTCCTGGTGGCGCGCCTCGCCCGGCGGAATCGCAATGTCCCAGCCCATGACGACCTGTTGGCGCAGGTGGTGTTTGGGCGCCTCGTCGTGGAAGTACAGTGCGACCTGCGTTTCGTCGGTCGCCGCTACGCCGTAGGGCGTGTAGTGCATCTGCAGGTGAATTTGGCCACCCTGCTTCACAAGTACGCCTGTGCCTTCGGGGTAGACGTAGCTTTCGGCACCCGGGGCGTACCCCATGAGGTAGTTCGAGAAGACGGCATCGAGTCGATCCTCATCACCATCGGGAATGACCTCTTCGGTCGTGCCGATTAGGACATGGTGCACCACCTTGCCATTGCCAGGCTTGATGCTTACGGCGCGAACCCAGACGTCGTTCTCGAGCGGGTTCGGAACGGCCGGGAATTGGTAGTCCACGATCCCGGTGGCGGGCACCGTAAAGGCGGGCGCCGTAACCACGAGGTCAGGTTCGCCCAGCGGCCAGGCATCAGGTACCGGCGCCGTGTTCTTGAGCGGATCAGGGCCGTCGCCACGCGGGGCGCCTGCCTCAATCCAGTGGATGAGCGTGCGCTTTTCGTCGGCGGTCAAAGCACGCGCGGCATGGATTTCCGGCAGGTCGGTCGCGACCTCCCAGGGCGGCATGCGACGCGTGCGCACAACCTCGCGAATCATCGGCGCGAAACCGCGAATCATCTCGTAGCTGGTCATGGCCCAGGGACCGATACCACCCGGTCGGTGGCAGGCCGTGCAGCGTTCCTGCAGCAGCGGTGCGATCGTCTCCGAATAGCTGATCTTGGCGTGCTCGGCAACGCGCTCACGTTCGGGGAAGTTGATGATGCAACCGACGGCGTCGCGTCGCGACTCTGCGACGGGCTCACCAGCGATGACGCTGTCGAGCGCATCCGCCAGGTAGGTCTCGGTCGCCACTTTCTTCTGCGTCTCGTAACCCACACGGTCGCTCAGCGGGCCGCGGTAGGCGACCTCCCAGTTGCGCGGGTCAATCACGAGCACTTCGCCGCTGCGATCGAGCTCGAGCGCCTCACCGATGAGCTGCGTCTCGTCGACGAGGATCGGCATA
>JBCCBB010000156.1:0-3601 GCA_039814545.1 Pseudomonadota bacterium
AGCGTCAGCGCTTTACTGAAGGTCAGGCTCGGATCAACTGCCGTGGGCGTAATGGCATTGGCCATAGCCTCGATGGCCGTCTGCATGGCAGCGGCGTCGGCGGCGCAGTTGCCGCTCCAGCAGTTGTGGAATTCGTTTTGCAGACGCAGCACGAGACGCGAGTTCTGCGGGTCGTTAAGCAGAATCTTCGGTCGCGCGGCCTCATACGCCACTTCTACGTCGTTTTCCGCAAGGAACGGGGCCTGCGCAAACTGTGCGCCCGACTGATGGCAGCCAGAGCAATAGGTCTGCGTGATCGGGTACACCGTGGTCGCGAACAGACCAGAGTCGCTCGGGAAGTTTCGGCTCGCGCCCGGATCGTAAATCGGCGGCGCGGCCAGCTCGATCGTGCGGCCACCGCCGGCGACGAGCTCGCCTGCCCAACCCTGAATCCAGGTTTCCATGAGGTCACCGCAGACCGCGTCACTGCCGGACCAGCAGTTGTGGCCACCGGCGACTTTGGTCACGAGCAACGAGTCACCGGGAGCGCCCAGATCAACAGCCGTGTTGGCCGCGTCGTAGGCGAGGTTGATGTCGTCAACACGCGCGAAGGTCGGGGCCTGTCCGCCAGCGCCGTGGCAAGCGCCACAGCCGGCTTCGGACTGGATGTTGCTCCAGAGGTTGATCTGGAATGCCTGGACGTCTGCCGTGAGCGGCGCCGGGCCGTTGTAACCCGTGGTGTCGGGAACGGACGTCACCGGGTTGACCTGGGTTTCTGCACCGCCACCGGAGCAGGCGCTGATCAAAGCGACAACAGCCAGGAGGCCGCCAATACGGGCCACGGTATGAACTTTAGTTTTTGTCGTCATGATCGTGTCCTCAGTCGCCCATGCAGTAGGTGGCTGCTTCGGCGAAGGTCTGCTTCAACCGATAGTTGCTGCCTACGAACGACGCCGTCATCGCGTCGACCTGCGCGCGATCCGCGGCATCGCCGGGCTCACGCAGGCACACGTTCTCGAATACTTTTTCGACCTGGCACTGGGCGAAGGCCTGGCTGCCTGCCAGTTCCATGCCCAGAGACTTCGCGCCGGCGCCGGAGCCGGGCTGGCTGTTGTCCCAGCCCAGCAGTGCGTTACGCCCATCACGCCAGTAGTTGGACCAGGCGTCATCGGGCGTACGGAAGCCGAATGCGAAGTTCGTGTCGTTGTTGAAGTACTTCGGATGGACCGCACCCTGGGTGTATTCGATCCGACCCGTTTCCTCGTTGTAGTTGTAGTACGCAAACGCCTGCGCCAGCGGATCCATCCCGCTGTGGCAGCTGATGCAGTTGCTCAGGAACAGGCGGCTGTCACCGCCTGGGCTGCGCGTGACGTCCTGGCGGATGCGATCCGGCGGACGTGTCACGTCAGCGACCTGCTCGAGGTCGCGGCACAGGTGGTTCATAAGGGTGAAACGCAGCATCGCGCGGTTGGTACCCGCGATAAAGAAGGCTTCTGCAGCGGCGCGTGTGGTCATGACGCCCGCGGTCGCCGTGGCCGGCAAGTCGGTTTGTGCCGATTGCGTGCTCGCAACGAGATTGTCTTTGAGATCGATGGCGTTCTGTTCGAGCGCCTCGTAGTGATCATTGTTGGTCATCGAGTAGCCTGGGACCCCAAGGCCGTTGGCGCCGACGTAGAGATGGTCGCCGAACAGCACTTCATTAAAGGGCACGTCATCTCTGACCATCCCGATCACTGTGGCTGTGTAGTCGTTGAGCGGGGCGAAAATGTCGCCATCGCGGTTCGTCCACGGCGTCGCCCAGTTCTTGAGCGTCACGCTGTAGAACGCGCTGTTCTCCATCGCCGTCTCGGCTGCCGCGATGGCATTGCCGCCCGCGATTTGAGCTTCCATGGCGTCGAGTACGGACGCCGTTGGGGGAACACCCGCAAGACGGTCGTGAATGCGCTTGGCCTGCTCACGCGGACCGGCAAACGCGCTGCCCACAGTTAACGCGAGCGTCAATCCTGCGACCCCAAGCCGTGCTGTTTTTGTAATCGTCGATGTCTTCATCTTGACCCTGCTTTGACCGATTGCCGTATTGCTGCACTACGGCTGTGACCTCATTGGTTCTGTCTTCAACAACGCTTCAAGAAGCGCTGTATCGCGTCCCTCTTTGAGCTCTGCAAAAGTCTGATCGCACTTCACGAGACTTGCAGTGATCACGCTCACAATCCCGAAGTTGGTGTGGCGTGCCACCCACAACGGGCAGCCCTTGGCGGTTCGATACACGGGGGTTGGTGCAATCGGCGTGCCAGCACTTGCCGCTCTTGGGTCACAACTTGAGCGGCGCTTTTCAAATCAGCGACTTAGCAAAAATTGTGGGGTGTCGCAGCCTGCAACGATATGTAAAGCGCTTGTCGGGAGCTTGGGACAGCAGGTAAACACCGGTCGCTCAAGTATTTGTTTTTGTTGAAAAAAATTTTTGTCGCGAGAACGAGACAGGGGTGCCGCGCATTGGCACCGGGGGTTTGGTGAGGTCCGCGTGCGCCAGTTCACAAAAACCGGTCCAGGCTTTTTGCAGGTGCCTTAACGACGGTGAAAAGGCGTGTTTGCCCACAAACCCTGTGTTGTCTTGGTTTTCTGCGCAGGTGTCGTGCGCCGTGTCGGTGGCACCGGTCGCGACGCAAACCCGTTGTCGTCATTTCGAGACATTACGAGCGCCGATTCTGATTTCTATACTCGCGCCGTGCCTGCCCTTCAGCGTGATGAGAATCCCGGTCGGGTAGAGCGCACAGTTCCGACGACTGGCGACCCGTGCCGCAGACGAACTGTGAAGTTGTTAACAGAATGCACGACGGGCGATCGTCACCATGCCGTTACGTTCAATTGGCATAGGTCGGCGCGGAACTCCCGGGAGTACCCGCCGCAGAGACGACGCCACGATGCGTGCATCGAGGTGTTGTGATGGATAAAGCGGTAGCGGTGACAAAAAGCACTACAACCTGTGTCCGCTCGATAGCAGTGGCGTCAGCACTCGCAGTCCTGGTGGGATGTAATTCGGGTGGTGATGGCGATGCGGTGGGCTTCGGCTCCGGGCAAGCGCCGGATCCGGTCGCGCTCGAGTTCCCGATTGTTTATGTCAAACGACCGATCCCCGTGGACGACGACGGCGTCTTGCTGGAAGAGGACATCCGAGAGGTGCTCTCTTTCAACCCGGGCGCGGAGTTGTTCTTCCGCGACCGCGCTTCGCCGAGTACGCCCGATGTGAATCTCACGGGCGAGTTCACGATGGAGCTCGCAGACATTCGCGACGTCAGCGTGTCATTCGACGCCACAAAAGTGGCGTTCGCGATGCGTTACCCGTTCGACCCTGATGCCGACGAAGAAGAGCAGGTCACCTGGAACATTTGGGAATACGATATCCCCACCGATACGCTCCGTCGTGTCATTGCCTCCGACATCACGGCTGAGGCGGGCCATGATATTGCGCCGCGCTTCCTGCCGGATGGTCGACTGGTATTCAGCTCGACGCGTCAGCGCCAATCCGTTGCCATTCTGCTTGATGAGGGTAAGCCCCAGTTCCCGGCACTCGACGGCGACGAAAACGAACCCGCGTTCCTGCTGCACACGATGCAGACAGATG